>NZ_FVZF01000001.1 GCF_900168265.1 Salegentibacter salarius | reverse complement strand
ATCGATATTTGCAACAAGATAGAAAAGCTGCTTAAAAAATGAAAAATAGAACTTAATTTAACAGCTAAGCTGTCCTAACAAATGGGGGTTCTTCATAAAGAGCTTGCTGCTAATCAACAACAACAAACTATTTATACTGTTGCCTTAATTATTGGTGCCTTATTGCTCGCCCTATTGTATCGTAATTATAGACTTAAACAAACTAGTAATCAAAAGTTAAGAGCATTAAATGGAGAGTTAGCCGAAAAAAATGTGTTGCTTGATCAACGCAATGCAGAAAACGAATTGCTACTTAAAGAAATACATCATCGTGTCAAGAATAATTTAGAAATGGTAAAAAGCCTGATTGCCTTGCAGTCGGCTCAAATAGATGACCCTGCAACTAAAGATGCCATGATTGCCAGCCAAAATAGGGTACAATTGGGCATTATTCATCAAAAATTATATCAAGGTACAAATCTGGGAAGTATTGAAATGAAGGATTACTTCCTCAACCTGGGTGAAGGCATTCTCGACAGCTTCAATGCAGAAGAGCGGGTAAAAATTGAATGCGCTATGGATAACCTGGAACTAGATATTGATACAGCCGTTCCCATTGGCCTTATTGTGAATGAGCTGCTCACTAATGCCCTTAAGTATGCATTTCCAAAACAGCAACAGGGCGTTATCAATATAAGTCTGGAAAAAAGCAGTAATCAAAATTTAAGACTGGAGGTGACAGATAATGGTATTGGGAAAACAGCAGGACTTGCTCCTAGAGGCACAGGTTTCGGATCGCAATTGGTACAATTACTTACCCTGCAACTAAATGGGAAGATGAGAGAACGCAATGATCAAGGAACGCATATTGAATTTGATTTTATGATCCAAAAAAGCGCATAATGAGCCAAAACATCACAACTTTGATTGTACAAACCATGAGGGCTATTGCTGCAAATGTCTTTCTTAAAATTTACTAAACTGAGATAGAAAGTTTTTGGAATCATTCCTTATAGTAAGGAGGTTTAACACACATAAAAGATAAATCACTCGGTATATTGTTATTTCATCTCAATTTTGAAGCTAATCTGAAAGGCATTGAATCTTCCAAAACTATAAAATACAGGATATGCCGTCCACATAAAACGCTTTATTGCCCCCGACTATCAACTTATCAAAAAACCATAAATAAAGGGTAACTATATGTTGATCATATAATTACCCTTTGCTATTTCTCAAGATTGAACAGCTATAAATTTTATAAGAGCTATTCTTGAGCTTTCGATTTATATTTTTATAATGTCGATGCTCTGGAAAAATGAATTGTGAGTTTTACTTCGTGTACTCATTTAAAGTTTAGGGAACAAAGTTTATTAAATAATTCCAATTTTGAGGCCAAGTATGGCTTAAATCTAAGCCTACGAATTGCTTTCAAGGCCTGGAATATCTTTCATTACTCCGTTTTCAGATTTACCCAGAACAATAACTTCTTTACTTTCTTTATATTCCTCTATTGCCAGAAGCAGTTGTTCTTTGGTATCCCTACGGATTTTTATTCCAGTTCTTTGATTTTTATTACGGACTTCAATATAATATCCGTCACGCAGATCTTTAGGTTTTGTGGAAGGTCTTCCCATATCTAATTTTTAAATATAAAATAGTGAATTAATCTTAGTATTTTTCTATTTCTCTAAAATAATAATAACAAGCTAAATAAAAAGCGAAGAGTGAAGTTTCTCTAAATTTTTTAATTAATTCCAATAATTAACATACAATCCTATTAGTATTTTAAACTTAAGGCTATTCAGTTACCAATCATAAGCTCAAAACCAGCGAAATTAAAAATTTAATTCTTATTTAGTTTGACAACTTAGTGAATGTTAGTTAATTTTAAAAGCCCATCCGGTTAGAATATTTTAGTTTTCCCGATGGTAAAGGATAAAAAACTATTATTCCTTAAGTTAATTCACACCCTGGTGTGGCTATTTTTCGTGTCAATTATCTTCTATATTGTTTATTCAGGGCTTACTAACCAGATTAACACTTTCACCTGGGTCGCTATAGGACTGGTAATAGCAGAAGGCTTTGTGCTACTTATCTTTAAAATGTTTTGCCCGATTACGCTTATTGCGCGAAAATATTCAAGCTCCCAAAAAGAAAATTTTCACATCTTCCTGCCCAACTGGCTAGCAAAACATAATAAGCTTATTTTTACCTCAATTTTTATTTTCGGATTTTTCCTTGTTCTTATAAGAACGTTCCTAGACTAGAAGTTTCATCTTCTCCTCCCGCCTACTCAATAGAATTATAAAGATACTCCTCAATAAACTTGGTTAAATCCTTGATCCTTCTTTTTTATATAATATAATTTGAATAGATCTTCAGAGACAAATTACTTGCAGGTGTATCCTCCGTCTATAACCAATTCACTGCCGGTAACAAATTTAGATTCATCTGATACCAAATACAGTATTCCATAGGCAATATCCATAGGTTCCCCTACGTGTCCAATAGGATGAAACTTATTAAGATTTTCCCTGAAATCTGGAACATCTTTGCCAAATTCTTCTACCAACGGAGTCCAGATGAATCCCGGGTGTACAGAGTTAACTCTTATTTTATCTTTAGCATAAATTAATGCATCATTCTTGGCCATTAATCTAACAGCTCCTTTTGAAGCATGATAATGTGGAATATCTCCCGCCCCAATGATCCCGTAAATTGAAGAAAGGTTGATAATACTTCCTCCTCCTGATTTCTGCATATGTGGAATCGCATGCTTGGTGCAGAAAAAAACACCTTTAACATTTATGCTCATAACAGAATCCCATTCATCTTCAGTTAATTCATGAGTTGGTTTGTCCACACCGGCAATACCTGCATTATTTACCGTAGCGTCAAGTTTGCCGAATTCTTCGACTACTTCAGCATATACTTTTTTAACTTCCTGTTCATCAGAAACATCAAGGTGCCAGTATTTTGCTATACCACCTGATTTTTTTATTTCAGCTACCAACTCCTCCCCTTCCCGGTCAAGAATATCTGTTACTGCAACTTTTGCTTTTTCTTTTGCCAGTAAAATGCAAGTTTCCCTGCCGATTCCCAATGCACCGCCGGTTACGATAACCACTTTGTTCTCCGCTCTTTTCATAATTTTTCATTTTTAATTAATAATGATTGGGGGGTATTCAAAATGCTGATTTAGGGACGATGAAAATTACTTTTCACTTAAAGATTAAAAATAACTAATTATAAACCAGTTATTTATGATAATAATCATAGAAGTATAAAAAAGGAATAGGTCGTTTTTTTGTGTTGGAAGTATTATAGAGATTCAGATTATCTTTATCTCTCGTGAAAACCTAATTTGGCTAGAGTATTAAAGGCAGAAATAACCGCTCCCTCCATATAACCTGCAAATTCAACTGCGTTTTCTGTTCCAGAGAAGTATAATTTTCCATTCAGGTAGCTCTGTTGTAAAAGCGGATGGCCATTATTTTGATGCGGTCTTTGAACTAATTGTTTTCCTTCCGATATAAATTCATCTACCCAAATTTTATCTTTATAAGTTATGGGTGCCAATGCTTTCTTTCCCAGTAATTCATCTAACTGTTTCAATACAAGTTTTTCTCGTAATTCCCGGGAATAACTTACTGCACCAGCATTTAGAAAGCCCGTAAATCCAAATTTATTTTGTTCAAAATTAGTATGATCGTACATTTCTGCAACGATTCCGCAATGACTGTAAAACATTCCTGAGTATCCTGCATTCCTCCAAAAGGGCTCTTTATATTCCAGGGCGAATTTTATACTACCTGCCATCCAGGTTTGAACTTCAGGTAAAATTTTTGACATATCAGCCGGCAAATTAGGAGTAAATTTTATCTGTGTACCGGCTAGCTGAGGCGGTAAACACAAGATAACTTTATCGGCAAATTGACTTTCTTCATTAGCAATTTCTACCGATAATTGATCACCAACTTCTGCAACAGAAGTAACTTTTGAATTAAGCCGTAGAGTTCCAGAAGGTAGTTTCTGACTCAAAGTATTAATCAACATTTGCGTACCGCCTACTATGCGGTAAGATGAATTTTCAGATTCTGGGACAAAAAATTCCTGCGGAGGCTCGAATGATTTGGTTTGAAACAATGATTTACCTCTTGAAAATTGCGGATATTTTTTCAGTTCTAATTCTTCAATTAAAGAGTTTAGATTTGGATGCAGGTCTGAAAACCAGGTTGCACCTAATTCCATAGGCGTTCCCAGGTTACCTTTAACTGTTTGTATCCTTCCGCCTATTCTTGATGAAGCTTCCAGCACGGTCGTCTTTATTTTCTTTTGTGACAACCTGTAGGCTAAGGTAAGTCCGCTTAAACCGCCTCCTATAATTATTATTCTCTCGTTAGATTTCATTCAAAACTTGTTATTAATTCTTAATCTTTCGGTAAAATGCTTCCTGTACTTTGGGCTTTTTTTTATTTAATGAAATAAAAAAACCACCGGAAGTCCGGTGGTTTATTAAAATATATTTAGAGAATTATTACTCTAATCTAGCTTTAAGTTCTGCAGCTTTTTCTTCTTCACCCAATTGGTTGTAGATGTTTATAGCTGTTCTTATCACATTAACATTTTCTGGATCTGATTCGATCACTTTTTCAAGGTAAGGAACAGCTTGTTCGTAAATCTCTTTACGTTCTTCCTCAAGCTCCTCGTAACGCTTGTTATCTTCCTTACTCATTCCAAGCTCATTCATTTCATCAATGATGTCACGCTCTTTTGCAAGAATAGCAACAACAATGTTCATTCTTGCATTTGTCATTTCAGGATCAATCTCTAGCGCTTGCTTATAATATTCAATGGCTTTTTCATTATCGCCTAATTCAGCAGCAGTAACACCAAGGTTATAGTATACGTTAGGATCGTTAGGGTTCTTCTTAACCATTTCCTGCATCAACTCATTATACTTTTCTTTATTACCCATTCGGTAATAAACATCAGCTTCAGCTTGTAATAATGCAATATTGTCAGGATTTTCAGCTTTCGCATCTTTAATCGCATCAATTGCTTTCTCATCTTCACCTTGCTGGATATATATTAAAGCAATGTTTTTAGCGATCTCCCCTTTTTTAGAAGGAATTTTACGGTCCTGAGGGTTTTCATATTCCCCTGTTTTAAGCATTATATCTCTCTGCTCTTTAGTACTCATTATCTCCTCCTCACCAGTTTCTACATTGGTGGCAACATATTCCACACCAGAACCATCAAAACCTAATTCTTTTAGATCTTTATAGTATTCTAATGCTGTAGCATAGTCCTGCCCATTTAAAGAGTTGGCAGCAGCGTAATATAAATAAAGAGTATCCTGCTTATTTAATTGATAACTGTAGTACAACTTATCTGAAGCACTCTCGAAATCTTCAGTATTTTGATCGTTGATAGCACTCTGAACCAAGGCATTTCTAACCTGATCAAAACCCTGAACGGCTTCTTCTTCATTGCCTAACTCCTGAGCTTTTTGAAAAGCCTCAGCTGCAGTCTCAAGGTCTTCAAGAGAAGCATTCTCACCACTTCCTAAATAAGCTTGTCCTTTATAAAGATAGAATCTTTCGGTCCACTTCTCATTAGCTTCAGAAAGCATAGATTCAGCAGTTTGTAATTCAGTTTTGGCCTCTGCATAGTTGCCATCTTCTACGGCATCACCCGCATCTCTAATTTCACTTTTTTGTGCAACGGCAGCCACCGATAAAAATGACAACGCTACAGTAAAAATATTAGTTTTCATCTTGTTTTGGTTTTTATTTAGTTATTCTTCACTATCGTCTACAATAGTTGTGCCATTTGGGTTTTCTTCAGCATCTTCAGTCTTTTCCGGGTCTTCCATGAGCTCTACATCGTCTTCATCATGAAGCACTTTTGCAACAGCAGCAATGGCATCGTTCCCTTTAAGATTGATCAATCTAACTCCCTGGGTTGCACGACCCATAACTCTAAGATTAGAGACCTCCATTCTTATTACAATTCCAGATTTATTGATGATCATGATATCCTCTTCATCTGATACATTTTTAATTGCAACAAGACTTCCGGTTTTTTCGGTAATGGAAATTGTTTTGACACCTTTTCCGCCACGGTTAGTAATTCTATAGTCTTCGAGGCTGGATCTTTTTCCGTATCCATTTTCAGAAACTACAAGGATATCTGAATTAAAATCTTCAACAGAGATCATTCCTACTACTTCGTCTTTATCATCGGCAAGTGTAATTCCTCTTACCCCTGAAGCGTTTCTTCCCATGGGTCTGGTTTTCCCTTCTTCAAACCTAATAGCTTTACCACTTCTTACAGCAAGCATTACCTGGCTATCACCGTTGGTTAACTTTGCTTCTAGCAATTCATCGTCTTCCTTAATAGTAATAGCATTTATACCATTAGTTCGGGGTCTTGAATATTGCTCTAGAGAAGTTTTCTTAACCTGGCCTTTTTTGGTGGCCATAATCACATAATGTTTATTTATATACTCTTCATCCTTAAGATCCTGGGTACATATAAATGCTTTTACGCGATCATCTGGGTCTATATTGATAAGGTTCTGAATAGCTCTACCTTTAGAAGCTTTACTACCTTCAGGAATTTCGTAAACCCTCATCCAGAAACATTTTCCTTTTTGAGTAAAGAATAACATATACTGGTGGTTGGTTCCAGAGAATAAATATTCTAAGAAATCTTCATTTCTTGTATTAGAACCTTTTTGGCCAACTCCTCCCCTATTTTGCGTTTTATATTCGTTTAGGGAAGTTCTTTTAATATATCCGGCGTGAGAGATTGTAATTACCACACGTTCATCTGGGATCATATCTTCTATACTTAGATCGCCGCCAGAATATTCTATGGTAGAACGTCTCTCGTCTCCGTACTTTTCTTTTATTTCCAGAAGTTCGTCCTTAATAACTTGCATTCTACGCTCTTTACGCGCCAAAATGTCTTTAAGATCTTCTATGGTTGCCATTATTTCGTCATACTCTGCACGAAGTTTATCCTGCTCCAGTCCTGTAAGCTGGCGCAATCGCATTTCTACGATCGCCTTCGCCTGAACTTCGGTAAGCTCGAAACGCTCTATTAATTTGTTTCGGGCTTCTTCTGCATTGCTGGAAGAACGAATTAATGCAATAACTTCATCTATATTATCTGAAGCGATAATTAATCCTTCAAGGATATGAGCTCTATCTTCTGCTTTCTTGAGTTCATACTCTGTTCTTCTTACAACAACTTCGTGCCTGTGCTCAATAAAATGATAAATAATATCTTTTAAATTAAGCATCTCTGGCCTTCCATTCACAAGCGCAATATTATTTACACTAAAAGAAGTTTGTAATGCAGTATGTTTATAAAGCGTATTTAATACGATATTTGGAATAGCATCTCGTTTCAATTGATAAACGATACGCATCCCGTTTCTATCAGATTCATCTCTAATAAGACTAATCCCTTCAATTTTCTTTTCATTTACAAGATCGGCAGTTTTCTTGATCATATCTGCCTTATTCACCTGGTAAGGAATCTCGGTAACTACTAAAAACTCTTTCCCGTTGATTTCTTCTAATGAAGATTTGGCGCGCATAACAATACGCCCTCTTCCGGTTTTAAAAGCTTCACGAACTCCGTCGTAACCATAAATTATTCCTCCGGTTGGAAAATCTGGAGCTTTAATATGCTCCATAAGTTCATCAATCTCAATGTCGTGATTGTCTATATAAGCAACGGTTCCGTCTATTACTTCAGAGATATTATGAGGCGCCATATTAGTGGCCATACCAACCGCAATACCACTGGCTCCATTTACAAGAAGGTTGGGAATACGCGTTGGAAGTACTACGGGCTCGTTTAATGAATCATCAAAGTTTAACTGAGTATCTACCGTTTCCTTGTCGATATCAGCAAGCATATCCTCACTGATCTTACGCATTCTGGCCTCGGTATAACGCATTGCCGCAGGGCTATCACCATCTACAGATCCAAAGTTACCCTGGCCGTCTACAAGCATATACCTCATACTCCAATGCTGAGCCATTCTCACCATGGTATCATAAACCGAAGAATCTCCGTGCGGGTGAAACTTACCTAATACTTCCCCAACAATCCTGGCAGATTTTTTATAAGAGCGATTGGAAAGTACTCCAAGTTCATACATTCCATATAAAACCCGGCGATGCACCGGTTTTAAACCATCACGAACATCTGGTAAAGCACGTGACACAATGACCGACATTGAATAATCAATGTAGGCCGATTTCATTTCATCTTCAATATTTATAGGAATAAGCTTTTCTCCTTCAGCCATATTGTATTTTTATTTTAGTTCTCAAATCTAACGTGCCAATTTACATATTTTATAGATGTTAAAGCCCTGTTTGGCGTATTGTTTAACCAGATTTTATTAACAAATATTTAGTGTGCTATCGTTAATAAGTTCCTTATTTTACCCTTTGATTATTGAAAGTAATTTTGTCAATTAGCTAATATCATAGGATTAGGTACAATTTTTGAAAGTTATGTACTGAATAAATCATAGAGAGAAAGGAAGATAAAGATGGATGATAATTTTTCCCCTAGAGTAAAAGATGTAATCGCATATAGCAAAGAAGAAGCACTGCGTTTAGGCCACGATTTTATTGGTACTGAACATCTTATGCTTGGTTTGCTGCGAGATGGAGATGGCAAGGCCATAGATATATTAAACGCCTTAGATATAGATTTAAGTCATTTAAGACGTAAGGTAGAAATACTTAGCCCTGCAAATCCCGAATCTACTGCGGTTTCTAACGAGAAAAGGAATTTACACCTTACTCGCCAGGCAGAACGCGCCCTAAAAACAACTTTTTTAGAAGCTAAGCTTTTTCAAAGTTCTAATATAAATACAGCTCATTTACTGCTTTGCATTTTAAGAAATGAGAATGACCCTACTACCAAGCTACTTAATAAACTTAAAGTAGACTACGATGGGGTTAAAGATCAATTCAAATATATGATAGCTAGCGATGAAACTGATTTTCAGGATAACCCAACGGCAGAGTCATTTTCTGATGATGATAGCAGTACAGATGACGCTACTAAGGATAATCCGTTTAGCGGAGGCGGCAGCGGTTCCGGGAAAACTTCTAAAAAATCTAAAACTCCAGTTTTAGATAACTTCGGAAGGGATCTAACCGCGATGGCCGAAAACGATAAACTTGATCCTGTAGTTGGACGTCAGAAAGAGATTGAAAGAGTTTCGCAGATTTTAAGTAGAAGAAAGAAAAACAACCCACTACTAATCGGTGAACCCGGAGTTGGTAAATCGGCTATTGCTGAAGGTTTAGCTCTTAGAATTGTACAGCGCAAAGTTTCTAGAATACTTTTCGATAAACGCGTGGTAACTTTGGATCTGGCAAGTTTAGTAGCAGGAACCAAGTACCGTGGCCAGTTTGAAGAACGTATGAAAGCCGTGATGAACGAGCTTGAAAAGAATGATGATATTATTCTTTTTATAGATGAGATTCATACCATTGTAGGTGCCGGTGGCGCTACAGGAAGTCTGGATGCGAGCAATATGTTTAAACCTGCATTGGCCAGGGGTGAAATTCAATGTATTGGAGCCACTACTTTAGATGAATACCGTCAATATATCGAGAAAGATGGTGCTTTAGAAAGAAGGTTCCAAAAGGTTATAGTCGAGCCTACCACGGTAGAGGAAACTATAGAAATCCTTAATAATATAAAAGACAAATACGAAGATCACCACAACGTTTCTTATACTGATGAAGCGATTGAAGCCTGTGTGAAATTAACCAACAGGTATTTAACCGATCGGTTTTTACCAGATAAAGCTATAGATGCTTTAGATGAAGCGGGATCTCGTGTACACATTACCAATATAGATGTTCCAAAACAGATTTTAGACCTGGAACGCAAGCTGGAAGAAGTTCGTGAAAAGAAAAACTCAGTTGTTAAAAAGCAGAAATACGAAGAAGCTGCAAAACTTAGAGACGACGAAAAAAATCTTGAAAAAGAACTTCAGGTAGCACAGGAAAAATGGGAAGAGGAATCTAAAAAGCATAAAGAAACAGTTGACGAAGATAGCGTTGCAGATGTGGTTTCTATGATGACCGGTGTTCCGGTAAACCGAATTGCCCAAACTGAGAGCAATAAACTGGTTGAACTTCCTAAGAAAATAAAAGGAAAAGTGATTGGCCAGGATGATGCGGTTGGTAAAGTGGTAAAAGCTATCCAAAGAAACCGTGCCGGGCTTAAAGATCCTAATAAACCAATTGGTTCGTTCATATTTTTAGGACAAACTGGTGTAGGTAAAACACAGTTGGCGAAAGTTTTAGCGAGAGAATTATTTGATAACGATGATTCACTTATTCGAATAGATATGAGTGAATACATGGAGAAGTTCGCTATTTCCAGGTTAATTGGAGCACCTCCGGGATACGTAGGTTACGAAGAAGGTGGTCAGCTTACCGAAAAAGTTCGTAGAAAACCTTATGCCGTGATTCTGCTTGACGAGGTTGAAAAAGCGCACCCAGATGTTTTCAATATGCTACTTCAGGTGTTAGATGACGGATATTTAACCGATAGTCTCGGAAGAAAAATCGATTTTAGAAATACCATTATTATAATGACCTCCAATATTGGAGCAAGAAAATTAAAAGATTTTGGACAGGGAGTTGGATTTGGAACTTCTTCTCAACGTTCTCAAGCCGATGAAAATGCTAGAAGCGTGATAGAAAATGCGCTTAAAAAAGCATTTGCTCCAGAATTTCTAAACAGAATTGATGATGTAGTGATCTTCAATAGTCTTGAACGTGAAGACATCCACAAAATTATTGATATTGAATTGGTGAAATTATTCAGCAGGATTGGAAGTCTTGGTTATAGCTTAACTTTAAGTGATAAAGCCAAAGATTATATTGCTGAAAAAGGATTCGATAAGCAATATGGAGCAAGACCTTTAAACAGGGCTATTCAAAAGTATATTGAAGACGCACTGGCTGAAGAAATCATTACTTCAAAATTAAAAGAAGGCGATAAGATTTTTATGGATCTTGATGAAGAGAAAAATGAATTGACCATAAAAATTGATAAAGCAATTGAAGAAACAGAATCTTAGAACTTTAAAATATCATTAGTTTTATAAGAGGCTATTTGAAAATCTCATTTCAAATAGCCTTTTTTTATTAAAGTCGTTGAAATATATTAAATTTGTAAAGAATTAATCCCTACATTAATGATCACAGAAATTATGGAATTGGAATTCGGGCAGGTGCGCATTTTTCAAAATATCCTAATCGCCGAATTAAACGAAGGCGTACTTTTCAATGCAGAAAATAACTCAGAATTATTAAGAATTGGGACCGAGGTTTTTGAAAACAGACCTTATGGATACATTTCTTTACGAAAAAATTCTTATGCCGTAGATCCTCTTGTTTACAGGGAAGCCGCACTCGCAGAAAATTTAAAAGCTATTGCCGTAGTAAGCGAAAACGAGATGATTAAGTTGAACGCGCATAACGTAGAACGTCAATTCTACAAAGATTCCGGTTCTTTTGAGGTATTCGATAATTTAGATGAAGCGATTAATTGGATTCAATTCAGAATTTAATCGAAGAAATTTTCAGTAAAATTAAAATTCTCAAGAAAAGATTTAGCGGACTTTATATGCGGTGCCATCGTCACATCGTTATGTAATATTGGAACTACGCCTCTAAATTCATTTAAAACATCACTTAGCATTGCCGAAGTTTTTGCCGGTTCTCTAAAGTGCATAGCCTGCGAAGCATTAAAGAGTTCAATGGCTAAAACGCTATTTAAATTCTCTACCACTTTTAAAAGTTTGGTAGCGCCATTTGCGCCCATACTCACGTGATCTTCCTGCCCATTTGAAGAAACTATAGAATCTACAGATGCAGGGACAGCAAGTTGTTTATTCTGACTCACAATACTTGCAGCCGTATACTGCGGAATCATAAACCCGCTATTTAAACCTGGATTTTCGACTAAAAATGCCGGTAATCCACGAAGACCTGAAACCAATTGATATGTTCTTCTTTCAGAAATATTAGCAAGCTCTGCCAGGGCGATTGCTAAATAATCCAGGGCTAGCGCCAAAGGCTGGCCGTGAAAATTTCCTCCTGAAATAATCTTATCTTCTTCAATAAAAATATTGGGATTATCGGTAACCGAATTGATCTCTGTTTTAATGGTTTTTCTTACAAAACTTAAGGTGTCTTTACTGGCTCCATGAACCTGTGGAATACATCTAAAACTATAAGGATCCTGAACGTTATCCTTTTCACTTTTAGCAATTTGGCTATCGTCTAAAAATCTACGAATACGTTCAGCTGTTTTTACCTGTCCCCTGTGCGGTCTCGCTAAATGAACCAATTCATCAAACGGAGATAAGTTACAATCAAACGCATCTATAGAGACTGATCCGATAAGATCGGCCAGGTAAGATAATTTATAAGATTTTAGCAAGGCATAAACACCGTGGGCGCTCATAAATTGTGTGCCATTAAGCAAAGCCAGACCTTCCTTAGACTGTAATTTTAAAGCTTCCCAACCCTGGATTTTCAGCAATTCCTCTCCACTTATTACTTTATCTTCAAAGTAAACTTCTCCTTCTCCAATTAAAGGCAGGGCCAAATGCGCCAGCGGAGCAAGATCTCCGGAAGCTCCCAAAGAACCCTGTTCGTAAACTACCGGTAAAATATCGAGGTTATAAAAATCTACTAATCTTAATACGGTTTCCAAAGCAATACCGGAATTTCCGTAGCTTAAAGATTGAATTTTAAGCAAAAGCATTAATCTCACAATCTCTTTATTCACTTTATCACCAGTACCACAAGCGTGAGATTTCACAAGGTTCTCCTGAAGTTCGGTTAATTTACCCGGACTTATCTTTACATTGCATAAAGCACCAAAACCGGTGTTTATACCGTAAACCGGGACATCGCTTTCAGTGATCTTTTTGTTTAAGTATTTTCTGGATTTCTGGATATTAGATTCAGCTTCTTCACTCAGCGCTAACTTCTTTCTATTCACCAAAATATCTTCAATGGTTTCCAAGTCTAAAATGGCTGAACTGATATAATGGTGAGATTGCATAAATTATTATTTTTAGTAACGAAGGTTTATTCTGAATCTATTGCAGTTACAATAACTTACAGGCTCTAGTCCCGGTTTATTCTAACCGAATTTTTAATCAAACAAAGAAATTAAGAAATTAAAATTTTTCGTTCTTATATTTCTCTTAATTTCTGCGCCAAAATTCTTATTTCTGCTAATGTAATCCAAATTTAAAGCAGAAATTTCAAGAATTTTTCAAAAATAATATTTAAACAATTCTAAAAATAGCCTATCCCCTTTTTTCATCTTTCATTAAAGCCAGAAAAGCCGCTCCAAGCTTATCACTAATATCGCCGGAAAGTATAGCTTCCCAACCAAGTTTTTCAGCACAAATATCACCGGAGAGTCCGTGTAAATAAACACCTAAAATAGCTGCCACCAACGGTTCATATTTTTGCGACATTAACCCCGCGATTATTCCCGAAAGTACGTCCCCACTTCCGGCGGTAGCCATACCCGGGTTTCCGGAATTATTGATGTAAGTATGTTTTCCGCTAAAAACAAATGTATGTGCCCCTTTTAAAACCAGAATCACCTTATATTTTTTAGTGAAATCTTCGATCTTCTTCATCTTATCAAAATCTTCTTCCCATTTTCCTATTAATCGCTCCAGTTCTTTTGGATGAGGCGTTAATACCGTATTCTTAGGAAGCAAATCCAGTAATTCATTATTCTCAGAAAGCATATTTAATCCATCGGCGTCAATTAGCATAGGATTTTTAGTACTTTCCAGTAAAGCCTTAAAAGCTTTGACCGTCTTAGCCGATTTTCCCGCGCCCATACCAAAACATATTACATCTGGCTCGAGATCCGTTTCTATATTTGTAAGTTCGTTAGTATCTTTATCGGTAATCACCATCGCTTCCGGCAGGTTGGTTTGTAAAATATCATAACCACATTTTGGTGAAAAAATACTGCATAAACCTGCACCGGCTCTTAAGCATGATCTGGAAGAAAGCAAAATACTACCAATTTTGCCATAACTTCCCCCAACCACAAGACAGTGACCATAGTCCCCTTTATGCGTGTTTTTATTTCGTGGTTTATAAAGTTGCCTGGCTTCGCGTTTACCTATTAATTGAGCAAGAGGCTTTACATCTTTTAAAAAGCCACGATCCAGGCCAATATCTAAAATCTGCACTTCTCCGGCAAAACCCATTGTCTCAGGCAGGTAAAAAACAATTTTTGGTGTTTGGAAGGTGAGTGTATAGTTCGCCTTGATCACCGCTGCATCTTCAGCCGGAACTTTATCGGGAAATAATCCTGAAGGCATATCTACCGCTAAACAAAAAGCTTCAGACTCGTTAATATATCCCAGTAATTCTGCTAGCCAACCTTCGGCAGGACGGTTTAAACCAATTCCAAAAATAGCGTCAACCACGAAATCACCAGGAGAAATTTCAGGAAAATCTTCTTTTCTTTTTATCAACTCAGGCCAGCTGTTGCTTTCTTTTTTATAGCGATCGTAATTCACAAGAAAATCATCAGAGCGTTTGTCACTATAATTCACTACGTAAACTTCAACTTTATAACCGTATTTATGAAGTAAACGGGCTACTACCAGCCCGTCGCCACCATTATTTCCGATTCCGCAGAAAATTTTGATATTGATATCTGCACCTTCCAGCCTTTCGTGAATTTCGTTAAAAATCAGGCTTGCAGCGCGCTCCATTAATCGCGTGCTCGAAATCCCTTCGGTTTCCATGGTTATTTCATCGGCTTCTTTCAATTGCTTTGCAGATAATATCTTCATAATTGGTTTGCTTGAAATTTAATTGGTAATCGAGATTTTCCTCGAGCTTAAACTATCTTTTTATAAATACCCCGTGAGTTTTCTCAGAAGTAGTTTAGGTTCATAAAATTACAAATTAAAGCCTGAAAGCTTCTGTTTAAAGCTTTAATCTAAACTTAAATTTCAGCCATAATTGCAAATAAAACCTAAATAAAGTCTTCGAATAAAGTGCTGCAAAATATTCTGAATTCGGAGTAAAAACTCAAAGAAGTTCTGTCGCCAAAAATCAGTATACTTTTAAAAGTTAATTTCCCCCTCAAAACGCTGTTACTACGCCGTTTTTAATGATTCTTCATAAAAACCCCTTTTTAATATTATATTCAAAGCGAAATCAATAAATTTGCGCAAATTTTAAACAAAATGAAAGAAGTTGCCCTAGCCGCCAGACATAAAGAACTAAATGCCAAAATGGTACCTTTTGCTGGTTATAATATGCCTGTTTCTTATGAAGGTGTGAATATTGAGCATCAAAATGTTCGAGAAAACTTAGGTGTTTTCGATGTTTCCCATATGGGAGAATTTCTCATTACCGGCGAGCACGCATTAGAACTTATTCAAAAAGTGACTACTAA
The DNA here is from genome assembly GCF_900168265.1 of Salegentibacter salarius. GTDB lineage: Bacteria > Bacteroidota > Bacteroidia > Flavobacteriales > Flavobacteriaceae > Salegentibacter > Salegentibacter salarius. Next base: position 290,365 of record NZ_FVZF01000001.1, on the reverse strand, counting down.
CGATGCTTCAAAACTGGTAGACGGGAAAGCTCAATACACAGTGATGCCAAATGAAACCGGCGGAATTGTAGATGATTTAATTATTTACAGAATTAATTCTGAAAAATATTTACTGGTAGTAAACGCTTCTAATATAGATAAAGACTGGAACTGGATCGCGCAACATAATACTATGGATGCTACAATGCGTGATATGTCTGATGAATTTTCTCTTTTAGCCATCCAGGGACCTAAAGCTGCAGAAGCAATGCAAGCTTTAACCGATGTAGATCTTTCTAATATGAAGTTCTACACCTTTGAAGTTGCTGAATTTGCAGGAATTGATAAGGTAATTATTTCTGCTACGGGTTATACCGGTAGCGGCGGATTTGAAATTTATTTTAAAAACGAAGACGCTGAGCAAATTTGGGATCGCGTTATGGAAGCAGGAAAAGATTTTGGGATAAAACCAATTGGTCTTGCGGCACGTGATACTTTAAGATTAGAGATGGGCTTTTGTCTTTACGGAAATGATATAGATGAAACCACTTCCCCAATTGAAGCTAAATTGGGCTGGATCACTAAATTCACCAAAGACTTTATAAATTCTGAAGCCTTAAAAAAGGAAAAAGAAGAAGGACCAAAGAGAAAGCTAGTGGCTTTTGAATTGGAAGAACGTGGAATCCCGCGCCAGGGTTACGAAATTGAAGACGAAGATGGCAAGGTTATTGGCGAGGTAACATCTGGGACAATGTCACCCTCATTGGAAAAAGGAATTGGTTTAGGCTACGTGCCAACTGAAGTTGCTAAATTTGGCAACAAGATTTTTATAAAAGTTAGAAAAAAATCCATTCCGGCCATACAGGTGAAATTGCCCTTTTATAAAGGCTAATTTTTGGAACGAATCTTAATTTTAGGAGCAAGCGGCTTTATAGGCAATGCCTTATATAAAGAGCTATGCTCCTTTTTTGATACCCACGGTACCTACCATACTTCAAACGCGGCTTTTGAGGAAAATCATCAGTTTCATCAATACGATATTGAAACTGAAAATATTGAGATTCTGCTTCAAAATGTTAAGCCTACGGTAATAATTTCAGCTGTGCGGGGAAATTTTGACGCGCAAATTATCGCTCATTTTGAAATAATTAATTACATCCTTACCCATAATTGTAAGCTTTTATTTATTTCTTCAGCCAATGTGTTTGATGCGTTTACCAATTTCCCTTCCTATGAATATGATAAGACTTTATCACAAAGTATTTATGGAAGATTTAAAATTAAAGTTGAAAACGCTTTACTAAGATTACCTAACCATAAATACAACATCTTACGGCTACCTATGGTCTTTGGCCATAATTCTCCGCGCCTAAAACAAATAAAAACTCTTATTGATCTTGGGGAAGCCATAGAAGTTTTTCCAAATGTGGTAATTAATGTGACTGAAATTGAAAAGGTAACCCAACAGATACATTATATCATTAACAGGAAAAAACAAGGCGTTTTTCATCTGGGAAGCACGGACCTTGTACATCAAAAAGATTTTATTGAAGAGGTTTGCGAAGTTTTAGGCTATAAAAACCTGGTCTTTAAAAATATCTATAATTCGAACTTCGATAGATTTTTAGCAGTTTTACCTAAAGAGAATATATTGCCTAAAAACCTACAGGTTTCCGTTCACCAGGTTGCAAAGGCTTCTGTAAAGCAGTAGTTGTTAATCTTGTACTAAAAGTGAATTAGATTAAGAATTCAAGCTTTAGTTGCTTAAATTTAAGGTACTAATCACTAAAAATTATTAAGATGACAAAGCTTAATGAAGAAGATATCAATAAAAAACTGAAAAGCCTGGAGGGGTGGGTTTATAAAGATAACGCAATTCACACTTCTTTTCAGTTTGCAAATTTCAAGGATGCTTTTACGGTAATGACGCGTATAGCTTTTGAGGCCGAAGCCCAGCAACACCATCCTAACTGGGGAAATGTTTATAACGAACTAGAGATTTCTCTTGCTACCCACGATGCCGATGGAGTTACAGAAAAAGATTTTAAACTGGCAAAAGCTATTGAAGAGATAGTAGAAGCTTCGGCTTAAGTTCAGAAAAAAGAGCATTAAAATTTAAAGCTTCCAATTTTTAAATTGAATTGGAAGCTTTTTTATATTTTTGCCCCAATTTTTATTCAGAATAAATGGGAAGAGCATTTGAATTTAGAAAGGCGCGTAAAATGAAACGTTGGTCGGCAATGGCCAAAGCCTTTACTCGCATTGGAAAAGATATCGTGATGGCCGTGAAAGAAGGTGGTCCAGATCCTGACACCAATGCTAAACTAAGAGCAGTTATTCAAAACGCGAAAAGCGTGAATATGCCCAAAGATAATATTGAACGAGCCATTAAAAGGGCGAGTGATAAAAATCAGGGCGATTATAAAATTGTACTTTTTGAAGGTTATGCGCCCCACGGAATTGCCGTTTTGGTGGAAACCGCAACAGATAATAACAACCGCACCGTAGCCAATGTTAGGTCGCATTTCAATAAATGTGATGGGAACCTTGGAACTTCAGGCTCGGTTGAATTTATGTTTGACCATACCTGTAATTTCAGATTAAATGCTGAAGGTCTGGATGTGGAAGAACTGGAGCTTGAATTTATAGATTTTGGGGCTGAAGAAGTTTTTGAAGATGAAGACGGTATTCATATTTATGCACCGTTCGAGTATTTTGGAGCCATTCAAAAAGAATTAGAAAACAGGGAAATTGAAATACTTTCTTCAGGGTTTGAAAGAATCCCACAGGTAACAAAACCGCTTTCTCCAGAAGAAGCTGCCGATGTTGAAAAACTACTGGAAAGACTGGAAGAAGATGATGATGTGCAAAATGTATATCACACCATGGAAGAAACCGAAGCTTAAGCGGCTATAGTTTCTTCTGAATTAAGCATAAAAAGCTGTTTGGATTAATTTTCTTTTAACGTCAACCTGAACTTGTTTCAGAGCCTGCTCCGAAATTTGTTCGGAGTTCTAACAATTTAGATTCTGAAATAAATTCAGAATGACGGTTCTAGAAACTTATTTCCAAACAGCTTTTTGTTTTTTAATGCTCTCCCCTATCGTGTTTGGTAGGCTCTCCTTTTCTACGTTTCTTTTCTTCTTCTAAAAGTGAAAGTTCACGCCCGGTTTGGCCTTTTACAGAAGTATTTTCCTGAGCTCTTCTCAATAAATATGGCACTACTTCTCTTACCGGTCCAAATGGGAGCAGTTTAGCTGAGTTATATCCCTTTTTGGCCAGATTATAACTAATATGATCACTCATTCCATAGAGCTGGCTAAACCAAATACGGTCGTCATCTAAAGGCAGCCCTTTATCTTCCATACTTTGCAAGGCCAGGTAATTACTCACCTCGTTATGGGTTCCTATAAACAGGTGAATATCACCAAGATTTGCTAAACAGTAAGACATCACGCTATTAAAATTAACATCGGTTGCTTCCTTGTTTTCGCAAATAGGTGAAGTATATCCATATTTTTTAGCACGTGCATTCTCTTTTTCCATATAAGCACCGCGCACAATTTTGGCTCCAACTTTAAAGCCTTCTTTTTTAGCTTTTTCGTGTAGGTTTTTTACATATTCTAACCTATCCCAACGATAGCACTGGAAAGTGTTATAAATAAGAATTTTATCCTTATTATATTTCTTCATCATTTCTTCCATCAGGTCATCGGCTGCAAGTTGCATCCAACTCTCCTCGGCATCGGCATAAAGTCTTACGTTATTTTCGTAAGCGCAATTACAAAGCTTATCTACTCTTTCTTTAACACGCTCCCATTCTTCCTTTTCATCATCACTTAGATTAACGCGCTCGGTAATTTTTTCCCAGATGGCAAATCTTCCAATTCCGGTAGGTTTGAAGAGTGAAAACGGTAATTCATCACTTTCGGCAGCGAATTTAATCAGCTTCATTTTCTTCTCCAGGGCGGCATCAAATTGCTCTTCGGTTTCCTTACCTTCTACCGAGTAATCAAGAATACTATGCAATTTTTTAGAATACATCTCTTTGGTAAGCGGCTTACAATCTTCTTCGGTAATACCACCACAAAATTGCTCAAAGATGGTTTTTTTAATGAGTCCTTCTACCGGCAAGTGAAGCTTTAAAGAGAATTTGGTTAACCAGGAACCTGCATCTACCAGCGTCTTCTTATTCATCATGCTAAACAAAAAGATAGCACGATCCAGCTCTAAATCAGATTTTAATTTAAAAGCCGTTTTTGTGTCGTTAAAGATTTTTCTATTAATCATGGGCGTGTGTTAATTGTAGCAAATATAATTATTGAAGTTTGATTTTATTATGAATATTTCTGCTTATTTTCGAAGCCATATTACAAATGCTAAAAACCTCATCAACTATGTCTCATAGTGAAGTTAAAGGGCCGGTTTATTATCAGGAAGACGGCTTTCTCAAGCTAAATGCTTTCATAAAAGAAGCAAATCCATCTAAAATATTTTTTTTAGTAGACAATAACACGCACCGTGATTGCCTCGCTGTTTTTTTGAAAAAGCTGGAAGCTCCTGAAAATGCTGAAATTCTTGAAATTGAAGCGGGAGAAATAAATAAAAACCTTGAAACCTGCACTGGACTATGGAATGCACTTTCTGAATTGGATGCCGATCGCAAAAGCCTTATGGTTAATATAGGTGGTGGTGTGGTAACCGATCTTGGCGGTTTTGTAGCTTCAACTTTTAAACGTGGTATTCGCTATATAAATATACCTACAAGTCTCCTTGCAATGGTAGATGCATCTGTAGGAGGTAAAACGGGCGTTGATCTTGGTAACCTTAAAAACCAGATTGGAGTTATTAATCACGCCGAAATGGTGATCATTGATCCTGCATTCCTTGGCACTTTACCGCAAACAGAAATGCGAAGCGGACTTGCTGAAATTTTAAAACACGCTTTAATTAGCAGCGAAACTTACTGGAATAAAGTGACTAATTTAAGTGAACTTACTTTAGACGATCTTGATGAAATTATTAAAGAATCGGTGGAAATTAAAGCGAAGGTAGTTACTGAAGATCCGGAAGAACATGGGTTACGAAAAACATTAAACTACGGCCATACGCTGGGTCACGCTATAGAATCTTATTTTTTAACCCATTCAGAAAAAACTACGCTTCTTCATGGGGAAGCCATTGCTGTTGGGATGATCCTGGCCACTTACCTTTCAAAAGAACTTCAGGAGTTTCCTGAAGATAAATTAAAGGAGATCACTGCTAAAATTCTGGATATTTATGATCGGGTAGTATTTTCAGAAGAAGATATTCAGCAGATCATAGATTTAATGAAATACGACAAGAAAAATTCCCACGGAAATATAAATTTTGTCCTTCTAAAAGATATTGGAAACACAGTGATAGATTGCAAAGTACCTAACCAGCTAATTTGGAATGCTTTTGAATATTATAAGAAAGCTTGATTTATAACTTAAAAATACTATTTTTAAAACATACTAACTACACCCTCATAAACTCTTTTTTATGAAACGAATTATTGTTGACTACAAAAAACTAACTCCAGAAATCCTTGGTCTTTTAGTCGAGAAATACCCAGATGGTTACGACGACGACCAAATTATTGCATTTAAAAATGCGAAAAACGAAACTATTGAAGCGGTTGAAGTTAAGACTGAAGATACTATCTACCTGGTTAAGGTAAGTACACGTCTTGAGAATACTATGGCCAATTTTGATGAAGACGATTACGATGATTCAGATTATAACGAACCAATCGTAGAAATTCCTGAAAAAGACGAGGAAGAAGAAGAGAAATAGCAGCACTTGTTTTTCTGAAACATTTTAAATTTTTATAAAAAAGGGATCTTTCTTGACAAAGGGTTCCTTTTTTTATTTTAAAAAGAATTTTTCTCACTTCAACCAAACTGATTTATAATGATTCCAGTGATTATGGAAATCGCAGTAAAAGCCTATATATTTATCCTGAATTTGAAAAATTCTCCCTAAAAAAAGCTTAATTTAGTATAGCGTAGGCTTTACTATAAATATTGAACTGCCTTTCTTTACAGCCTCTTTTTATAAAAAAATCACATTTAAGCAAATCATAACGAAAGCTTGAAAAAAGACTTAGAACTATCAACCTAACTAACTATTTCATTAAAATGCTCAGTTTTTAAAGATCAGAATTAGCATTGATAAAACACAGATAGATATGCTGGACCGTATTATAAAATTTAGTATTTCTCATAAATTAATTATTCTTCTTTTTACGGTCTTTATCATTGGTTTTGGATTGTTTTCCCTGTCCCAAATTCCGGTGGGTGCAGTTCCAGATGTTACCAACAACCAGGTACAGGTGATCACCACCTCCCGAAATCTTTCTACACAGGATATGGAACAATACATAACCTACCCGGTAGAATTGGAAATGGCCAATTTACCTGGGGTTAAGGAAATTCGATCGGTATCTAAATTTGGCCTGTCTGTGGTTACTATTGTATTTGAAGAAAATCTTGGTACCTATTTACCCAGACAGCTCATCGCAGAGAAAATAAAATCGGCTTCCGAGAAAATACCAGAAGGATTTGGAAAACCGGAAATGGGTCCCATTACTACGGGTTTAGGTGAGATTTACCAGTATACATTAGATGCCAAACCAGGATATGAAGATCGCTATTCTGCTGAAGACCTTAGAACTATTCAAGACTGGATTGTAAAGAGACAATTGTCGGGTATTAATGGCGTGGTCGAAATTAATGCCTGGGGTGGATATGTAAAGGAATATGAAGTCGCAATTAATACCCATAAATTGAATGCGATGGATATTAGCATTTCGCAGCTGTTTACCGCGCTTGAAAATAATAATAGTGTTGCGGGTGGCGGGTACATTGAAAAGGTAAACCAGGCATATTTTATTCGTGGGCAGGGTCGAGTTACTTCCCTGGATGACATTAGGAATATAGTTGTTACAAATAAAAATGCTACCTCGGTTTATATCGGGGATGTGGCCGAAGTCGGTTTTGGACAGGCTACTCGTTTTGGTGCTATTACCGCTAATGGAAAAGGTGAAACCGTTCTTGGGCAGGTGATGATGTTGAAGGGTGCTAATTCTAACAAAGTCATTGAAGCAGTAAAAGATCGTGTAGCTAATATTTCAGAAACTCTTCCTGAAGGAGTGGTGATCAAACCTTTTTTAGATCGCAGTGAACTTATAGGAAGAACCACTTTTACCATTGCAGAAAATCTTATTCTGGGCTGCCTCATCGTTATTTTTGTAGTGGTTTTATTGCTCGGAAACATCCGATCTGGATTAGTGGTGGCGTCAGTTATCCCTTTATGCCTACTCTTTGCGCTCTCCCTAATGTACATCTTTGGGGTTGATGCAAATTTAATGAGCCTGGGAGCAATAGATTTTGGGATTATTATAGACGGTGCGGTAATTATCGTAGAGTTTACGGCCTTTAAAATGACTCAAAAACAAAATGAATATGAATATCTCGATAAGCAAGAATTACGCAACCTGAAAGACAGAGTTAGTTTTAATAGTTCTTCGCAAATGATGAATTCAGCCATATTTGGGCAATTGATCATTCTTATTGTTTTTATTCCCATCCTATCCCTTAGTGGAGTTGAAGGGAAAATGTTTCGCCCTATGGCACTTACCTTTAGTTTTGCATTGATAGGCGCAATAATATTCTGTCTCACTTACGTACCGGTAGCTTCGTCCTTATTTTTAAAATCAAAGGAACCTTCAGGAAAAAATATTTCCGTTAGGCTCATCAAATTTTTAAAACGAATATATAAACCATCTATAAACTGGGCTTTACGCCGTAAAAAACTAGTGCTAGCCTTGGCGGTCATTTTACTTATTTTTTCAGGCTTTATTTTCAGCAGGATGGGTGGCGAATTTATTCCGCAGTTAGATGAAGGGGATTTTGTAATTCAACCTGTCTTAAAGACCGGCACTTCCCTGAGTAAAACAATTGAAACCACCACCAGGATTGAAAAAATCCTGCTAGATAGCTTTCCTGAGGTAGACCAGGTAGTTAGCCGAATTGGTGCTGCAGAAGTTCCTACCGACCCGATGTCTATGGAAGAAAGCGATGTAATTGTTTCACTAAAACCAAAAGGGGAATGGGTTTCTGCTGATTCAAAAGATGAACTGGCTGATAGGTTTAAAGAAGCCCTTGCTATAATCCCAGGAATGGAAATTGAATTTACCCAACCCATAGAAATGCGTTTTAATGAATTGATTACCGGGGTGCGTGCAGATATTGCGGTAAAGATCTTTGGGGAAAACCTGGAAATATTAAATACCAAAGCACAAAAAATAAAAAGCCTCATCGTAGATGTTGAAGGAGCTTCAGATATCGTAGTTGAAAAAATTGTGGGTCTTCCCCAAATGAATGTAAACTACAAACGTGAAAAGATAGCTCGCTATGGTCTTAACATAGCAGAACTGAATAAAATTATCACCATGGGCTTTTCAGGAGCCACCATGGGAAGTGTGTTTGAAGGTGAAAAACGTTTCGATATGGTTTTAAGACTGCAAAAAGACCGGCGTCAGGATATTTCGAATTTAAAGAACCTTTATGTAGATACGCCTTCAGGGGAAAAAGTACCCCTTAGCGAACTGGCAGATATCACTTACCAAAAGGGCGCTGCCAAAATCTCTAGAGATAATACCCAAAGGCGTATTGTAGTTGGAATAAACGTGAGAGATAGTGATTTGCAAACCGTTGTAAATAAGATCAAGCAAATTGTAGATGCAAATATTAGTTTACCTCCCGGGTATACTATCACCTATGGCGGACAGTTTGAGAACTTGCAAAGCGCCACCTCACGCCTAAAAGTTGCAGTTCCCATCGCGCTGGTACTTATTTTTATTCTGTTGTATTTCGCTTTTGGAACCTTTAGAGAAGCTTTAATGATATTTTCAGCTATTCCTTTGGCTGCAGTAGGTGGGGTGCTTTTGCTTTGGATACGCGGAATGCCCTTTAGTATCTCAGCAGGAGTTGGCTTTATTGCCCTGTTTGGGATTGCTGTATTAAACGGAATTGTACTTATTGAACATTTTAAAGAATTACGCGACAAAGGAATGGAAAATAATGATAACCTGATTGTAAATGGAGCGCAAGATAGATTACGCGCCGTATTGCTAACAGCATCTGCCGCAGCTTTAGGTTTTTTACCAATGGCGGTTTCAACCGGTGCAGGTGCCGAAGTACAGCGGCCCCTAGCCACAGTGGTAATCGGCGGATTGATCACTTCTACCCTACTTACATTAATCGTATTACCGGTAATATATTCTATCTTCAGTAAAGAAAAAAAGAATAAGGGAAAGGCTGAAGATAAGCTGCGAGTAAAGCCTTTAACTATCCTTCTATTATTAGTTGGTTTTTCAGGTTTTTCACAGGAAACTGGAAGTACCACCATTGACAATGTTGAAGAATTGAAGAAAATGGCATTTGAAAACAATTTTGGCCTCCAGGCCTCGTCTCTTCGGGTTGATGAAGCAGATGCCCTTATTGGAAGTGCTTTTACTTTCGACAAAACCGAAGGCTATTTTGGAAATGACGAGAGCAACCGTGCAGGCGATCAATCGCTTGACGTTCTGGGCGTGCGCCAGCTTTTTAATTTTCCTACGGTATACTTTGCACGAAAAAAGGTCTATAAGACCAGTTTTAAACAGGAACAAAGCACGTTTAAGCTGAAGAAGTTAAGCCTGGAACAGGAAGTCTCACGAGTCTATTATCAGCTACAATATGAAAAAGCCAGGATTGCTGTATATGAAGATCTGGATAGTTTGTATCAAAAATTTGCTTATGCCGCTAAAAGAAGATTTGAACTGGGCGAAACTAATTACCTGGAAAAGATAACTGCAAGAGCTAAACAAAAGCAGTTGGAAACTCAATTAAAGCAAGCGCAGAATGAGCTTAGTATTTCTTACGAAAAACTGAAACCATTAATCAATACTGATCAGGAAATTATTATAAAAAAGGTTCCAATAGAAAAACTAAGCATTGAAAACTTAGAAATTCAAAGTAATCCCGGTTTGGAATTATACCAAAATCGTAATGATTTTTTCCAGGCCCGGGCTGCACTGGAAAAGCAAAATCTGCTGCCCGATATCAGTTTAAGTTACTTTCAATTTAATAATGATGTTATAGATACTCCTTTAAAAGGCTATCAGGTTGGGGTTCATATTCCACTTTTGTTCTTCGGGAATTCTTCAAAAATAAAAGCTGCAAATATTGCGAGACAAGGGGCCGAGCAGGAAACTGCAGATTATGAAATAAGATTGAATTCAGAATACAAACAACTTCTTCTACAACTAAATAAGCATCAGCAAGCGCTTTCCTATTATGAAAATGAAGGAAAAGGCCTTTCTGAAGAAATTATAAAAACAGCAAATTTAAGCTATAAGAACGGGGAGATAGATTTTTTTGAATATATCCAGAGTCTTGAAAACTCCTATAATATCATTCTTTCGTATTACGAAAACCTGAACGCGTATAACCAAACCGTACTTCAGATAAATTATTTAACCTTATAAGCTGATCTCATGACAAATAATTTAAAATCTATATTTATACTTCTTGCCGTACTATTCATGTCTTCCTGCGGAGATTCAGAAAAAGATAATAGTGAGGAAGCAACCACTAATTCCAGCGATGGTGGAATACAATTAACCTTTACGCAATTTGAAGGCAGCGATATGGAATTAGGGAAAATTGAAGAAAGCAGCTTTCCGGTAAGTGTTGAAACTACCGGAATGATAGATGTCCCGCCAGAAAATAAGGCCATGGTAAGTTCTTTTGCCGACGGATATGTTAGAGAAACTCCTTTGCTTATTGGTGATGAAGTTAAGAAAGGGCAATTTCTGTTAAGCCTGGAAAACCCAGATTATGTGCAAATGCAGCAGGAGTACCTGGATGCCATGGAACAAATGAAGTATTTAAAATCTGAATATCAAAGACAGAAAACACTTCTGGAGGAAAAAATCACTTCTGAAAGAAATTTTCTAAAAGCCGAAAGCGAATACAAACGTAACCTGGCCAAATATCAGGCGCTTCGCAAAAAATTGCAAATGCTTAATTTAAACCCAGAAACGGTTGAAAACGGCAATATTTCTTCTATAATTAGAATCTACGCACCCATTACCGGTAGTATTACTGAAATGAAGATCAATAATGGCATGTATGTTTCTGCAGCCGATGAACTGATGCAAATTATAGATCGTGACCATATGCATATTGAACTAAACGTTTTTGAAAAAGATGTGATGAAAATCAAAAAGGGTCAGGATATAAGGTTTATAATTCCCGAAGCCCAAAGTGATACCATTGAAGGCAAGGTACACCTGGTAGGAACCTCCATTAACGAACAAAAAAGAACCGTAAAAGTACATGGACATTTTAATGACGAGCAGAAAAAGAACAGTTTTGCAACCGGGATGTTTGTAGAAGCCCAGATCATTACCGATATAAGAAAAGCAAACGCCCTTCCTGCAGAAAGTATTGTCTCGCTGGATAATACTAGTTATGTCTTGGTATTAGACACAAAAACTGATAGCAACTATATATTTAAACGTCGTGAAATTCTACCGGGAGATACTTTTAATGGTTTTACTATCATTCAAAACAGTTCTGACTTTAAACAAGATACCCAGTTTTTAACCAAAGGAGCTTTTAACTTAATAACTGAATAATCTAAATTGTAGATAGTGAAGTAAACCTAAGGCATAAAAAAAGCCTCTCATTTTTAAATGAAAGGCTTGTATTTAGTCGGGGTGGCAGGATTCGAACCTGCGGCCTCCTGCTCCCAAAGCAGGCGCGATAACCGGGCTACGCTACACCCCGAGTAATTTCTTAATCGCGCTCGGCGCGATAATTGGGCAAAGTTTATCCCGACTTTACGTCGGGGCTACACCCGGAAATTCAATAGCAATTGCTATCGTTTCAACTTCAAAATGTCAACCTGCAGTCATTAATATCCTGCAAAGCGGGTGCAAATATAAGAAAACTTATCAGTCTACAAGAAAAACTTTAGATTTTTTATATCTTAGATGAAAACTTGCCTGTAATGCAGGCTAAGCCAAACCAAAAAAAATATTATGAAGCGCATTTTATTATTATTAAGCCTGATCTTTACTTTTTCCGCTTGTGGAGAAAATCAAAAATCAGAAGAGAAAGCTGAAGTTGAAGAACAAACTGAAACCAGTGATCAAGACAGCAACCCGGTTCCTGAAAAACAGCCCGAAGCAGTTTCTCCAGACAGGGAATATGAACACGAGGTAGTGATTGGAGATATGTCAATCCCCTGGGGTTTTGACTTCCTACCCGATGGTAGTATACTGGTTACCGAAAAAGGAGGAGATATTTATCATTTTAAAGACGGAGAAAAAGTAGCGATCTCAGGTGCTCCCGAAATTTACAACCAGGGCCAGGGTGGCTTACTGGATATTGCACTTCATCCAGATTTTGAAACTAACAATTGGGTTTACATCACCTATTCTTCCCAGGAAGGTGAAGGCGAAGGCGGAAATACTGCCTTAATGCGAGCCAAGCTGGAAAATAACCAATTAACAAATCGCGAAGATCTTTACAAAGGAGAAACCAACTCAACCAGGGGACAACATTTTGGATCACGAATTGTTTTTGACGGAGAAGGTCATTTATTCTTTACTATTGGAGATAGAGGAAATAGAGATGTAAATCCGCAGGATATTACACGAGACGGCGGGAAAGTATACCGACTTAATTTAGACGGAAGCGTACCTTCAGACAATCCTGTAGGAGAGGAAAACGCGAAAGAAGCTATTTATTCTTACGGACACAGAAATCCACAAGGAATGATTTTCAACGAAGAAACTGGTGAAGTATGGGTAAACGAGCACGGCCCAAAAGGTGGTGATGAGATAAATGTAGTTAAAGCCGGAAAAAATTACGGTTGGCCGGTAGTGACCTACGGTGAAAATTATGATGGCACCACAATTACTGAAGAAAGAACCGGACCGGAATTTCAGAACCCTCTTACCTACTGGGTGCCTTCTATTGCCCCCAGTGGTTTTGAAAAAGTAACTTCAGATAAATATCCTGAGCTAAAAGGAAACTTGTTAGTTGGTTCGCTAAAATTTCAATATTTGGAACATTTAGCTATGGAAAATGGCAAAGTGACCAAGAGGGAGAAATTACTTGAAGGGCTTGGACGAATGCGAGATGTTCAACAGGGGCCCGATGGATTTATTTATGTAGCAGCAGAAGGAACAGGAATAGTAAAAATGTTACCGCTTGAAGAAACGGAGTAATTTATAATCCCTAAGATCAGGGCTTAGGAATTAAACATCATATTTATTTCTAATTTGGGGCAAATGTTTAAATTTGCCCCAAATTTTTTTAGATGCTCATTATAGGAATTACAGGTGGAACCGGAAGTGGGAAAACAACGGTGGTAAGACAAATTATAGATGAATTAAAGAACGAAGAGGTAGATGTTATTTCTCAAGATTCCTACTATAAAGATCTAAGTCATTTAGCTAAAGAAGAACGGGTTAAAACCAATTTTGACCATCCAAAATCTATAGATTTTGATCTCCTGGTAGAACATTTAAAAGAACTTAAAGCGGGCAATACTATACAGCAACCAGTTTATTCTTTTACAGAGCACAATCGTACTAAAGAAACACTGGAAACCCAACCCAGAAAAGTGGTAATTGTAGAAGGCATCTTGATTTTTGCACATCCAGATATAAGAGAGATGTTTGACATTAAGATCTACGTTCATGCCGATAGTGATGAGCGTTTAATTCGCAGACTTAAGCGAGATATTTCTGAACGTGGCCGTGATTTAGATGAAGTTCTATGGCGTTATCAAACCACGCTTAAACCAATGCACCAGCAATTTATAGAACCCACTAAAGAATTTGCCGATCTTATAATTCCTACCAACAGGTATAATACCGTAGCTGTTGATATTGTACAGACCATAATCAAGGACCGCTTGGCCTAATTTTGTATCTTTATTCCAAATAGCCGGTAAGGCATTAAAACTTACCAATTACCAAATAATCTTAATTAGTTACTGAAGTTAGAAGGTGTGAATTTAAAAGAATTAAGAAACAAAAAATGGTTTAAGGTTATCAGCAACAAATATGTTTTGCTGATACTTATTTTTGGTGGTTGGATGTTTTTTCTTGATAGCAATTCTTGGCTAATTCATAACGAACTCAACCAGGAAATAGAAGAACTTGAAGAAAACAGGCAATATTATAAAAATGAAATTTCGAAAGATAAAGCTACAATAGAACAGCTTCAGGATTCAGTAGAAATGGAAAAATTTGCGCGCCAGCAATATTATATGAAACGTCCCGATGAAGAAATATTCATAATTGAATATGATACTATTACAGAGTAACCGGGAATTAATTTTCAGAAAAAATACGCAATGAAAGAATCTTTATTTCAGGAATTTGACGAAGTTTCTGCAAAAGAATGGAAACAAAAAATACAATTTGATTTAAAGGGAGCCGATTATAACGAGAAACTCGTCTATAAATCCCTGGATGGAGTCAATATAAAACCCTTTTATAATGCTGAAGATATCCAAGACAGCATAAAAACACCTTCTCCCAAGAACTGGAATATTTGTGAAAGATTATACGTGGTTTCTGCTGAAAAAAGCAATAAACGCGCTAATCAAGTCCTTAAAAAAGGAACCGAAAGCCTTTGGTTTATCATTCCAAATGAAGAAATTCCTGTTGAAAATTTACTGAAGGGAATAGCACTGGATAAAACTATAATTTACTTTAGTTTCAGCTTTTTTTCTGAAAATTATTTCAAACGTTTGCGGGAATTTTTAAAAGGAAAAGACCACCAGGTTTTTCTTCAATTTGATATTGTAGGAAATCTTGCCCGTTCGGGAAACTGGTTCCATAATCTTCAAAAGGATCACGAAATCCTGGACAGTATTTTCACTAATTCAGAAGATTTTAAATCGGTAATCAGTATAGATACCACTTTATATCAAAATTCCGGAGCGAATATTCCGCAGCAATTGGCTTATGCCCTGACGCACGCTAACGAATACCTGAACCATTTTCAGGAAAACCCGAATTTCGAGAAATTTCAACCGCAATTTTTAATCGCTTCCGGGCCAAATTATTTCTTCGAAATTGCTAAAATCAAAGCCTTAAGATGGCTTTACGCAACTTTAGCTTCAGAATATAAAATTCCCGAAACCTGCCATATCCTGGCTCAACCCACAAAACGAAATAAAACACTTTACGATTTTAATGTAAATCTTCTTCGAACCACAACCGAAAGTATGAGCGCAGTTTTAGGCGGTGCCAATACGGTTTACAATATGCCTTATGATGCTATCTATCATAAAAACAATGAGTTTGGAGACAGGATTGCCCGCAACCAATTGTTAGTGATGAAGCACGAAGCTTATCTTGATAAGGTTGCCAATGCTGCCGAAGGTGCTTATTATATTGAAAATCTTACCAAACAATTTGCTGAAATGGCTTTAGATATTTTCAAAGAAATTGAAAAAGGTGGCGGTTTTTTAAAGCAATTAAAAGAAGGAGCCATTCAGCGAAAAATAAAGGAAAGCGCGAAAAAAGAACAGGAACAATTTGATAGTGGAGATTTGGTATTGATAGGTACTAATAAATTCGAAAATCCGCAAGACAAAATGAAAGATGAACTGGAATTGTATCCATTTTTAAAGCAGAATCCGCGTAAAACTTTAATAGAACCTATCCTGGAAAGACGCTTAAGCGAACAAATTGAGCAGGAAAGAATAAACCAGGAAAAGGCCGAATAATTAAAAAAAGAGCAATGCAAAGAAAAGATCTTCAACACATAAAGCTTACAGCACCGGCACTTGGAAAACGGCAAAAGGAAGGTGAAAATAATACCTATAAAACCCCGGAAGAAATAAACTTGCAGCCTTCTTATTCAAAAGAAGATATTAAAGATTTAAAACATTTAAATTTCGCTGCCGGAATACCTCCTTATTTACGCGGGCCATATAGCACGATGTATGTAAGCCGTCCATGGACAATTCGCCAGTATGCCGGTTTTTCTACTGCTGAAGAAAGCAATGCCTTTTACCGAAGAAACCTCGCTGCCGGCCAAAAAGGCCTTTCGGTAGCGTTTGATCTTCCTACCCACCGAGGTTACGACAGTGATCACGAGCGTGTGGTTGGAGATGTTGGAAAAGCCGGTGTTGCTATAGATTCGGTGGAAGACATGAAGATCCTTTTTGATCAAATTCCGCTAGATAAAATGTCGGTTTCTATGACCATGAACGGCGCGGTTTTACCAATTCTAGCCTTTTATATCGTGGCAGCTGAAGAACAAGGCGTAAAACCCGAACAACTTTCAGGAACTATTCAAAATGACATTTTAAAGGAGTTTATGGTACGAAACACCTACATCTACCCTCCTACTCCTTCTATGAAGATCATTTCAGATATTTTTGAATATTCGTCGCAGAATATGCCAAAATTCAATAGCATAAGTATCTCGGGGTATCATATGCAGGAAGCCGGTGCTACCTGCGATATTGAACTCGCTTACACCTTAGCCGATGGATTAGAATATATTCGAAAAGGCCTGGAAGCCGGAATGGATATAGACAGTTTTGCACCCCGACTTTCATTTTTCTGGGGAATTGGAATGAATCATTTTATGGAAATCGCTAAAATGCGAGCCGCCAGAATGCTTTGGGCAAAACTGGTAAAGCAATTCAACCCGAAAAATGCAAAGTCACTTTCGCTTAGAACGCATTCGCAAACCAGTGGGTGGAGTTTAACCGAACAGGATCCTTTTAATAATGTAGCCCGAACTTGCATAGAAGCTGCAGCAGCTGCCTTTGGCGGAACTCAAAGTTTGCACACAAATGCGTTAGACGAAGCCATTGCACTCCCAACAGATTTTTCAGCACGAATAGCGAGAAACACGCAGCTACACCTTCAACAGGAAACAAAGATCACCAAGACGGTAGACCCGTGGGCAGGAAGTTATTATGTTGAAAAACTTACTGACGAAATTGCTGAAAAAGCCTGGAAACTCATAGAGGAAGTTGAAGAACTTGGAGGAATGACCAAAGCTATTGAAGAGGGAATTCCGAAGATGCGCATTGAAGAAGCCGCGGCTAAAAAACAAGCCAGAATTGATAGTGAAACCGATATTATTGTCGGCACCAATAAATACCGCCTCGAAAAAGAGGACGAACTGGTTACTTTAGAAGTAGATAACCAGACCGTAAGAAAACAACAGGTAGAACGCCTGGAGAAAATAAAAGCCGAAAGAAACACCGGAAAAGTTGAAAAAGCGCTAAAAGATCTTACCGAATGCGCCGAAAAAGAAAACGGGAATTTGCTTAGTTTAGCTGTTGAGGCGGCAAGGCATCGCGCAACTTTAGGTGAAATTAGCGATGCGCTGGAAAAAGTTTACGGCAGGCATAAAGCTAAAGTACAAACCTTTAGCGGTGTATATTCTAAAGAAATGAAAGAGAACACTTCGTTTAAAAAAGCCAGGGAACTGGCCGATAAATTTGCAGAACAGGACGGAAGAAGACCCCGAATTATGATCGCAAAAATGGGTCAGGATGGCCACGATCGTGGGGCAAAAGTAGTTGCCACCGGTTATGCCGATCTTGGTTTTGATGTAGATATTGGTCCGCTTTTTCAAACGCCAAAAGAAGCAGCGAAACAGGCAGTGGAAAACGATGTGCATATTTTAGGAGTTTCATCTTTAGCAGCAGGACACAAAACTCTGGTTCCACAGGTGCTGGAAGAATTAAAGAAATTAGGAAGAGAGGATATTATGGTTATTGTGGGTGGGGTGATTCCTTCGCAAGATTATCAATATTTATTTGATGCTGGCGCTGTTGCGGTTTTTGGGCCGGGAACTAAAATAAGTGATGCCGCAATTCAGCTTTTAGAAATTTTGATAGAGGAAGAAGTTTAAACTTATAAAAATAACCTTGGAGGTTTTATAAATTATAAAAAGACTTAAAATATTAAATCTCACTTAGTGAGTAAACCAACCAACTAAAAAATATATTATGGATTTTACTAAAAAAATGCTTCGGGACGATGCTTTGAAAGGCAAAACGATTATCGTAACCGGTGGAGGAAGTGGACTTGGGAAAGCAATGACAAAGTACTTTATGGAACTTGGTGCTAACGTAGCGATCACTTCCAGAAACCTGGAAAAACTTCAAAACACCGCCAAAGAGCTGGAAGATGAAACCGGAGGTAAATGTTTTGCTGTTCAATGCGATGTTAGACATTACGATCAGGTAGAAAACATGCGTGATGAAGTTCTAAAAGAATTTGGAAACATAGATGTTTTATTAAACAATGCTGCAGGAAACTTTATTTCTCCAACCGAGAGATTAAGCGCCAATGCTTTTGATACCATTATTGATATTGTGCTTAAAGGAAGTAAAAACTGTACCATGGCGCTTGGAAAACATTGGATAGATACAAAACAAAAAGATAAAACGGTACTTAATATTGTAACCACTTATGCTTGGACAGGCTCTGCTTATGTAGTGCCAAGTGCTACCGCGAAAGCAGGAGTTTTGGCTATGACGCGCTCTCTAGCGGTAGAATGGGCAAAATACGGAATTAGGTTTAATGCAATTGCACCCGGCCCCTTCCCCACTAAAGGCGCCTGGGATAGATTATTGCCGGGAGATTTAAAAGATAAATTCGATCTTGCTAAAAAAGTACCATTAAAAAGAGTTGGTGAACACCAGGAATTGGCAAACCTTGCCGCCTATTTAGTTTCAGATTTTTCAGCTTATGTGAATGGCGAAGTAATTACCATAGATGGTGGAGAATGGCTTAAAGGTGCAGGACAGTTCAATTTACTGGAAGCAATTCCCGAAGAAATGTGGGACCAACTGGAAGCAATGATTAAATCTAAGAAAGGTAGTTAAGTATTTTTCTTAAAATTTATATTTCAAAGCCTGAAACCTTAAAAAGTTTCAGGCTTTTTTATTTAGTGTAAGTAATCCAACAAAATCTTTTTTCAACTAAATATTTAATTCTATTGATAATAATATTGTAAAAGGTGTATATTGTTGCACAATTAATCAATAAAACCTATTTAAATGAAAAAATTATTACTGAATTCATTAATTCTTTTCTTAGCAGTCAATGTTGGATTGCAAGCCCAGGAGAGTGAAAATATTCCGGTGAGTCCCAAAGTTAAAATGGGCAAACTGGATAATGGCCTCACCTATTATATTAGAAATAATGAACGCCCCGAAGACAAATTAGAGCTCCGTTTGGTTATAAACGCAGGTTCTATTCTTGAAAATGAAGATCAACAAGGTTTGGCTCACTTTGTAGAACACATGAATTTTAATGGAACTGAAAATTTTGAAAAAAATGAACTGGTAGATTACCTGCAAAGCATTGGTGTAAAATTTGGCGCCGATCTTAATGCATATACCAGTTTTGATGAAACTGTTTATATTCTTCCTATCCCCAGCGATGATGAAGAAACCCTAAATACCGGTTTCCAAATTCTTGAAGATTGGGCGCATAAAGCCACTATGACCGATGAGGACATCGATGAAGAACGCGGTGTGGTTATGGAAGAATACCGATTAGGTCTTGGTCCCGATAAGCGTATGATGCAGGAATACCTTCCAAAAGTAATGTACAACTCTCATTATGCAGACAGACTTCCTATTGGAAAAAAAGAGGTGATCCAGGAAGCAGATTACGAAACAGTTCGCAACTTTTATAAAGACTGGTATCGTCCAGATCTTATGGCCATAGTTGCTGTTGGAGATCTGGATGTGGAAAAAATAGAAGAAAAGATTAAAGAACACTTTTCTAATCTAAAACCGGTAGAAAATCCCAGAGAAAGAAAAACTTACGATCTTCCTAATCACGAAGAAACCTTTGTTTCTATAGCTACAGATGAAGAAGCTCCATTTTCCCAGGTTCGTGTTTATTATAAAGACCATGAAGAGTCTGAAGATGTTGTTACTAAAGAGGATTATATAGATCAGATGGAAAAGAATCTTTTCTCTACAATGATCAATAACCGTTTAAGTGAACTTACTAATAGTTCAAATCCTCCATTCAACTACGGTTATTCTTACTACGGTGGTACTTTTGCCAGGAATAAAAATGCATATCAATCTTTCGCGATGACGGGAGAAAACCAGCAATTGGAATCTCTTAAAGCTTTACTGGAAGAAAATGAGCGTGTAAAACGTCACGGCTTTACCAAAAGTGAATTTGAAAGAGCTAAGAGTGAATATCTTGCAAGATTAGAGAAACAATACAAAGACCGAGACAAACAGGAAAGCGGTCGTCTGGTAAATCAATATGTAAGTCATTTTCTTGAAAACTCCCCTATTCCGGGAACTGAATGGCGCTACAATTTTGCACAGGAGAACCTGGAGGATATCGAGCTTGAAGAAATAAACGGACTTATTTCTGATTTTCTTCACGAAGATAATCGCGTGATTGTTCTTACCGGGCCTAAAAAAGAAGGCTTAGAACCGGTAAAAGAAGAAGAGGTTATGTCGCTTTTAGAGGAAATTAAAAACTCTGAAATTGCCGCTTACGAAGAAGAGAAGTTGCGTGATAATTTAATGACAAAAATGCCAAATGCCGGTAGCGTGGTAGAAACCAAGAAGAACGAGGAAGTTGGTTTCACCCGCCTAAAACTTAGCAATGGCGCTGAAGTAGTTTACAAAAAAACCGACTTTAAAAATGATGAAATCCTATTTAGCGCTAAAAGCATGGGAGGTACTTCATTGTATTCAGATGAAGATTACTTAAATACTGCTTTAGCTAATAGCGGTCTTTCTCAAGCAGGGATTGCAGATCTTTCTATAAACGATCTTAGTAAAATGATGAGCGGGAAAATAGTTCAGGTACGTCCGGAAATTTCAGGAATTACCGAAGGTTTCAGTGGTTCTTCAACTCCAAAAGACCTGGAAACATTATTCCAAATGGTTCATTTATATTTTACCGATCTTAATATGGATGAAGAAGCCTATACCGCTTTTGTAAATAAGCAAAAGGCATTTTTAGGAAACTTAATGTCTAATCCTAATTTTTATTTTCAGAATGAATTAGGGAAATTCAGAAATGAAGGAAATCCAAGGTATGTCGGTTTCCCTACCCCAGAGAAATACGATGCACAGGATTATGAATTAGCCTACAAGAAATACCAGGAGCGTTTTGGCAATGCAGGCGATTTCACCTTCTATTTTGTAGGAAATATAGATGAAGAAAAAGTAAAAGAATATGCATCAACATATATCGCAAGCTTACCTTCTTCAGAAGAAACCGAAGAATTTGAAGTTCCTGAATTTAAAACTTCAACTTCAGGAGATAAAAAAGTGGTTTATAAAGGCACCGATCCAAAAAGTATGGTAAACATTCTCTGGAATGGAGAAACCGATTATGAAGCTGAAGAAGATTTTACGATGAAAGCTTTAGGTGAGATACTAACCATAAAACTGGTAGAGCAGTTAAGAGAAGAAGAAGCCGGTGTTTATGGAGTTGGCGCCCGGGGTAACCTAAGCAAGATTCCATACGGGTCTTATAGCTTTAATATTTCTTTCCCGTGTGGACCTGAAAATGTGGAAAGTTTAACTGAAGCCACACTTGCTGAAGTTGAAAAAATTAAAGAAAACGGCCCAACTGATAAGGATCTTGAAAAAATTAAGGAAACCTTTTTAGTACAGCGCAAAGATCAGCTTCAGGAAAACCGTTTCTGGTTGGACCAATTGGAATCGGCTGATATGGAAGAGCGTGAGATAAATGAGGTCTTAGAATATGAAGAAAAAGTAGCTGCCTTAACTAAAGAAGAAATTAAGGAAGTTGCAAACAAATATTTAAACGAGAATTATTTACTAGGTATTCTAATGCCAGAGAAAAAAGAAGGACAAGCTTCAGAAGCCGGGGAATAATCCGGGATTTGCTTAAAATCAATTTATTTAAAACCGATTGTTGTGCTTTTCTGGCAACAATCGGTTTTTTATGTATAAGCTGTTAACAAAATCATTTTATAAACCTGTAATAAATTGTATTTTTACCCTTCAAAAATCATAAAGACTTAATGGGTAAAATCATTGCTATTGCAAACCAAAAGGGAGGAGTGGGCAAAACCACTACCTCGGTAAACCTGGCCGCTTCGCTTGGAGTACTTGAAAAGAAAGTATTGTTAATAGATGCAGACCCACAGGCCAACGCCACTTCCGGACTCGGAATTGACGTGGAAGAGGTTGAATTAGGTACTTACCAGCTTTTTGAAGACTCAATAGCTGCAGAGGAATGCATTCAAAAGACCAGCTCCCCAAATCTTGATATTATTCCTGCTCATATAGATCTTGTAGCAATAGAAATTGAGTTGGTAGATCAGGATGCCAGGGAATCTATGCTGAAAAAGGCTATTACCCCGCTAAAAGAGCTTTATGATTTTATTTTAATTGACTGTGCCCCTTCCCTTGGTTTATTAACTTTAAATGCTTTGACGGCTTCAGATTCGGTGGTTATTCCAATACAGTGTGAATATTTTGCGCTGGAAGGTTTAGGGAAATTATTAAATACCATTAAAAGCGTTCAGAAAATTCATAATAATAAACTGGATATTGAAGGTTTATTGCTTACTATGTATGATTCTCGCTTAAGGTTGTCTAACCAGGTGGTAGAAGAAGTGCAGAAGCATTTTGGCGAGATGGTTTTTGATACAATCATTCAAAGAAATGTGCGTTTAAGTGAAGCTCCAAGTTATGGGGAAAGCATTATTAACTATGATGCGGGCAGTAAAGGAGCCAGCAATTATTTGAGCCTGGCACATGAAATTATAAAGAAAAACTCGTAGAAGATGGCGAAGGCGACCAAAAAACAAGCATTAGGACGTGGACTTTCAGCTTTATTGAAAGATCCGCAAAATGATATACAATCTGCTGAAGATAAAAATGCCGACAAACTGGTTGGACATATTGTAGAATTGGATTTAGATTCTGTAGAAGTAAATCCGTTTCAGCCAAGAACCAGTTTTAATGAAGACAACCTGAAAGAACTCGCGTCTTCAATAAGAGAATTAGGTGTAATTCAACCAATTACCGTAAGAAAACTAGATTTTGATAAATACCAGCTGGTTTCGGGAGAACGCCGTTATCGCGCTTCAAAATTGGTAGGTTTAGAAACAATTCCTGCATATATAAGGATTGCCAACGACCAGGAATCATTAGAAATGGCTTTGGTTGAAAACATTCAACGCCAGGATCTGGATCCTATTGAGATTTCGCTTTCTTACCAGCGTTTAATAGATGAAATAAACCTAACCCAGGAACAATTAAGTGAACGCATTGGTAAAAACCGCTCTACTATAGCCAACTACTTACGTCTTTTAAAACTCGATCCAATTATTCAAACAGGAATGAGAGATGGTTTTATGAGTATGGGGCACGGCCGCGCACTTATAAATGTTAGCGATCCGCAAAAACAACTGGAGATTTACGAAAAAATACTTCAAAAATCTTTATCGGTTAGGGAAACCGAACAACTGGTGCGTGAAGTAAACGAAGGTTCAAAAGCTTCAAAAACTTCCAAGAAAACGGCTGCAGTTCCTACTTCTTACAAAAAAGGAATTAAAGAATTTTCAGAATATCTCGGGACAAAAGTTGATGTAAAGGTCACTAAAAAAGGTTCAGGAAAACTTAGTATTCCATTTTCTTCCGAAGAAGATTTTATTAGACTAAAAAAACTTATCCAGGGTGAAGACTAATTGGGTTCTATCATTTCTTTTTTTTCTGTTGTTCGTTTTCAAACTTACGGCCCAGGAAGATTCTTTAAGGCTTGAAACCCCTGAAGTAATAGATACAATTTCAGAAGAAAAAGATTATAAACCTTATAATGCGCTGGCACCCGCGAAAGCTGCATTTTACTCGGCTATACTACCCGGTTTGGGGCAGGCATACAACGGTAAATACTGGAAAATTCCGTTGGTTTACGCCGGAATTGGTACCGGAGTTTATTTTTATATAAATAACAATAAAGAATGGAACCGCTATAGAGATGCTTATAAAAATCGGCTTGCTGGTAGAAAAGATGAATTTACTGTAGATGGAGACGAAAGAATATCTGACGACGGACTAATAAGAGCACAGGAATTTTACCGTAGAAATAAAGAAATCTCGATACTGGTAATTGCAGGGTTTTACGTATTAAATATTATTGACGCCAATGTAAACGCACACCTACAGCAATTTAATGTTAGTGAAGACCTTAGTTTAAAACCCAATATGGAGTTTGACAATTTTACGGGCAAGTCTAAGTATGGCTTTTCCTTAAATTATAGCTTTTAAAGATAAAAATAGATAGCATAGCTATATTAGTTATCCTTTCAATTAGAATTATAAGTAGATTAAAAAAATTAGAGATGAAACTAGCACTTTTAGGATACGGAAGAATGGGGAAAACAATCGAGGAGATTGCAGTAAACCATGGTCACGAAATTGTTTTAAAGCTTGAAGAAGATATTGATACCTTCGAGCTGGATAAAATGGAAATTGATGTTGCTATAGATTTTAGTGTTCCCAAAGCAGCTTTTAAAAATATTACCACCTGTTTTAAAAACAATATCCCGGTAGTTTGTGGAACTACAGGCTGGCTTGATGATTATGAAAAGGCAGTAGAGATCTGCAAAAAAGAAGATTCTGCATTTATCTATGCTTCAAATTTTAGTGTGGGCGTTAATCTTTTCTTTGAACTGAACAGGAAACTGGCGAAGATGATGAACGGCATGAGTGATTATGACGTGGAAATTGAAGAAATTCACCATACACAAAAACAGGATGCGCCCAGCGGAACCGCTATAAGCCTGGCCCAGCAAGTAATTGCTGAAAACGATAAAAAGAACAACTGGCAACTGGATCATGCTGAAGAAGATGAGATTCCGGTAAAAGCCAAAAGAATTGAAAACGTTCCCGGCACCCACACCGTTTCTTACATATCTAAAATAGATACGATAGAAATTATGCATACTGCCAAATCCAGGGAGGGTTTTGCCCTTGGTGCTGTTATTGCCGCCGAATGGATCAAAGATAAAAAAGGCGTTTTCACCATGAAAGACGTACTTTCTGACCAAATTAAATAAAATTGAAGGTCAACAGACAGTAAGTTGGCAAAAACAATAATCCTGAGGTAATGAGGCATTTTATCTCACTTAGTAAGTAACAAATTCTAAGTATTGTTACTAATAAAGCAAAGACTAAAAATATGACATTTACAGAATGGTTTCTCTTTTTCCTGCTGGTTCAGGTTATTCACTTTGCAGGTACCTGGAAACTATATAAAAAAGCAGGCAGGCAAGCCTGGGAAGCCGCAATTCCGGTTTATAATGCTGTAATTTTAATGAAGATCATAAACCGACCGTGGTGGTGGGTAATCCTTCTTTTTATCCCCATTGTAAACCTGATCATGTTCCCGGTAATTTGGGTGGAAACCATTAGGAGTTTTGGGCGCCATAGTACTACAGATACGCTTTTAGCTATTTTTACACTCGGTTTTTATATTTACTATATAAACTACGCTACCGATGTAAAATATATTGAAGACAGAAGCTTAAAACCCAGAACAGCTGCAGGAGAATGGATAAGCTCGATACTTTTTGCAGTAATAGCGGCTACGATTGTGCATACTTATGTAATACAACCCTTTACCATACCCACTTCTTCCTTAGAGAAAACCTTACTGGTAGGAGACTTTTTGTTTGTGAGTAAATTTCATTATGGTGCAAGATTACCCAGAACCGCAGTAGCTTTTCCAATGGTTCATGATACAATCCCGGTTTTAGGAATAAAATCTTACTTAACCGAACCTCAAATTCCTTATCTAAGATTACCCGGTTTCGAAGAGATCGAACGCAATGATATTGTAGTATTTAACTGGCCCGTAGATACTGTAAACGCTTTTCAGCAATATGGCGATGGGAAATACTATTACAAACCTATCGACAAAAAATCTAATTACGTAAAACGTGCTGTTGGACTTCCGGGAGATTCACTTCAGGTAAGTGAAGGAAAGGTAATTGTAAACAACGAACCTCTTCAACTTCCCGGCCGGGCAAGACCACAGTTTACCTATTATGGTACCACGAATGGGCAGGGCTTTAACCCGAGATATTTATATGAGGAATATGATATTACTGATGGTTATTATCACGATCCCAATACCAATCAATTCTATATAAAAGCTTTAACCGAAGCTGCGTATAATAGAATTAAAAATCACCCAAACGTTACCAGCATCCAAAGATATTCTGATTCTTTAGGGTCTAAAAACCGAAGTATTTTTCCTAACGATGGAAAATTAAGTTGGAATAATGATCATATGGGACCAATTTATATCCCAAAAGAGGGCGTAACTGTAGATCTTACTTCTAAATCGATGCCATTCTATAAGAGAATTATAGAAACTTATGAAGGTAGCGAAATGGGCATAAATAATAAATTAAGCCTTAACGGCACTCAGGTTTTATTAAACGGTCAACCTGTAAATTCCTATACCTTTAAGCAGAATTATTACTGGATGATGGGAGATAACCGCCATAACAGCGAAGACAGCCGAACCTGGGGCTTTGTTCCCGAAAATCACGTGGTAGGTAAACCTGTTTTTGTATGGATGAGTTGGGACGCTAATGCCCAGGGGTTCTTTAATAAAATTAGGTGGGATCGCGTTTTTACAACGGTAAAAGGAGACGCTCCACCTACCTCCTACTTGCCTTATTTCCTAATTATAGTCGTTATTATTATTGCCTTCAATTACTTTAAAAAACGCAGGAAAAACGCTTAAATGGAAGAGATCCTAATACATCCGGCCTATTTTGGGCCGGTTTCTCAATTTGTTGCGCTGGTAAAGGCAGATAAAGTTCATTTTGAAAATGAAGATAATTACCAGAAACAAACCTATAGAAACCGGATGTATATCTATGATTCTAATGGAAAATTGCTACTTAATATTCCCATTAAGCATCGCTCGGCATTAACGGGTGAGCCTAAAAAAGCAGGAAAGCACCAACTTTATAAAGAGGTGCAAATTGAAAATGACTTTGAATGGCAAAAGCAACATTGGCGTGCCTTAAAAGCCTCTTACCAGACTTCCCCTTTTTTCGAGTTTTATGAAGACGAAATTTACCCTCTTTATCATAAGAAATTCGGTTACCTATTAGACTTTAATTATGCTTGTTTGGAGTTTGTAACCGAAACGCTTCAGTTGGACCTGGACTTCAATAAAACTTCAGAATACATTCTTAACCCTGAAGATAAAAAAGACTTAAGACCTCTTATTAATGCAAAAGGAAAGCTCAACTTTCAGCATCAAGAGTATAGGCAGGTTTTTCAGGATAAACTCGGTTTTCTACCGAATTTAAGCATCTTAGACCTCATTTTTAATGAAGGCCCAAATAGTTTAAATTTTCTGGAAGCACAGGAATTTAAATTTTAAACCGGGTCATAACTGGATAATGATCTGAGAATTCATTTTTAAAGCGCTCAAAGGCGTTAATCTGTATGCCGGCATCAAAGAGCATAAAATCTATTCGTAACGGGAAATAATTCAGTTTAAAGGTTTGTCCGAAACCTTCTCCAGATTCCAGGAAAGCATCTTTAAATCTTTCATCATTTATAAATTCATAAATATAGGAAAAGGCGGTATTATTAAAATCTCCGGCAATAATGGTTTTACGTGAAGATTCTCCCACTTTTTTCATCATCATCTCAGCTTGTTCCTGTTGCATTCCAAAACCCTGTCCTATTCTGCCCAGTAACTTTTTAGAATCTTCCTTTCGTAAATTATCAATTTCAGGCTTTACATTTAAAGATTGAAAGTGAACATTAAAAACACGCAGCGTATCTGTTTTTACCACTATATCGGTATAAATAGCATTGTTATTTCCGTCATGGGGAAAATCAACAGAATACTGTTCTACAATAGGAAATTTGGAAAATATGGCCGAACCAAATTCTGAATTCCTGCCTTTTCTATGCACAAAATGATACGGATAGATCTCCTTTAAATTGGTTTCATCTACCGTATGCTCCTGGGTAAGTAAAATATCGGGATCCTTTTCCTTTATAAAATCTGTGATCCGTTCAGGAATATTTTCTTCATCAGTCCAATCATAAGTATTAAACATACGCACATTATAGCTCATAATGCTCACCTCTTCTTCAGAAGTTTGGGTGTTGGAGCTAAACTGGTAAAGACTGGATACATAATTATATCCAATAAGCAATACAATAAAAGACAACAAGAATTGCCTTTTTAATCTTATAATCCAGTAAACCATAAAGCCTAGGTTTACAAGGATTAAAATAGGAACTCCAAGGCTTAATACCGATAATAAAGGAAAGGATTTTGGAGGAATATAGGCTAGTAAATACGATAGTAATAATGCGGTACCTAAAAGGGAATTAAAGATAAAAATGATCTTATCTATAAGGCCAAGCTTTTTCATTTAATCTTCTTTACCGGCTTTAAATAAAAAATCTTTCTCGCTTTTACTCAAGCTATCGTAGCCACTTTTACTTATTTTATCTAAAATAGCATCAATTTCTTTCTGCTTTTCATCTTTATCTAATTTTCGGGAAGAAAAAGGTTTACGCTGTTGGGTAGCCGATTTTTTATTTGTGTTTTTTCGGTATACAGTTTTCATTTTGGCCTTGCGTTCGGTGGTTTTGAATAAAGACGCGAAACTATCCATTATTTTTTCAAACCAGGAACCAATATCATTACCTTTTTGCAATTGTTTGGTGTAAACATAACCCAAAGCTGCACCACCAAGGTGTGCCAGGTGACCGCCGGCATTACTCATTGGAATTTGAATGATATCTAGTGCCACCAAAAAAGCAGCAATGTACCAGAATTTAATACTTCCTATTAAAAGCAGCTTTACCCGCATATTAGGAATATAAGTAGCTATTCCCACCAAAACCGCCATAACCCCGGCCGATGCTCCTATTAAATAAGAACGGCCCATAGATTGGAACGCAGGGAATAAATTATAGCTTAACATATAAACTAGCGCGCCCATAATTACCCCTAAAAAGAAATAATTAAGTAATCTTTTGGGTGAAAAATAATTCAGAAAATAAATACCTGAGAAATATAAGATCAGCATATTTGAAAGGATATGCCAAATTCCACCGTGTAAAAAGGAATACGTGATTATAGACCAGGGCTTAAAAATAAACTCTCCCGGTTCCTTCGGAAAAACAAACCACTCCAGTAAAAAATCTGATGGCAACTGAAATAAATAAGCTATAGTTCTAAATAAAAAGAACAGGAAGAAAACCAATACGTTAATAGCAATCAGCTTTTCAACTACCGTAGCGGTTTGCAGTTTATATCTTATTTTATCAGATCCTTTCATCAATCCCAGCGGTTTTGGTTAAACTGGTTTTTCTTCCAGTACCACATCATTATAAAGCCAAACAAAGCACCTCCAACATGGGCAAAGTGTGCTACGCCACCTCCAAATAACGAATATCCTGTAAATCCTGAAAATAAATCTATTAAAATAAGCACAGGAATAAAGTATTTCGCCTTGATAGGTACCGGTACAAATAACAGGAATAATTCAACATTAGGAAACATCATTCCAAAAGCTACAAGAATACCGTAAATAGCCCCGGAAGCTCCAACAGCCGGTGTATTTACACTCTGATAAAGACTTTGTAGGGTTTCCTTAGGTACAGAATCCAGAATAGCGGTAGAGTATTCTCCTGTTTTAAGCAGTTGCTCTACACTCCCCATGCTCATTCCTGCATCTAACAATGCATTATAACCGGTTTTAAATTCTATATAATTTACCAGGGTATGTAGAAATGCGGCTCCAAGCCCTGCCGAAAAATAAAAGAAGATAAATTTCTTTTGTCCAAGCATTTGTTCAATGGGACCACCAAAAGCCCACAAGGCATACATATTAAAGATAATATGCATCAAGCTGCCGTGCATAAACATATGGCTAATAAATTGCCACGGCATAAAATTTTCGTTCTCAAAGAACCAAAGAGCAAATAATTGGTATGCATAATCGCCCAGAAACTGGCTACCAACAAAAAAAATGATATTGATGATTAAAAGTACTTTTACAGTATCGGTAATTCTTCCCATTTACATAAATTTTTTATCCAGCTCGTCTACCGTTAAAGTAACGAAAACCGATCTGTTAGACGGGCTTAGCCCAGGTTCTTTACAAGCAAACAACCTGTTAACAATATGCTGCTGCTCAGTATTGTTTAAAAGTGTTCCAGATTTTACCGCCATTCCCTTTGCGAGCGACTTTGCCAGTAGATCGGTTTGAGAAAAACCATTATCGGGCACATCGTTTTCAAAATCGGCAATAAGCTGTTCCAATAAGATTTCTACTTCACTTTCTGAAATTAAAGTAGGAATTCCAACAATTTCTACCGAATCACTTTTTACTTCGGAAAATACAAATCCGGTTTGTTCCAGTGAATCCTTTAATTGTTTTAATATCTCTATTTCGTGCGTGTTAAACTGAAGATTTAACGGAAACAACAACTGTTGGCTCACTGCTGCCGATACGGTAATATTTTTCAGCATTTCTTCATATAAAATTCGGGTATGTGCACGGTGCTGATCTATCACTAAAATCCCGCTCTTCAGCGTACTTACAATATATTTTTTATGAAGCTGAAAGGTAGATTTTTCCTCTTTATCCTCCGAAGGCTGGAATAAATTTCCTGTTACTTCCTCGCTTTCAAACTCTATTTCTCTAAAATCTGAATCAAGCTTAGGCGTATCTTCGGTTTGTAATCCGGCATATAAGCTCTCCCAACTTTCTCCGCGCTCTTTTTTAAAGTTTGAAGAAAAAGAATTTGAACCTGTTTTATGAGTTCGGGCATTTTCTTCCTGGAATGGATTAAAATTACGATCTACTTCTACCTGAGGTACTTCAGCAGATCTATTTTTATAATCGTAAGGCGTGTCCAGGTTTGCATCGCGATCAAAATCCAGGACCGGAGCTACATTAAACTGACCTAAACTATGTTTTATAGCGCTTCTTAAAATCGCATAAAGCGCATGTTCATCATCAAACTTAATTTCAGTTTTAGTAGGATGAATATTGATATCTATACTTTTTGGATCAACTTTTAAGAAAAGGAAATAACTGGGATAAGATTTATCTTTTAATAAACCTTCAAAAGCAGCTACTACCGCGTGATTTAAATAAGGACTTTTTATAAATCGATTATTTACAAAAAAGAACTGTTCTCCCCGCGATTTCTTTGCAAACTCTGGTTTCCCAACAAATCCCGAAATTTCAACAATCTCGGTTTCCTCGGTTACCGGCACCAGTTTTTCGTTGGTTTTTCCACCAAAAATATTAGTAATTCGTTGCCTGTGATTAGTTTCCGGGAGCTGAAAAAGCTCACTTCCGTTATGAAATAATGAAAAAGCGATTTGTGGATGTGCTAAAGCCACCCTTTGGAATTCATCTATAATATGCCGGGTTTCTACCGCATCTGATTTCAAAAAATTCCTTCTTGCAGGAATATTATAAAACAGATTTTTTACACTTACCGAAGTTCCTTTAGGACAAACACAAACATCCTGATTGGCAACTTTACTGCCTTCAACTTTAATTTGTGTTCCAACTTCATCATCTTCCGGTTTGGTCTTCAACTCTACGTGGGCAATTGCAGCAATAGAAGCCAATGCTTCTCCCCTAAAGCCTTTGGTTTGTAAACTAAAAAGATCTTCAGCAGCTTTAATTTTTGAAGTAGCGTGGCGTTCAAAACACATCCTGGCATCGGTAAGGCTCATTCCTTTACCATCATCAACCACCTGAATAAGCGTTTTTCCGGCATCTTTTATTACCACCTGGATATTCCCAGAACCTGCATCAATAGCATTTTCCACGAGTTCCTTTACCACCGAAGCCGGCCTTTGCACCACTTCCCCGGCAGCAATCTGATTCGCCACATGGTCTGGTAAAAGTTGAATTATATCTGTCATTTAGGGTTGATTGGAAAAGATGGACAGATCAAAGTCTATTATCCATAGAAAAATGAGAACAAGCACCATTATAATTATAAGCAACCTTTTATTGATTTCCCGGTTACCGCGCGTTCTACTGGATTTACGTACTTCAGCCCATTGGGAGCCAAAATCTATAGCATTTGTGGTTTCTTTATATTTACTGAATTTTGAATCAAAACTATAAATATTACCCGTATCCTTCCCCTTATAATAACGAGGGGTGTAATTATACCGGGCATTCTTTCTTGGTTTATGAATTTTGATCTTCAAAATATGTTGATTTTCAGTGGTAGTTCAAATTTACTCAAATTGCTTCAAAAAACCGAAGCCAAAGAGCTTAAAAAGAAATCAACAAGAATAATGCCGATAAAGCGCCTGGCTTAATATTTAGCGTCCCTGCGTAGTTTCGCCATTTTAATAGCCGCAATGGCAGCTTCAGTACCTTTATTACCGTGCGCGCCACCACTTCTGTCTCTGGCTTGTTGCATATTGTGATCTGTTAATACGCAAAAAATAATTGGAGTATCAT
This sequence comes from Salegentibacter salarius, assembly GCF_900168265.1. Lineage (GTDB taxonomy): Bacteria > Bacteroidota > Bacteroidia > Flavobacteriales > Flavobacteriaceae > Salegentibacter > Salegentibacter salarius. The sequence continues at coordinate 257,783 of NZ_FVZF01000001.1, read as the reverse complement.
TTTTCACATTAAGATCTTTTATACCCTGTGTAACTCCCTCGCAAACAAAATCAAAATGTTTAGTTTCTCCCTCTATTACGCTACCAATAGCGATAATAGCATCTAGCATATCAAAACTTTCCTGCATTTTTTTGCAGCCGTAAATAAGCTCAAAACTGCCGGGAACATTCCAACGTGCAATTTTATTAGGCTCTACATTATTTTCTATAAGTGCATTGTAAGCGCCATTATAGAGTCCTTCGGTAATTTCATCGTTCCATTCTGAAACAACAATCCCGATGCGAAAATCACTCGCATCGGGAATTTGGTCTTTATCGTAATCAGAAAGGTTATTTCCTGCTGTAGCCATAAATTATTGTTTTGCAGCACGAGCCTGCCCCATATAGACCGGTACCTGCTCAGCTTCAGGAGCTTCAGGGTACTCGTCTTTTATCTGCTGAAGGTGTTCTTCAGCATCAGCGGGTTGCCCAACTTCCAAAGCGGTAATTGCTGCTTTTAGTAAAAATTTTGGTGTTGTAAATTCATTAGATCTCATAGAAGCTGCTTTTTCGTAATATCCTAAAGCTTCTTCCGGTTGTTCTAACTGCATAAATGCGTCTCCAATTCCTCCGGTAGCTAAAGCTGCCAGAACTTCATCATCACTATTAAAATCTTCAAGATAATTGATGGCTTCCTGGTAATTCCCGGTATTCAAATAAGCGAAACCGGCATTATAGGTTGCAAGGTTTGCTGCATCTGTACTTCCGTAGTTATCTATAATATCGATAAAACCATATTTACCTTCACCACCATTTAAAGACATCGTGAAAAGTGAATCGCGCTCAGCTCCAGAAGCGTTTAAAGCAGATGCAAAATAGTTTTGCGCCTGTGCCATTTCGTTGGCTGCTTCTTCTTGTTTTGGCTCACTTACAAAACGTTCGTAACCAAGGTAACCCAAAACGGCTACGATTGCTACTCCAACAATGATATAAATATACTTTTGATTTTCTGCTACCCAGGTTTCGGTCCTGCCAGCTCCTTCGTCAAGAGTGTTAAATACTTCAGCAGTTGTAGATTCGTCTTCTACCTGTTTTTGCTGTTCTTCCTTGTTAGATGGTTTATATCCTTTTTTCTTGTAAGTTGCCATAAAAACTGTTTAATGCGTGGCAAAAATATGATTTTTATTCAAAATTAAAAGGGAAATTATTTGTATTTTTTTAATATTTTCGGGTCATTCGCTTTACTTTCAGAATTCTATTATATAAATAGCAAAAAGCTGAATAACAGCATTGTATGTTTTTAAAACACCTTTCTTTAGTTAATTATAAAAACCTGGATTCAGCTTCTTTCGAGTTTGACACGAAAATAAATTGTTTTGTAGGCAATAATGGCGTTGGCAAAACCAACGTTTTAGACAGTATTTATCATTTGGCTTTTGGAAAAAGTTATTTTAACCCAATAACCAGCCAAAACATTAATCACGATGCCGATTTTTTTGTTGTTGAAGGACAGTTTGAAAGATCACAAAAAGAAGAACAAATATTAGTAAGCGCTAAACGCGGACAAAAAAAGGTTATAAAGCGGAACAATAAGCCCTATGAAAAATTTAGTGAACATATTGGCTTTATTCCTACGGTAATTATCTCCCCGGCCGATCGTGACCTTATAATTGAAGGAAGCGAAACGCGCAGAAAGTTTATGGATGGCGTGATTTCCCAGAGCGATAATGTTTACCTCAACAAACTTATTCAGTACGGAAAGATAAATGCACAGCGTAATTCTTTGCTAAAATACTTTGCCGCGAACCATAGTTTTGACCGTGATACTTTAGAAGTTTACAACTTACAACTTAGTGAGCTCGGCCAATACATCTTCGAAAAACGAAAAACCTTTTTAGAGGAATTCATTCCTATTTTTAATAAGCGCTATGCTGATATTACCAAAAATGAAGAGCAGGTAGACATCAGTTATAAAAGTCAGCTGTTTGACAGTTCTTTAGAATCTTTACTTGAAGCAAACCTTCAAAAGGATATGGCCTTACAATATACAAGCGTTGGCACACATAAAGACGATCTAAGTTTTGAAATTGAAGGCCATCCTATCAAAAAATTTGGCTCCCAGGGACAACAAAAATCTTTTTTAGTTGCTTTAAAATTGGCGCAATTCGATTTTATAAAAGCTATAAGCAAAGTAAATCCCATTTTACTCCTCGATGATATTTTCGACAAATTAGACGAGCAACGTGTGGCACATATTGTAGCTTTGGTGGCCACAGATCAATTGGGTCAAATTTTTATTAGTGACACCCACGCAGACCGCACAGAAGCTGTGGTTAAAAGCAGTAATCAATCTTATAAACTCTTTAAATTGTGAATAAAAAAATTCTTTTTTTCCTCTTCGGAATCGTACTTTTAGGATGCCAAAAAAATAATCCGGAAGAACAGTTAGAACACCTTACCGGTTACTGGGAAATTGATCGCGTAGAGATCTCTGAAGATTCAGTAATTAATTATAAGGTAAATGCCACGGTAGATTATATGGAATTTGATGGTAACGAAGGCTTTCGTAAAAAAGTAAAACCACAATTTGATGGTAGTTTTAAAACAAGTGATAATAAAGAAGGAATTTCAGCACGCATAGAAAATGATAGTTTACGTCTTTATTATAAAACTCCTTTTGATGAGTGGAAAGAAACTGTAATTTCTGCTACAGAAAAGAAATTCAGCGTCCTAAATAGAGACGGAAAAATATATTATTACACCAAATTCACATCCTTACTAGATAATGAAGATGAAGAAGAGAAATAGTGAAAATCAAAGTTTAAGCGAAGTTTTAAAAGAGTTTGTTGATCATAATAAACTCCAGGGAGGCCTGGATAAAGTAAGCGTTAAAGATGTTTGGTACCGTGAAATGGGACCCGCAATTGAGAAGTATACTACTGCTATAAAACTGCAGAACGAAACTCTTTTTGTCCAGTTAAGTTCTTCTGTGCTAAGAGAAGAACTCAGCTATGGTAAAGGAAAAATAATAGCTATGCTGAACAGGGAATTAGGAAAAGACCTGATTAAAAAATTGGTTTTACGTTAATGCAGCATCGCTATTTTAAGATTTACAAACCCTACGGCTATTTAAGTCAGTTTATTACCAACGAGCGTCCAAGAAAAAAAAAGAAACTTTTGGGAGAATTAGGCAATTTCCCCGAAGAAACAATGTCGGTTGGTCGGCTAGACCAGGATTCTGAGGGTTTATTATTTCTTACTACTGATGGGAAAGCGAGTGCCGAAGTTACCGGGAATAAAATTGAGAAAGAATACTATGTTCAGGTAGATGGGCAAATCACCCAGGAAGCAATTGAAAAAATACAACTTGGCGTAGAGATAAGCATTAACGGTAAAAGCTATAAAACGCTACCCTGTGAAGCATTTATTTTAGATGAAAGACCAGAATTCCCAGAAAGAGCTAAAAAGATTCGAGACGAACGTCACGGTCCTACCAGTTGGATTTCGATTACATTGGTTGAAGGTAAATTCCGCCAGGTCAAAAAGATGACTGCCGCCGTTGGGTTCCCCACTTTAAGATTGGTGCGCGTAAGAATTGGCAATGAAAAATTGGACAAAATGAATGCCGGTGAAGTTATTGAACTATCTGCGTTTTCCTATTAAATGTAATTTTTCAATTCATTTTGAATTATTTCATATTAGCCCTACAAACCTTAACTTTGAAATCTCATAACAACCTATGCAAAACGCAGAATTAAGAACGGTTACAGTTACCAGGTATATTACTCCGCTTAGAGAAGGCGGCTCCTTACCTGCTCTCACCGAAGCCGATGACGATTTTAAATATGTACTTAAATTTAAAGGTGCAGGCCACGGTGTAAAAGCTCTTATTGCCGAATTACTAGGAAGCGAAATTGCCCGCGCATTAGGCTTTAAAGTGCCAGAACTCGTTTATGCTAATTTAGATGAAGCCTTTGGCAGAACTGAAGGCGATGAGGAAATTCAGGATCTTTTACAGGCTAGCCAGGGATTAAATCTTGCGCTGCATTTTCTCTCAGCAGCGATTAATTTTGATCCTGTGGTTACTGAAGTTGACGAGTTTGAAGCTTCAAAAATAGTCTGGCTTGATGCATTTATTACCAATGTAGATCGCACCTATAGAAATACCAATATGCTAATTTGGCATAAAGAATTATGGCTTATAGACCATGGTGCTTCCTTTTATTTTCACCATTCGTGGACCAACGTGGAAGAAAAAGCCAAAACGCCTTTCAGCTTTATTAAAGACCATGTCTTGCTGCCAAGAGCCAATAAGCTACAGGAAGCCGATGAATTTTGTAGAAAATTAATTACTCCCGAAAAAATAAAAAAAATTGTATCGCTAATTCCTTCTGAATGGTTACAATGGAAAGACACCGATGAAACTGAAGAGGAAATAAAAAAAGTTTATACTCAATTTTTAATTACACGGCTGAAGCATTCAGAAATTTTTATAAAAGAAGCAGAAAATGCAAGAAAAGCACTTATATGAATATGCTGTAATTAGGCTGGTGCCTAAAGTTGAACGTGAAGAATTCTTGAACGTGGGAATTATAGTATTCAGCAAACAGGGAAAATATTTAAAAGCTTTATTCCAGGTTGATGAAGAGCGGCTAAAGATTTTTTGCAAAGATCTGGACAAAGATGAAATTTGTTCCAACCTCGATTCTTTTAAGAAAATATGCGAAGGCAGTAAAAATGGTGGCCCTATCGCACAATTAGATTTACCATCGCGTTTTAGATGGCTTACTGCGGTGCGCAGTTCTATAATTCAAACTTCACGACCACACCCAGGAATGACCAATGATCTTGATAAAACTTTAAATAGGCTTTTTACAGAACTTGTTTTATAAAAAATAAAGTGCTCCTAAAGTGAGAACACCAATTGAACACCAATAAAAACAAGCGACAAAAATAAATTAGTTGATATTATACTTCGGAATTACTGAAGTTTCTTTAAAAACCAATCCAAAAAACTCAAAGGTTTCCCTTGCTTTTTTTGAAGCTTCTTTTATTTGAATTTCAGTAAAATCTTCAGCTTTTAATTCCTTTACAAATTTATTCCAGGATTTTACGCCATCCCGATCACCATTAAAGAAATGCGGCTGAGGAACTTCATTTAATGAGGGACAGTTTGGGAGTTCTTTAGAAATATACACTCCGCCAAGAGCAGAACCCAAAACCACGTAAGCTGCACCCAAAGCTTCCTCGTAAGAATTCACACTGAATTTTCCCTGAAACTCTTCTGAAATCGAATTATCCAAACCTAAAGCCTCAAGATCTTTTGCAAGTTTGTCACTTTTATCTGATTGGTAGGGAGGAATAAAGTTTGAAATTTCCGCCTCGGTAATTTTATAGGCTATATAATTTTGAAGCAGTAAAAGCTTATAATCTTCCAGGCTTATCTCGTGAGATATAATTTGACCGGCAAGATTTTCTTTTTCAAGATCTTCGTGAAGTTTTTTGGTAGAATCTCTAAGGTTATTCAGCATCTTCTACATTAAATTTATCAAGATTATTCCTTATTTTCCTAATATTCTCCCGCTGTTCTTTATCATCAGCCTTCATACTATCCAGGTAACTGTAAATTTGATGAACTGCTATTTTATTCTTTCTTATTCCCTCTCTCAGCTCGCCATGTTGCACCATATTATACACCACCTGTTTTAAGAGAGGCTCTAATTTTTCATCCAGATTATTCATGTGCTTTTTCAGAATAAATCCTGAAGCTCCGGAAAGAATTGTATCTGCAGCTAATTCGTCATCATCCAGGGCACCTGTGATAAAAATCAGTGGAATACTTTCATCTATAGATTTTACCAATTCCATAATGTCAAGCCCAGTACCGGAAGGCAGATTATAATCGGAAATTACTACATCTGGCAGAAAACTGGTAAATAAATTCTCAAAACCGGGTAGATCTTGCACTATTTTTATCTCAGGCATTTCTACAATCTTGGCTATCTGTCTTTTGATTAAAACCGCATCGGTTTCCTCATCTTCAACCAATATAATGCGTAATGGAGTTGTAATCATTCTTAAAAATTTATACAAAAATACTAAACTTGTTGATGCAAAGAACCAACTTCTGGTAAATTACAAACCCTTATTTATAAATGAAATAAAAATATACTGCTTATACCAAGTTCATTTTGAACCCAAATCTAGCCATTCTCTTTTTCTATAAGCATGATCAATATAAACAAACCAATACCAGAGCCATTAAAATCATTTTCAAGACCCAGGAACACATTTTAAAATTCTATTCTAATCCTTTTGGCTAAAGCAAATCACATTCTATTGGATATGGTATACCCGAATATAGTCTATCTCCATTACAGCGGGAAACAAAGTATCATCTACTCCATTATCTCCTATGTACTTACCACCTACAACCATATCTGCCAAAAGATAAAACGGCTTATCAAATGGCCAATTGTCATCATTGGGAGAAGATGGTCGGTTAAAAGTATAAATGATATTATCGGGATCATCAATATAGAATTTAATATATCGATCTGTCCACAAAATACCATAAGCATGAAATTCTTCTTCTACTGTTTCAAGGTTATGATTTGCACTTATTAGTGAACCATTAAGAGCGTTATTAGCGGCGCTATGAACGTTAATATTGAATTCGTTGGGCTTATGGCTAAAGTACTCCATTATATCGATTTCACCACATTGTGGCCATCCCACTGTAGCTTCGTTATCTCCAATTAGAACCAGTTTAGCCCAAATCCCATTTTTTTCCTGTTCCGGAAGTTTTGCGCTAATTTCAATCCGGCCATATTCAAAGGCATACTTGCTATTTATTCTGGCTGATGTGTATACGGCAGCTTTCTTTTTGGCCGTAATTTTCAATGTGCCCCCGCTTAAACTCACATTTTCTTTTCGGTAAACTTGTAATTGATCTGCAATATCAGGATTAGTCGTGTTTTTAGATTCAAAAACCCAAATATCGTCTAATACCGTTGTTTCATTAAATTCCTCATTCCATACCATAGTTGCGTTATTCCAATCAACATCACCATTCCCGGGAGGTTCCATGGTTATTTTGGTTCTTTCTAAAACAGGTTCAGAATCAGTGGAGTCGTCAGTAGAGCTACACCCAGTGAGAAATAAAGTAATAAGCGTAACTACCAAAATTCGATTAAAGTAAAATTTATTCATTTTCATGGCGGTGTTAACTTTTTATAATTAAGAAGAAAATTTTTCTCTTCTACTCTTTAAAGTTAATTAAAAGTGAGGGGATTCTTACTTAAATTTATCAAAAATAATTGACTTTCAGAGGAGTAACTCAGTTTTACGTCAATAAAGAATAGGTGATCATCAATTATTATTTTTGATCTGTGCCTGAAAATTGAATCTCTAAAAGGAAAGATCTCTTACCAGAAATAAGTTTAAAAATAGCTGGAAGAACTAAATTAAGTAGCGGAAAAAAGATATGAATCCCAGTTATATTTTATAAATAAAAGAAAAATGTACTGCCCTTACCAGGTTCACTTTCTATCCAAATTTTTCCATTATGTTTCTCTATAATCCTGGCTACTATAGACAAACCAACACCAGTTCCCTTAAAATCATTTTTAGAAACCCTGGAAAAAACATTAAAAATTTTATCCTGATCATTTTTGGCTATACCAATACCGTTATCTTTTATGTAGAAAACCTCCCTGTTATTTTCTGAAATACTCCCAATTTCAAGTTTTGGAGCTTTAGCTCGTTGGGAATATTTTAAAGCATTCCCCACTAAATTACTCCATAACTGAAAAACCATTCGGCGATCTCCAAAGGTTTCCGGTAAATTTTCTGCTATTACTACTTCTGTATCGGGGAAATTGGTCCTGATATTAAAACTGGATAAAAGCTCTTCCAACAATTTTTTATTGCTGAATTTTTCTTTTTCCAGTTCCCCACTAGTGATCTTTGAGAAGGAAAGAATATCATCTATAATCCCTTCCATTCTATTTGAAGCCTTTAAAATGGTATCTATAGTTTCGGATGCTTCTGCAGGTAAATCCCGGCTAAAATCCTCTTTTAAGATTTGTGCGAAACCATTTATTCCTCGTAAAGGACTGCGAAGATCATGCGAAATTCCGTAGCTAAATAGTTCGAGGTCTTTATTAGCTTCCTCCAGATTTTGATTCAACCTGCTAATTTCTTCTTTTTGCTTTGCCAGGAGAAACTGGTTTAAATTTTCCCGGAAAACTTTTGCTGTTTCAAGGTCATAATCCTGCCAACTATGCGATATCCCATCCAATTTTTCTGTCCATTTTTCAAAAGACTTTCTAGGGCTAAGGCGTTGTTTTTCTTCGTTGTATGAAACTTTGTTATTAGGATCACCACCCCAACTTACGGTTTCGGCTACTTCAGGCCTAAACCAAATAATAAAATTATCTTCGGCTCTTCCCAGTTTAAAACTTAAAATGCCTGAAGCCGATTTTTTATATTTTTCGGCTTTCGGATATTGATTTTTAAGATTTTTAGTATGAAAAATCACCTCATCTTTTTGGGCCAGGAAATCACGTATTTCCAGAACTTCAGCTTCCTTAGGTGTTTTACCAAAAGCCTTTATTTCGTTATCTAAGATAACTGCTCCTCCTTCACTTTCAATTAAAGAGGTAAAAGGAACTGAAGTTTTAGCAAGACCTTCAGCTAAAGAATCTTCAATTTTTAATTCCTCTACGATTCTTTGCCTTAATTCGGAATTTTCACTGATTTTCTTATTAAAAATCCCGGTTTGTATGGTGGAAATATTATTAGAAAAAACCTGTGTTAAGAACTTACAGGTTTCTCTTTGATAATAATTAATGAATTTAGCCGAATAATGATGACAGGCCACTAAACCCCATAAATTTCCGTTTACAATAATAGCCGCTGTTAGGGAAGCACCCACCTTCATATTTTGCAAATATTCAATATGAATGGGAGAAACGCCTCTTAATGCCGACCGGGAAAGATCTAAGGGTTTGTTAGTTACTGGGAATATTTCTGAAGCGATGGGAACGGGCTCATAATTTACATCTGAGATGATCCTAACCTTATGCTTTAAAAATAACTTCCTGGATTGTGAAGGAATATCACTTGCCGGATAATGTAAATCTAGCCAGCTTTCTAAATGTTCCTCTTTTTCTTCAGCAACTACTTCTCCATTCCATTCTTCATCAAAGCGGTATACCATCACGCGATCGTAATCGAAGATATCTTTCATCAACTTAGCTGCTCTATCGCATAGACTCGGGATACTTTCTGTAGTATCGAGGCCATTAATAATACTGGTTAATTGCTGCTGAAAATGAGTGGGATTCCAGGTTTTGCCCAGAATTTCGAAATCCAAAATAAGATTATCTCCAGACAAATGAGCCAACATCACAAAGCTGTTCTCATTAATCTTTAACTCTTCAGCTGTAAAACCTGATTCTTCAAAAATGGAGGTTTGAAGTCGCTTTACAGGAAGTTCGCCAATTAGTTTTTCCAGCGAAATACCTAGAAAATCTTGATGAGAAATTCCGAAGAACTTTAAAGTGTTTTCACTAGCTTGAGTTACTTGAAAAGTTTGAGGGTTCGCAGCTACAATCACCCCGTGAGCCTGGGCTTTTCCGATTATATGTATGGGTTCTTTATCACAATTTTGAACATCTACCTTTTCGGGGTACGAAAACTGTTCTTCACTCATATAGGTTTAAGCTTTTAATTTAAAATAAAAAGTACTTCCCACATCTACCTGGCTTTCTACCCAAATGGTGCCTTCGTGCAGTTGAACGATCTTTTCTACGTGTGCCAAACCAACCCCGGTTCCTTCGTTTGCATCGGTTTCTTTTACACGGTTAAAGATGGTAAAAATGTTCTTTTTATCTTCTTCTGAAATTCCATAGCCATTATCGGTTACAGAAAAAACCCAGTGAGCGCCTTCTCTATACGACGCTATACGAACGTCTGGATTTCTATCGCTTGGAGTATATTTAATAGCGTTACTAATGAGATTTTGGAAAAGCAGGCGCAATTCTACCTCGTGCCCCATGATCTTTGGCAATGAACCGGCATTTACCTTTGCATTGGTGTCCTTGATTCTTTTACCAAGATCGTATTTCACAACTTCTACTATTTCTTTAATGTTTACCAGGCTTTTGTCACCGTGACGCCCAATTCTGGAGTGTTCCAGCAAAGCTTTAATTTGCTCTGAAAGACGGGTTGATGCATCTTTTATATATTGAATATAATTTTTGCCCTTTTCATCTAGTTTCGTAGCATACATTTTCCCTAATACATCACTACCAAACTTAATGGTGGAAAGCGGCTCCTGGAGATCATGTGAACAAATGGACACAAATTGTTCCAGGTCCTTATTGGCGCGTTCCAGATCGTCGTGTTGCTGTTTTAATTGATTTTCGGCATTTTTTAAAGCTGAAATATCTACGCAAGTGTACCTTATGGTCATTACTCTACCATCTAAATCTTTCTCTGCCGTAGCATTTAAAATTACGGGAAGTATATCTCCTGCAGCAGTAAGCATATCCTGCTCCATATTCACTATAGCACCTGTATTCTTAAATTCTTTATTAGATTTTAAGGCTCTAAGCTGAGATTCCACATTATAAAGATCATAGACCGGTTTATCTATTAGGTCTTCTTTAGTTTCATAACCCAACTTTGTCACTGCCATTTCATTGCATTGTACAATAAGCTGTGTTTGTGGGTCTACACTAATATGAATTACAGGATCCTCTTCGTAGAAAGATTTGAAGCGTTTTTCACTGGCAATTAATTTTTCTTTAGATCGTTGCAATAAACCAACATCTATAAAAGTAACCACTACTCCACTTATCTCATCATTAGAATTTATATATGGCGAAATTCTTCTTAAATAATAAGAGTTATCCCTGGTCATCACTTGCTTTTCAAGGATCTTACCTGTTCTTAGTACCCGTTTACAACGTGTAATGAGGTTATTTTTCCCCATACTGGAAGTAAAATGCTCTATAGGACGACCTTCATCTGAATCGATTAAATTAAAATGTCTTTGAATTGCCGGGGTAAATTTTCTGATTTTTAAATCTGTATCAAGAAATATAACACCAATTTCAGTGCTTTCCAGCAAATTGTTCATATCGGCATTTAGCGCTGCCAGGTCTTCTACCTTCTGAAGATTCTCGGCATTTACCGTATTTATTTCTTCATTTACACTTTGTAGCTCTTCGTTGGTACTTTGTAATTCTTCATTAGAAGCCAGTAACTCTTCGTTTGCAGCCTGCAACTCCTCATTACTGGTTTCAATTTCTTCCATAGAAGTTTGCAGCTCTTCTTTGGTCTCTTTGAGTTCCTCTTCCAGATCTGCAACATATTCTTTGGTACGATTGGTTAATGTTAATTTATCAAGCGTATCAACATCCTCTAAATTAACCTCCTTTTCTATAAAGGTAATCACAAAACTTATGCTGTTATCCTCTATCTTCTGGTTATAAGGCTTTACAATAATATCTACCGAGCCCTGCTCATCGTTATGTTCAAAAGAAGCATCTTTATACCTAAGTTTTGCATTATTCTTTTTAGCCTTTTTCAAGGTGCTTTGAATAATATATCTTAGATCTGCTTCCAGCATATCAAGCAGGTTTATAGAAAATCCACTCACCGGTAAATTGGCATACTTTCGAAATTCACCAACCGCTTGCAAAATATTAAAATCTTTATCTACAAACACACTGGCTCCTCCAAAGGTCTCCAGTATAGTTTCATTAAGTTCTTCTGCAAGTTTATTTTTAATTGGGTTTGAAGACTTTCGATAGGATGGGCGTTTAATTTCGCGTCTGCTAGAGGGTAAATTATTTGATGTAGTTGATTGCGAGAGGTTTGAAATTAACCGCTTATCTGTATTTTCATTCCGGAAAATCTTTGCTGAACGATCTATAACTTTAAAATTATTTTTTTGAGAGGATACATTTTCACTGGTTCCTAAAACCAAAATACCGCCCACTTTTAAGGCATATTGCAAAAAGTTTAATGCTTTATTCTGAATTCCGGGTTGAAAATAGATTAAAAGATTTCTACAGGCCACCATATCCATATTGCTGAAAGGCGGATTTTTAATGATATTATGCCTGGAGAAAACCACCATTCGTCGCATTTTATCAACTACCTTATAGCCATCGGGTTTACTAATAAAGTATTTTAGTAATAATTCTGAATCGATATCGGCAACGATACTTTCAGGATAAAATGCTTCACTACCAATGTCTAAATGCTTTTGCGAAATATCTGTAGCAAAGATCTTTAAGTCAACACTTTTCTTCTGGCGTTCAATTTCTTCGTTGATAATCATCGCAAAAGAATAAGCTTCTTCACCGCTACTACAGGCAACATCCCATAGCTTTATTACCTCACCATCTTTTTTCTTTTCTACCAGTTTTGGAATTACTTCTTCCCTTAGTTTTTTCCAAACTTTTTCATCTCTAAAGAATTTAGTTACACCAATAAGGAATTCGCGATGAAGTATTTCTATTTCTTCTTCATTTTTAATTAAAAACTCATAATAGCCGGAAAGACTTTTACACTTACAAACATTTACCCTTCTGGCAATTCTACGGGCAAGCGTTGCGTGTTTGTATTCCCTGAAATCCAGACCTGTTTTTTCATCTACAAAGCGAAGAATTTTCATTAATTCGCTTTCGTTATAATTTAAATCTCCGTCTTTAAAATGAAAAACAGAAGGAGCATCTATAAAGTTTTTAAGCTCTTTGGCCATTTTAGAAACCGGCAACACATAATCTACCAAACCGGTATTTATTGCACTCTGCGGCATTCCATCAAATTTAGCTTCTTCGGGATCCTGCACCATAACCATTCCGTCCCGTTCCTTTATTGCTCTTACCCCTCTTGTACCATCGCTCCCGGTTCCGCTTAAGATTACTGCAATAGCTTTCTCCTTTTTCTGCTTAGAAAGCGATTCGAAAAACATATCTATTGGCAGGTTTAAGCTTTGGTCTTTTGGCTTTTCTACAAGATGAAGCCTACTATCCTCATAAGTTAGGTTATTGGCCGGTGGAATTAAATAAATATGACCTTGCTTTATTTTTTTTCCATCTTTAACCTCTCGAATAGGTAAATTCGTATTCTTCTTAAGAAGCTCCCCCATCATACTCTTATAGTCTGGAGAGAGATGTTGAATAACTACGTAAGCATTTTTATCGGTTTCGGGTATGCCTTCAAAAAAAGCCTTCAAGGCTTCCAAACCACCGGCACTTGCTCCTACAGCAATAATGCGGGGTTCATCAGTTTTAAGCTTATTTTCCAACTCCGATTTAGATGGGTAGTTATTTACTTTTGTCATTTAGAAATGATTAAGTCAGACTTATATAAAATTAAAAAAATGGAAAGATCAAAAATATAAGTTAAATGCCAGATTTATGAACTCATTTGCCATTTATAATAACAAAATATCAATAAAAGCCAGAAAAAACAGCTTATACAATTCCTAAAATTTAATTTTTAGCCATTAAAATTAACAATTTTTCTAAAAAAAGAGTGTTAAAAACTAAAGTTTAGAAAACTTTTAGAAGAAAAACTCCTTTTAAAACAACGACTCCTTAATCTCTTCTCATAAACTGATAAATATCATTTCTGCTACGGCAAGCTCGGCTTAAATTTACTGGTAATATAGCTATATGAAGTTTTTCTCCTCATATCAATCGGGTTTTAATTCCTTCTTTGTAGAGATAGGAGAAATGGGAAATTTTACCGGAAGATATTTTCGGGAACTATTTAGCCGACCCTTTGAATTCAGAGAATTTCTGAAACAATGTTACCAAATGGGAAATAAATCCCTGCTATTAGTAAGCGTAACCGGTTTTATTTTAGGTTTGGTTTTCACCCTTCAATCCAGGCCAACTTTAATGGAATTCGGCGCAGTTTCGTGGATGCCCTCTATGATAAGTATTTCTATAGTTCGTGAAATTGGGCCGGTAATAATCGCACTTATTTGTGCCGGAAGAATTGGTTCCAGCATAGGAGCCGAGTTAGGCTCTATGAAGGTTACCGAACAAATAGATGCTATGGAAGTTTCGGGTACGAATCCGTTTAAATTCCTGGTGGTTACCAGGATTCTTGCGGCAACCTGTATGCTTCCCATTTTAGTAATTATAGGTGATTTTGTGGCATTAATAGGATCGGCGATTATAGAAAATACAAAGGGCGATGTCTCTTTTTTACTTTATTTTAACCAGGTTTTTGAAGCCCTTGAGTTTACAGATTTATTACCTGCAACCATAAAGACCTTTTTCTTTGGTTTTGCTATTGGGCTTGTGGGATGTTTTAAAGGCTATAACAGTAAAAAAGGAACCGCCGGTGTAGGAAAAGCCTCTAACTCTGCAGTGGTTTTTACCTCTATGTTGCTGTTTGTATTAGATTTTATAGCTGTTTTTATAACCGATATTTTTTATAACTGAAAATGGAAAATAAAGCGGTAATAGAGATAAGTCATTTATATAAAAGCTTTGGGACGGTTGATGTTCTTAAGGATTTTAATCTGAACCTTTTCGAAGGTGAAAACCTGGTTTTAATGGGGAAATCTGGCTCAGGGAAATCGGTGATGATCAAATGCCTGGTAGGCCTTATGGAGGTTGATAAAGGCAGTATTAAAGTTTTAGGAAAAGACATCTCAAAATTAAAACAAAACGAACTGGATGAATTGCGAACCGATATAGGTTTTTTGTTTCAGGGCAGCGCTTTGTACGATTCTATGACGGTGCGGGAAAATTTAGAATTTCCGTTAAGAAGGCACAGTCATAATTCTGAAAAAAAAACTGAAGCACTTGTAAAAGAGGCTTTAGATAATGTAGGATTGCCAGACACTATAGATCTTATGCCCGCTGAGCTTTCTGGAGGAATGCAACGTCGAATTGCTTTGTCAAGAGCACTTATTTTAAAACCAAAGATTATTATTTATGACGAACCTACAACAGGATTAGACCCAATAACCGCTAAGGAGATCATTTTATTAATGATGAATATTCAGAAAAAGTATGCCACCTCATCGCTAATTATTACCCACGATGTTGACTGTGCCCGGGTAATTTCAAATAGAATGATCTTGCTATTAGACGGAAAGGATTATGCTGAGGGAAGTTTTAATGACCTCGCCAAATCTGATGACCCTAAAATTAAAGCCTTTTTTAAATAATATATTATGAAATCAAATTCCGGACAAAATCTAAAATTAGGTCTTCTTATAGTAGCTGGACTTATCATCTTTACCCTGGGAGTTTTTTTTATTGGTAATAAACAAAACCTGTTTGGAGACTCCATAATGCTAAGTTCTGTCTTTAAAAATGTGAATGGCCTACAACTGGGTAACAATGTGCGCTATTCTGGTGTTAATGTAGGAACTGTAAAAGACATCAAATTTTTAAACGACACTGCAATTTGCGTAGATATGCTTATTGACCGTGAATCTGGAAAACTAATTAAACACAGTTCTTTAGCAACTATAAATTCTGATGGTTTGGTAGGAAGTATGGTTTTAAATATTCTTCCCAATAGTGAAGTATCCTCGCGCCCAATAAAAGAAGGAGACACCTTGGAGTCGCTTAGCCAGGTTGCAACTGCCGACATGCTTAACACTTTAAACCAAACCAATGAAAACGCCGCTCTTTTAACAGCCGATCTTCTAAAGATCACCAATAGCATTAATGCCGGAGAAGGTGTTTTAGGAGATTTATTAAAGAATGAAACCCTGGCAAAAAACATTCAGGAAAGCGCTGCAAATTTAAATGAAACTACTAATTCTGCCCGGGCAGGAATAAATAAGCTAAACGGTATTTTAAATGCTGTAGATTATGAAAATAGCGTAGCCGGATTGCTTCTTAGCGACTCTACTGCCCAAAAAAGCTTTAGCAACATTATTGAAGATCTAAAAACTACATCCTCACAAATAAAAGATATAAGCGCAGATTTTGGAGAGTTTTCTAATAGTCTTAATTCAGAAAAAGGTGCATTAAATTATGTAGTTAAAGACACCACATTTGTAAATCATCTTGATGAAAGTATGCAAAATATTGAGGAAGCTACCTTTCGGTTCAATCAGAATATGGAGGCTTTAAAACACAATATATTATTCCGAGGCTATTTTAGAAAACTAGAGCGACAAAAAGCAAGAGAAGAGAGAAAACAATAATATATAAGACGCGTAATATGAAAATAGAACATCTTGAAGAGCGCATTACTGAGTATAGAAGTTCTATCAAAACGGTAGTTAAAAAACGTATTACCTGGGAAAATAGCACTAAAGACCTTATTGTTAATACTCTAAAAAAGGCTGAAACGACTTATCCTGTGGGATGGAAAGTGCAGGAATTCAAATGGATCCACACCAACGAAGCTGTGAATATCACCTTTGATTCGTTTCCCGAAGATCTTATAGAATTCACTAATAAAATTCCCACCTATCAGTTTTTGCAAGGTGGAGCGCTGGTCTTTTCGCAATTGCACAATGGAGATATAGAGATATTTGTCACCTTCCCTATCCTGGAAAATTGGATAGTTCCTGAAAATGAAATTGTAGAATTAGGAGTTTTTACTCCAGACCATATTACCGAAAAATTAATCGTAGAAAAGATTGATGAATTTCTTAAGGAAATAATTAAATGGGAAATTCCTATTATAAAAAGTAAGCTTGGCTTTAAAACACAATAACTTCTTTAATAGGTTCAGAAATAAAACATTTAAAATAGAGATTTTTAAAGAGCTCAAAAAGTATCAGTTACCATCAACCTAAATATGGTCCATACGCCATCTTTTTAGTTCGGGAAGCTTTTTGATAAGTTCCTGTGCTTCCTCCAGGCTAATATCATCATGTACTTCTGCCATTTCCAGAAGCTTCACTTCTAATTGATGTAAATTAAGAGATTTCTCCGTAAACGCCCCATCCTGAAAGCAATCCCGGCAATAATCATTATTCATCGTTTTATCACGATTTCTCCCGGCGGTAGCCGGAGTAAACGGCCATCCACAACTTTGGCAAATTAGCGTTTCCATAATTTAATTTTTAATTGGTGAGCAATATTTTCAATTTTGAAAGCATAATAAGTTCAGATTTATTCTTTCCCGAAAAAGATGCTGCAATGGCATCAGCAGTCTCCCATATTAACTGGTTTATATCTGGAGTGAATACTTTTTCATGTTCTTTTTTATACTCCTGAAATTCATTAAAAGCCCAGGCTGCTTCCGGATCATTTTCTTGTAACCAATCGAAAGCTATTTCAATTTTATAGGCTTCATCAGTTCCGTACTCATCGGTTGTATTATTTACAGGCACCCATTTTTCTTTAACGAGTTCCTTTAAGGTTCTTATTTCTTCATTTCTTACTACTTTATCTGATGCTGAAATGGCGTAAAAAAGCTTCCCGATACTGCTATAAAATTCTTCGGTAAGCAACTGTTTTTTAGAAAGTTTCATATCTAATTCTATTTTCCACTTAAAGATACATCCGCAGAAATTAGTTAAAAATGATAAAAATCATTTTTCAAGTATAATTCCAAATAAATTAAAATCAAGATGCATGTTAAAATGTTGATTATCTGTTGATTAACCAATTTTTTGTTTTTGTGAATTTTTAGAAATTACTTTGTATATTTAAGTATTGTATAAAGCATTCCTCCCTACTCCCCCCAAGGGAATGTATAGCAGTTCCCAGATCTTTTTTAATTATTAATTTAAAGCTCGGCCGGGATGAAGTATGTGGTATTTTTTTCAGAAAAAGATTTTAGCTCTTTTAAACTTGATAAATCTTCAGGTTTAAAAGATTATAACTATGCTTATATCAATTCTTTACATAACTTAAGAAGCTTTTTAAATAAAAAAAAACCTGAACTGATTATTTGGAGCCATAAAACTAAAATTTCCTCTGAAATTTTTAATAATAACCCAGAGCTTTATAATACCCATTTACTTTCAATTATTTCCGAAGACAGTATTGAGACCTGGCAACCTTTTCACGGTAAACACCATTATTTACCAGAATCTCATTCTAAGGCTGAACTCTTGCTTAAAATTGATGCTTTGCTATGCCTTAAAAATGAAAAAACTTTTGAAGGCGAAAAGGTTGATAGCGCTCTAATACCGGATATAGAGACTTTAAAAAATTATATAGAAGAAAAAGGAGAACAGGTAACTTGGGATAAAAATAAAATTATATTCAGGGAAAACAGGCATTCCAGCTTTATCTATCTTATAAGTAACGGCCTGGTGAAAACTTCCAGAATGGACCAGCTTGGAAAAGAATTGATCACCGGAATTTATCGTAATAACGAATTGCTGGGCTTATATGGTTTTCATAAAAACCCCATTTGTCCTGAAACTGCTACCACTATAGAGTCATCCAGGGTGCATCGTATCTTGTATAAAGATTTTAAAGAAATACTTCAGAAAAACCCTGGCTTGAGCCTGGACCTTGCCCAACATTTAACCGATACTGTTTTAAGGCTCAAATCACAACTTTTAGAGATGGCTTATGCCTCGGTTCTAAAAAAAACCTCCAATACCATTCTTCAATTCGCAGATGATTTACAGAATCCAGATTTCCAGGGATTAAAAATTTCCAGAACAGATCTTGCAAGTATTGCCGGGATTTCTCCCGAAAGTTTTATACGAAGTCTTTCCTGCCTAAAAAAAGAAGGCATCATTTCTATAAAAGGAAAAAATATAAATATTTTGAATTCAGAAAAACTGCAACATATTACATAATTATAATATTTTGTTAAAAATTAATATCTTGACATTTATCATTTTTTTTGAGTACGTCTTCAACTACTTTTAGCTTAATAATCAACTGAAAATAACATAGAAATAATTTGATTTCTTTGCACTTATTAGAGTGAGAAGTCAAATTTAGAAGATATCAAAGGTATTTTTTAACCTGATATACAAATTTTACTTAGTGTAAGATCACTGATATCAACCAGGTGTTAAAGAGTAAACTTAATATCTTCTTAGGAAACAGGAGGCAATGGCTTCCTGTTTCTGTATTTTAGAGCCTTTCCCAAACCCCTTCGAAAATTATTCAAATAACTGATTTTCATCATATTAAATCCTCTTTTTTAAGTGTAATTTAATGTGTTTTAAAACCAAATTATTAACCATTAAATTATAAATATTATGTCTATCACTAAATCTAGCAACCGCAGAACTCCAGCAATGGGGAGTTCACTTTTAACCAGCGATCCATTTTTTTCGGACTTAATGGATACCAAAAGAGGAATCTTTAATTTAAACCGTTTTTTTAATGGAGATTTTGATAAAGATCTATTCCCAGCATTAAATGTAAAGGAAAAAGAAAACGAGTTTGAAATTGAACTTGCAGCTCCCGGACTTTCAAAAGAGGATTTTAAAATCTCTATAGAAGATGGTTTATTATCAATCTCTGCAGAGAAGGAAAATAAGATCGAAGAAGAAAAAGAAGGTTTTGTTAGAAAGGAGTTTAACTATAATAGCTTTTCCAGAAATATAAGTCTGCCAGAAGAAGTAGATATGGATAAAGAAGTAGAAGCCAAATACAAAGAAGGTATTTTAAAAATGAGCCTTAAGAAAAGAAAGACTGCAAAGGCTAAAAAAGCCAAAACGGTAAATGTATCTTAAAAACGATGCTGTCCCGAAAAATTTCGGGACAGCATCTTCTTTTTTAAAGCTTATGAATTTTCCATTTACCATTAGGTCCCTTTACGCTTGCCACATTTTCTCCTACCCATTTTGCATTAATTGCAGGAGCTTCTCTTAATTTCTTTTCAGAAACTGCAACCGGAAAAGGCCCTTCTAAATATTTTAGGACTTCCCCGGTTTTATCTATAAGAACCACATCATATTTATAAGAAATTACATTCTTTCCCAGTAGCTGGTTTTCGCCAAGACGCTCTTCTTCCAGTTTTAAGGCCAGAGCTTTGCCGTTAGAGAAGTTGCTCACATTCAAAAATTCTGGTTCAATGACTGTTTTTCCTTCGGCATTAATAAAACCGTAATAATTAACGCCATCTTTCTGCTTTCTAATAATGGCCCGTTCATCTTTTAATTGCGGATATTTTACCCCCGCAACGCCAATCTTATCACTTTTGGGATTTTCATTGGCAACAAGATCATTTCTTAGCTCAAATAACAGCTCGCCACTGGTATTTAAAAAACCCCAATTACTACCTTGCTTTACCGCGGTAAATCCATCTTGCTGGTCAGATACAAAATCAAACTCTTTTGGCTCTTGTGCGAATAACACAAACGGAATACTTAGTAAGATTCCTAATATTAAATTTTTCATTGTAAGAAGTTTTAAAATTATCTCTAAATATATTGTAAATTATTGAGAATAAATATGATACCCATCATACTAACCTAAAGCGGTTTTTAACTGTAAAAGCTTAAAATTCAGATACAAACTGATTTTCCTCATAGTTTAAACTTAGTTATTCTCTTAACTTTAATATTCAAAGTTTCAGAAGATGAGAAAGATAATTTTACCCACCGATTTTTCAGAAAATGCTTATAACGCTCTGCGATATGCCTGCCAGCTTTTTAAGTATGAAAAGAGCCAAATAATTCTTTTAAACACTTATGCAGAAAAGATTTATACCGATGAAAATTTGCTAAGTAAAGAATTAATAGATGAGCTAAAAGCGGTTACCAAGACAAAGGCAGAAACAGAGCTAACTGCAATAAGTTCAAAAATTAATGATGAGTTTTGCAATCCCAGGCATAGCATAAAATTGATCGCAGCATTTGGCGATTTGGTAGATGAGGTTAATAGCCTGGTGAATTCAGAAAATGCCGATCTCGTTATCATGGGAACCCGTGGGGCCACCAACGATAGAGGTCTTGGTTTTGGAAGTAACACCTTACTCGTATTAAAATATGTGCAATGCCCTGTTCTGGCTATTCCTGCGAATTTTAGTTATCAGGAACCAAAAAACATCTTATTTCCAACCAATTTTTTAATTCCATATCAAAAAAGAGAATTAAAGGTTGTTGGGGAAATTGCCCGCGATTTTAATTCTAAAATCCACTTTCTATATCTATCTAAGCATAAGGCAACTTCTGCGAGGCAACAGGATAACCTGGAATTTTTAAAACAACAGTTCTACAATATAATTACAGAAGAACACCAACTAGATGAATTGAAAAAGGAAAAAGCCATAGAAGATTTTATAGCAACCAATGAAATAGACCTTCTGGTTATGGTAAATTCCCGTCATACTTATTTAGAAGATATGCTATTAACATCTACTATAGATAAAGTAGGTCTACATCCAAAGGTCCCTCTTCTTGCTTTACAAAATTTTAATAGGGAATGCATTTAAAACTTAGAAATCATGAAAAAAATACTTTTACCCACAGACTTTTCAGAAAACGCTTATAACGCAATTGCGTATGCAATTAAAGCGTTTAAAGATGAAGAATGTAAATTTTACCTTCTAAATACTTATACACCGGTTTTATATGATTCTGAATATATTTTATATAACAGCACACAACCCAATCTCGCTGAAGCTTATAAAAAAAATTCCCTCAGCGGACTGCGAAAAGTAGAACGAAAAATTAATCGCGATTTTAAAAACCCAAAACATCGTTTCGAGAAGATTTCTGCTTTCAATCTACTAATAGATGAAATGAAAGAACAACTGAAGTCTAAAGAAATAGACCTGGTAATTATGGGAACCCAGGGAGCAACCGGCGCCGAAGAAATTTTAATCGGCACCAATAGTGTACACGCTATAAACAAATTAAAAGCTCCTTTATTAATGATTCCTTCAGATAATGAATATCATCCACCAGTAAACATCCTATTTCCTACAGATTTTGAATTAAATTTTAGTGCTGCCCAACTGGAACCAATTTTAAATTTAGTAAAAAACCATAACTCAAAAATTAATATCCTGCATGTTTTCTTCGGAAAAGATCTTGATGAAAAACAGGAAGAAAATAAGAAAAACCTTAGTAAAATTATCTCAGACTTTCCGCATCAATTCAATACAATTGAAGATAAAAGTGTGACGAAAGCTATTGAAAAATTTCAGGAGAAAAACACTGTAGATTTACTCTTTATGGTAAACAATAAGCGTAGTTTTTTTGAGAACCTTTTGTTTAGGCCCGTAGTAAATAAAATAGGTTTTCATATTAAAGTTCCATTTATGGTTATCCCATCAGGAAAATTCAGCTAATTATGAAAAATATACTCATCCCCACCGATTTTTCCGTCAACGCATGGAAAGCTACTGTTTATGCCTTTAGTTTGTTTCAAAATGACTTGTGCAATTTTTATTTTTTAAATGCCTGTAAACCTGAATTCTATACACCAGATATTAATGGATACAGCTTATCTCAGGCAAAAACTGAAAATAAAATTTTAATGGAAAAGCTATTAAAAGAAGTAGCTGTGATAAACAAAAACCCGAATCATAGGTTTAAATCTTTAATAATAGAATCCTGGCTGAATGATGCAATAATCGAGATTCAAAAAGATATAATTTTTGACCTTATCGTGATGGGAACACAAGGCGAGAACGAACCCGACGACAGGATCTTTGGCACCAATAGCATGAACGTTATAGAAAATGTAGATCACATGCCGGTTCTACTAATCCCAGACCAAAGCGTACACGTGCCAGAAGTAAAAAAGGAAATCGTATTGGCAACAAGATTCGACAAATCTTTTTCTCTTACCGAGATCAATTTTCTAATAGATATGACCAAAAAATTTAGGGCCAGTATTAGAATTCTCTATATTCAGGATACCGAAGACCTTTCTGAGGAACAGGAAAATAGAAAGGAAGAATTACATGAACGTTTTGAGAAAGTTTCTCATAGTTTTCATACGCTAACAAACATTGAAGTTACCAAAGGGATTCATAGTTTTATTCAAAGTAGAAACAGCGATATATTGGTTTTAAACCATAAAAAAAGAGGTTTCTTTAGAAACCTTTTCTCTAAATCTCTGCTTAAAGAATTAGGGAAAAAACCGCAAATTCCTATAATTTTTATGCCCGCAGATCTATAATTTCAAAAATTATTAGTCCCAGATAAAACTACTAAAAATGGATATTTCTAACTTACAGGTTATAAAAGCTTCCGGCGAAAAGGCTAAGTTTTCTATCGATAGGGTTGCTGAGTCTTTAAAGCGCTCTGGCGCAAATGATGAGTTGATAAATAGCACCCTGGAAAAGCTAAAAACTGAACTCTATGATGGCATCACTACCAAAGAAATTTACAACCGTGCTTTTAGTTTGCTGAAGGAAGGAAATAAAACCAGTGCTTCAAAATATAAATTAAAGACCGCTATTTATGAATTGGGACCAACAGGTTTTCCGTTTGAGAAATTTATTGCGGCGCTTTTAAGTCATAGTGGTTATAAAACCGAAACCGGGAAAATCTACCAGGGCAAATGTGTATCTCATGAAATTGATGTGGAAGCTAAAAGCGATACAAAATTGATATTGATAGAATGCAAATTTCACAATGCCGGTAGAAACAGCGATGTGAAAATTCCACTTTATATAGATTCAAGATTTCGGGATATAAAAAATTTCAGAAATAACGGGAAAAATAAACTGGAATTTGAAGAGGGTTGGGTGGTTACCAACACCAGGTTTACTGCAGATGCGATAAAATATGGTAAATGCAGCGACCTTAAACTATTAAGCTGGGATTATCCAAAAGGTGAAGGTATTAAAGATAGAATAGACCAATTGGGCTTATATCCTATCACTGTTTCCACGCTGCTTTCAGAAAGGGAAAAGAACTTTTTGCTTAGCCGCGATGTGGTTTTATGCCAGGAACTTATTAATGATACTTTTTACCTGGATCACTTAGGGATTCATAATCCTCGTAAAAAAAGGATTTTAAAAGAGATGGAGGAACTTTGTAAACATTAAGCTATGGAAAATCAGGTGAAAATTCATTTCTTAGGAGCGGCTGGTACAGTTACCGGCTCTAAATTCCTTTTAGAAACTCCAGAGTTAAATATTCTAATAGACTGCGGACTTTTCCAGGGAATTAAAAGTTTACGTGAACTCAACTGGAAAGATTTTCCGTTTGATCCCAAAGCCATAGACCTTATTCTATTAACCCACGGTCACCTGGACCATACCGGATATTTGCCACGTTTGGTAAAACAAGGTTATAAAAACCCAATTTTAGGCACGCCTCCCAGCCTGGGAATTGCCGAGGTGATATTAAACGATAGTGCGAAAATTCAGGAAGAAGATGCCGAAAGAGCCAATAAAGAAGAATACAGCAAACACGAACCTGCCTTACCTTTATATACTACAAAAGATGCCGAAAAAGCAATTGGTTTATTTCAAAGCATAAACCTGGATGAATGGTATCAAATTTCAGAAAATATAAAATATCGTTATCAGGCCAATGGCCATATTCTGGGATCGGCATTTATTGAACTGGATATTTTCAATAAACGCTTTGTTTTTTCAGGAGATATTGGAAGAGAGAAAGACTTACTCCTGGAACCGCCAAAGAAACCAGAAAAAGTCGACTATTTATTTTTGGAAAGCACCTATGGAGACAGGCTTCATCCCGAAGATAATTCAGATGAAATATTTACTGAAGCTATAAAAGACACTATTAGGAATAATGGCAACCTTATTATTCCAAGTTTTGCTGTAGAACGTTTACAGGGTATTATGTACAGGCTTTATCTGTTAATTAAAGCAAATAAAATTCCTAATATCGCCATTTATATAGATAGCCCAATGGGTAACAAAGTGCTGGGCTTATTTGAAGGTTTTAGCAAGTGGCACAAAGTAGATGCAGCTGAATTTAGAAAAATGCTTTCTTATTTTAATATTATCACTTCATACCGTGACACCTGGAAAACCATAGATGAAAAACGAACTAAAGTAGTAATTGCCGGAAGCGGTATGGTCACCGGCGGCAGGGTTCTCACCTATTTACGCTATTTAATAGATAAACCAGAAACTACTGTTTTACTAGCAGGTTACCAGGCTGAAGGTACGCGTGGAAGGCAGTTGGAAAATGGAGCCGCTGAAATAAAGATCTTCGGGAAGTATTGCCCCGTTAAGGCAAAGATTTTAAAAATCGAAAGTCTCTCTGCTCATGCAGATCAGGGCGAATTATTAGACTGGCTTTCAGAAATTAAAAATGTTCCGGAAAAAGTATTCTTAATTCACGGCGAGCCTACAGCCTTAGATTCTTTAAGAGTTAAAATAAAAGATCTCTATAATTGGGAAATAGATATTCCGCAACTTCATGACATTACTAGCTTAAAACTTTAAAACCCTCATTTTTCAACGAAAACCTTTTCGTTCAATTTTGCGCCTGTGCTGCTGCAATAATGGCAGGAATCTGTCAGTTATTCTCTAGAATCAATCTAAATTATCGCTCATAGTTTTTTCTTATCTAGCCTTATATATAAGTCTGGATTTCTTCATTTTAAGAAAAAAATAATACTCGTGGCGCAATGTATTAATCCAAAAGATAAAATTCAAATTGCACATAGCCGTCTTAAACATAGGGCTTAGCTAGTCTTTTCAATAGCTTTAAATCTAGATCTTGAAAATGATTTTTAGATTAGTTTAACCTAATATTTTATTAGTTCCGGCAAAATTAATTTAATTTAATCCTGGCTTTTGGCCAGCAAAGCTGGTTTGGCAGGAAACATTGTATGGTCTTTGTTCTTTACAGCCCGGATTTGATTATCCAAAAGTCGAAAAAGAATTAATTAACCAAAAAATATAGAATGAAAGTATTAGTTATTGGAGCAGGAAATATGGGACTAACTTACGCTGAAGGAATGGCGAAGTCTAGTCTGCTTAATCATCGAAACCTTATGATTTTCGATAAATCTGCCGAGGTTATTACCACCCTTAGTAAGATAGATCATTTTGACGTTTATGATGATATAGAAGAATGTCTTCCAAAAGCAGACATCGTATTTATTGCTGTAAAACCATATCACTGTGATTCTTTATTTGAAGAGATAAAACCTCTGGTAAACGATCAGCAAATTTTTGTTTCACTGATGGCCGGAGTAACGATACAGAAAATACAAGAGGGCTTAGACGTTAAAAAAGTTGTTCGTTCAATGCCAAATCTTCCCGCTCAGGTAGGAAAAGGAGTTACTTCTTTTACAGAAGCTAAAGAAGTATCCAGGGTAGAATTATTAATGGTAAGAAATTTATTGGACACTACAGGAGCATCTATTCATGTAGAGACTGAGAACTTTATAGATGCCTCTACAGGAATTTCAGGAAGTGGACCGGCTTACGTTTTCTACTTTATGAATTCAATGTTAGAAGCAGCATTAAAAATGGGCTTCTCCAAAAACGACTCTAAAGTATTGGTAAGCCAAACATTTGAAGGTGCTGTAAAACTTTTCAACGAATCAGATCTTTCTCCAAGTACCTGGATGGAGCGTGTTGCTTCTAAAGGAGGTACTACTCGCGCAGCATTAGACTCTATGGATGATAACAATGTAGAAGAGCTTATAAAAGATGCTGCTTATGCTGCCTTTGATAGAGCCGTGGAATTAGGTAAAGAGTAATTTAAGTTTAAAAAAGAAGTTTAAATATAACTTTATAAAATGGAAAAAAAGAGAATTGTAGTTAAGGTCGGAACCAACGTAATGACCAATAAAGATAACAGGATTTTAGGCCCGGTGCTAAAACATCTTGTAGAGCAAATAGCTACACTATATGAAGAGGATGTAATGGTAGTTCTTGTTTCTTCAGGATCAGCCATTGCCGGTAAAGAAGTTCTTGGCGATGTGAATATTGAAGATGCTTCCAAGAGAAGACAGGTATTCTCTGCCGTAGGACAACCTCGTATGATGCGCCATTATTATAGTATTTTCCACGATTACGGAATGCGTTGCGCACAGGTGCTAGCTACCAAAAGAGACTTTAGCCCTGGAATTCACCGTGAGAATATGATTAACTGTTACGAATCTCTATTATCTGAAGGGATAATCCCAATTGCTAATGAAGATGATGCCGTTTCAGTAACAATGTCTATGTTCTCTGATAATGATGAACTTGCCAGCCTTGTAGCTGAATTAATTAAAGCTGATGCTCTTATCATCTTGAGTGATACCGATGGTCTATACACTGGTCACCCTGAAGATGATGAATCAGAAAAATTAAACAAAGTTACGGTTGATGAGAATGTTGAAAAATATGTTCAGGAATCCGGAAAAGGAGAAGGTGAAGGCCGTGGCGGTATGGAGTCTAAAATAAAGATTGCCAAAGGTACCGCAGCAAAAAATATTACCACTTACATCGCTAATGGTAAACAGAAGAATGTGATTTTAGATATCGTAGCCGGTAAACCGGTTGGGACTAAATTCACCGCTTAAACTAACTTAGAAAACCCCTAAACTTTTTAAGTTTTTTGGGTATTCTAAGGCTCACTTTGTGAGCAAAAAATTGAAGTTTAATCAAACTAAAATATAATCAAGTAATGAAATTATTAGATTCTAAAACTAAAAATAACGTACTACAATCCATGATTAATATTCTGGATAAAAGACGTGAAGAAATAGTAGCCGCAAATAAAAAAGACCTTGACGCTTTTGGTGAAGGAGATCAGGCTATGTACGATAGATTGGTGGTAAACAATGCCAAAGTAGACGATATGATTCGTTCTGTAAAAGAAGTTATGGATCAGGAAGATCCTGTTGGCCAGGTTATAGAGCATAGGAAATTAGATACCGGTCTGGATATCACTAATAAAACTGCGCCTTTCGGAACAATCATGATTATTTATGAATCTCGTCCCGATGTTACGATTGAAGCTGCGGTTCTTGCTTTTAAAGCAAATAACAAGATCTACCTAAAAGGTGGTAAAGAAGCAAACAATTCTAATAAAATTCTAGAAGATTGCTGGCATGAAGCTCTTAAGGAAAATAATTTAGAAAAAGACTGGATCGAGCTGTTACAAATGAACAGAACCGAAACTCAGGATTTCCTTAAAAATCCACCACAACATATTGATTTAGTAGTACCAAGAGGTGGAGAAAAACTTATCGCTTTTGTTAAGGAACATTCAACTGGCGCCGTATTAGTTAGCGGTCGTGGAAATAACTTCCTATATGTTTCTAAAAACGCCGACTTTGACACTGCTAGAAAAGTAATGCTGAATGCTAAGATTGATAAGATTTCAGGATGTAATGCTCTAGATAAAGTATTGGTAGATAAAAATCTTCCAGACTTTGAAAAAAGAGTAAAAGAGCTTTACGATATGTTCACTGAAAATAAAGTACATATTCAGGTAGATGAAGATATTGCCAAAATACTGCCTAACGAAGAAAAAGTACCTTCAGAAGATACGTGGTATGAAGAATTTCTTGCCATGAGAATTGTTCTGGGTGCTATTGATGGTAATGACGCTGCTATCGAGAAGATCAATAAATATTCTGGTGGCCACTCTGCAGTAATTGTGACTACAGATAAAAAAGAAGCTGCCAACTTTATGGAACAGGTAGATAGTGCTGCTGTTTATCACAATGCCTCTACCCGTTTTACTGATGGTGGCCAAATGGGAGTTGGAGCAGAGCTCGCTATTAGTACAGATAAACTTCACCACCGTGGACCACTTGGTTTAAAACAATTGGTAACCAACAAATATTATGTGTTAGGTGAAGGCCATATTAGAGAATAATCTATTTTCTATTTAAAACAAAAAACCGCTGATGATCTCAGCGGTTTTTTTGTGCTTTTAGATTAATCTCTAGCGGAAATTCATTAGTTGCTTTTTTTTAGCCTTTATCTAATTTTAGTTCACAAATTTTATAAAATTCTCATTTCTTCCCTATCACAATGTAACTTTTATGCATTTTTAGAGTCTTATAAAAAAGAAAAGTTTATACATGAAAAAAGCAATTTATACGCTGGCGCTTGTTGGCGCACTTTACAGCTGTAAAACTACACAAACCCAAAAGGAAGAACAACCGGTAATTGCAAGCATAGACCTTGTAAATGTTGAAGAAGACAAGGTTTCGGTAAGTATTGATCCCGATAGATTCACCACAGAAAATACCACTTTTTATATTCCTAAAACCGTTCCCGGCACCTACTCTACCGATAACTACGGAAAATTTATCGAAAATTTTAAAGCGATAGATTATGATGGGAATGAATTGGAATTCGAAAAAATTGATGACAATTCCTGGTCTATCCCAAATGCTAAAAATTTAGATAAAGTTAGCTACCAGGTAAATGACACTTATGATATTGAAGGCGAAGAAGGAGTTTTTTCCCCTTCCGGAACAAATATTGAAGCTGGCGAAAACTTTATGCTTAATCTTCACGGTTTTGTAGGTTATTTTGAAAACGAGAAAGAAGAGGCATATCGTTTACTGGTTAAAAGACCTCATTCGCTTATTCCCGGAACCGCACTAAGCAAAACTGTAGCGGCTTCAACCAGTATGGAATTCAAAGAAGACATCTATTCTTTAGACAGATATTTTGAAGTTATTGATAATCCAATAATGTACGCCAAACCGGACACCACAAGTTTTATGGTAGAAGGAATGGAAGTACTTATTAATGTATACTCTCCAAACGAAAAATACACTTCAGAAAGTATAAAACCGGGAATTGAAGAAATGATTAGCGCCCAAAAGAGATTTCTGGGTGAAGTAGATAATACCGGGAAGTATGCGATCCTGTTATACCTTTCAGATAGCGAAACGCAGGATGCACGCGGTTTTGGAGCTTTAGAACACCACACTTCTACCGTGGTAGTACTTCCGGAGGCTATGCAGCCTGAGCAATTACAAAAAACAATGACCGATGTGGTTTCTCACGAATTTTTCCACATTTTAACTCCTTTAAATGTTCATTCAAAAGAAGTTCATTATTTCGATTATAACGATCCTAAAATGTCCCAACATTTATGGATGTATGAGGGAGTAACCGAATATTTCGCGAATCTTTTTCAAATTAATCAGGGACTTATAGAAAAGCAGGATTTTTACGATAGGATTTCAGGTAAGATAAAATCGGCACAACAGTTTGACGACACGATGCCGTTTACAGAAATGAGCAAAAATATCCTGGAAGAACCTTACAAAGAAAGTTACTATAATGTTTACTAGAAAGGAGCTCTAATTGGGATGGCCCTGGATATTCGTTTAAGAGAATTAAGCGATGGCGAAATGGGAATTCTAGACCTTATGAAAACGCTTAGCGATAAATACGGAATGGATAAACCATTTAACGATGAAGAATTATTTGATGATATTGTCGCTTTAACCTATCCTGAAATAAGAACATTCCTGGAAACTTATGTGAGTGGTTCTACTCCTATTCCTTACGATGAATTTTTCGCAAAAGTAGGCTTGGAAGAAGCTGAAACCGAGGTAAACACCGGCTATTTTATAAAAGGACAAACTCCTTATATTGATGGTGATCCCGCGACTAAAGAATTATTCTTTAGAGAAAATATCGAATTTAATTCTTTTCTGGAAAAACTTGGTGTAGAAGGCGGGGATGTAATTAAATCTGTAAATGGGGAAGAATATAATGTTCAAAATGTTTACAATTTAATTATGAAAGCTGAATCCTGGAAAGAAGGAGAAGAAGTGAGCTTTGTAGTTATGCGAGATGGTGAAGAGCTAGAACTTACAGCAACCACAGCTCAACCTACCGATACAGAAACTACGCTTACAGAAAAAGACCTGCCTGAAAGCAGTGAAGAAGTTAAACTTAGAAATGCTTGGTTAAAAGGTTAATAGATTTTAATTTAAGTATTTTGGAGCGACGGGGAATCCCGCCGCTTTTTTATTTCCATAATCGGGTTATATCCTTTAAATTAGGGCGGCCAACCAACTTGAAGATTCATTTATGGAAATTCCTATTTTACAGGATATTGTTATTATTCTGGGACTCTCAATATTGATCATTCTTTTATTTCAAAAGATAAAAGTGCCATCAATCCTGGGGTTTCTTTTGGCAGGGATAATTGCCGGACCACATGCCTTTAACCTTATTAGCTCTTCCCACGAAGTAGAATTACTTTCTGAGATTGGTATCATTTTCCTCCTATTTGTCATAGGAATAGAGCTTTCGGTAAAAGAACTTATCTCTATGAAAAATACCGTATTAATTGGCGGCGGACTTCAAGTTGGAGGTACTATTCTTTTTACTGCTATAATTGCTTATTTTCTCGGGTTACCATTAAACTCGGCTATTTTCCTTGGTTTTCTTTTCTCTCTAAGTAGTACGGCAATTGTTTTGAAGCTCATTCAGGAACGGGGCGAAATTACCGCTCCACACGGCAGGGTAGCATTAGGAATTCTTATTTTTCAAGATATAATTGTGGTTCCTATGATGCTGCTCACCCCTATTCTGGCTGGTGAGGGTGGCGATCTTTTAACCACTGTGCTTGTTCTTATCGCAAAAATTGTTGGAGTTGGTGTAGTAATCTATTTATTGGCCAGATATATTGTACCTCGTATTTTTAGTATGGTAGTTAAAACAAAAAGTAAGGAACTTTTTATATTAACTACTGTAGTTTTCTGTTTTGCCATTGCCTGGCTTACTTCTTCAGTCGGATTATCTTTGGCTTTAGGTGCTTTTTTTGCGGGACTTATTATTTCTGAATCGGAATACAGCCACCAGGCTACCGTAAATGTTTTGCCTTTTAGAGAAATTTTTATCAGTTTCTTTTTTATCTCGGTAGGAACATTGCTGAATTTAGAATTCTTCATCCAAAATATTTTAATGATCCTGCTCCTGGTAATTGGAGTTGTGCTTTTAAAAATGTTAGTAGTTGGCGCCACCGTTCTCTTACTTAAATATCCTCCAAGAACTATATTTCTAAGTTTATTTAGCTTATTTCAAGTAGGAGAATTTTCTTTATTACTTTCTGGGGTGGGATTAGATAATAATATTATCCCAGATAGTATTTATCAGTATTTCCTTGCAATTTCTATTATCACTATGGGCCTTACTCCATTCCTTATTGCAGCGGCTCCAAAAATCACCTATTTTATTTTAAAGTCTAGAATTCCTGCTCCAGTAAGACATAGATTAGAAAGTTTTAATAAACAGAGATCTACTGAAGAAAGCAGTAAGGAACCTAAAAAACTGGAAGATCACCTAATTATTATCGGCTACGGAATTAACGGCGAAAATATTGCTAAAGCTGCCCGAAATGCTGAGATTCCTTATACTATTGTAGATACAGATCCCGTAACTTTTAGAAAAGCAAAAAATAATAACGAACCGGTTATTTTTGGTGACGCTACAAATTCACTTATTTTAAAACATCTACACGTCCAGGAAGCACGGGTTGTAGTTATTGCGATTTCAGATCCTGGTGCTACAAAGAAGATTATCAGCAATGTGCGCTTATATACAAAAACAGCCTTTATAATTGTGAGAACCCGTTATATACGGGAGATTGAAGAAAATATTAAGCTGGGAGCTGACGAAGTGATTCCTGAAGAATTTGAAACGTCTATCGAGATATTTAACCGGGTTCTAAAAAAATACCTGGTTCCCTATAATGAAATAATGGATTTTACTGCCAGTATACGTTCTTCAGATTATGAAATGCTAACTTCAGTAAAAGGCAGGCCCCATAAACCCTCATTACAACATTTGCACATTCCCAATCGTGAAATTGTAACCTTAAGTGTTCAGCAAAATAACAGGGATATTGTTGGGAAAAGTATTCAGAATTCTGGTATTGGTAAAAACTTCCGGGTTACCGTATTAGCTATAAAAAGAGACACCCAGTATATTACCGAGATCCTCCCCGGCACTAAGATAAAACAGGGAGATTTATTATATATTTTTGGTAATCCAATAAACATAAACAGGCTAAACGAAGAGCTTTCTTATTAAAACTAATCAAGTTTAATAATCTCGAACCCAGAGGCAATTAGAAGTTTTAAAACCTAAGAACCTAATTTCTACAAAAAGCTTTCTTAAATAATAGTAAAAAATAGGGATGTGGTTAAACACATATTGGTGTTATAATTTTAAATAGATATCTTTAAAAATTAGATAACCTAACAACCAATAATTTTATGTCTGTACTGCCCGATCATCTTCTGCGTTACCAGAAATTTATAGGCTTTATGCTAAAATACTGGAACAGCGATTTGTTTGCAAATACTGCTTCTAAAGCAATGGATGGGAATTCAGATGAAACCCAAAATTCTTACGATCAAACACCAGAAGAACTGGTAGAGGATCTAAAAAATATGGGGCCTACTTATATAAAAATGGGTCAATTGTTGTCTACCCGGCCAGACCTTTTACCAGATGCCTACTTAAAAGCTCTGGCTACGTTGCAGGACGATGTTCCGGCTATTCCATACGAAGAGGTTCACCATATTGTTGAGGAAGAAATAGGAACCAGAATCTCTAAAGCATTTGAAAGTTTTGATGAAAAACCACTGGCAAGTGCTTCTATTGGGCAGGTACATAAAGCTACCTTAAGATCGGGCCAACCGGTGGCGGTAAAAATCCAGAGACCAGGAATTAAAAAGCAGTTTCTTTCAGACTTGGACACTTTAAAAGAGCTTGCCGAGATGGCTGTTAAACACAGCGTTACTGCTCAAAAATATGCTTTTGATGATGTTTTAGTTGAATTAAGACGAAT
Source organism: Salegentibacter salarius (assembly GCF_900168265.1). Lineage (GTDB taxonomy): Bacteria > Bacteroidota > Bacteroidia > Flavobacteriales > Flavobacteriaceae > Salegentibacter > Salegentibacter salarius. The sequence goes on along the minus strand of NZ_FVZF01000001.1, from coordinate 224,150 downwards.
TCTATTACAGGAATTAGATTACCATAGGGAAGCACAAAACCTAATTAGCCTGGGCGAAAATTTAAAAGAGTTTAAAGACCTAATTGTACCACAACCAATCCTCGATTATTCTTCGGGCAAGGTGCTTACTATGGAGTATATTGAAGGTCGCAAAATCACTTCTATTTCACCGCTAAAACAAATTGAAGTAGATTATTCACCTTTGGTAGACCAGCTGGTAAATGCTTATTTGCAGCAGGTAATTAATGATGGCTTTGTACATGCTGATCCACATCCCGGAAATATTCAGTTTACAAAAGACGATAAAATTGCACTCATAGATCTTGGAATGGTTGCCCGGTTTAGCCCGGCAATCAAACAATATATTTTAGAGCTTTTACTGGCTATAAGTAAAAATAATGGCGAAGAAACTGCTCGTGTGCTGCTAAGTATGAGTGAGATTACAGAAAATGCTAATCTAAAATACTTTAAGAAAACTATTAGCGATATTATTATGGATAGTGAGCATAGCAGGGCAAAAGACATGCAAACCGGCCGCTTACTAATTCAATTAAATCGACTCGCTGCTGATAATGGTATCCACATTCCGGTTGAAGTAAATATACTTGGAAAAATTCTCCTAAATATGGATCAAATTATCGCAGTTTTAGATCCAGATTTTGATCTTCGGGATGCTATTAAAAGACATTCTCATAAAATAATGCGCGATAAAATGTATGAAGAGCTAAAGCCTGAAAACCTCTTCTCTTCTGTACTGGCATCAAAGAAATTCCTGGAATATTTACCCGATCGGCTAAATACCATTTCAAAAAATCTTTCTGAAAATGAATTTAAAATTAAAATCGAAGCTTTTGATGAAAAACGGGTTACCGATGGGTTTCAAAAAGTAGCTAACCGCATTACCTTAGGTTTAATAATAGCCGCAATGATTATAGGCGCTTCCATGTTAATGCAAGTGCCCTCAGATTTTACGATTCTGGGCTATCCTGGGCTCGCCATGATATTTTTTCTTTTGGCTGCCATTGGAGGCATTATTCTTAGTTATATCATTGTGTTTAGGGATGATAATCTGAATAATAAAGATTAACCCGTTTGGGTAATTGTGCTTTTCAGTGTATTTTTCGGTTCTAAAAACTTAGACCACATGAAAAAAATTTTTACCCCTCTATTTTTACTTGTTTTTATAGCAACGGCCTGGAGCCAAAAAGTCGAAATTCCGGTTGATACCACGGTAACTACAAAGCATTCGGTTACTATTAATTCAAAAAATATAGATTATACCGCTACCACGGGAATGCAGCCGCTTTGGAATAACGATGGCGAACCTATAGCAAGTCTTTTTTATACCTATTACAAAAGAAGTAATATAAAAAATACCGAAAACCGTCCTTTGGTTATTTCATTTAATGGCGGGCCAGGTTCCGCTTCTGTTTGGATGCATATTGCTTATACAGGCCCAAGAGTTTTAAAAATTGACGATGAAGGTTTTCCTATTCAACCCTACGGAATTAAAGAAAACCCACATTCTATTTTAGATGTTGCTGATATTGTTTATGTAAATCCCGTAAATACAGGTTTTTCACGACCTATTCCTAATGAAGAAGGAGAAGTAGATAAAGAAAAATTCTTTGGTGTAGATGCCGATGTAAAGTATTTAGCCGAATGGTTAAACACTTTTGTAAGCCGAAATAATAGATGGTTATCTCCAAAATATCTTATTGGCGAAAGCTATGGAACCACCCGTGTATCGGGACTGGCTTTAGAGCTACAAAACAGCCAGTGGATGTATCTTAATGGAGTGATCCTGGTCTCTCCAACCGAATTGGGAATTGAGCGTGACGGCCCGGTAGGAATTGCGAACAGGCTACCCTATTTTGCCGCTGCCGCCTGGTATCACGATGCTTTACCTGCAGAACTTCAAAATAAAGAATTAAAAGATTTGCTGGAAGAAGTAGAAAATTATACTATTAATGAGCTAACACCGGTGCTCGTAAAAGGAGGTTTTACCGAAAGTTCTAAAAAAGAAGCTGCAGCTGAAAAAATGGCCTATTATTCCGGAATTTCCAAGGAAGTAATACTTCAAAATAATCTGGATGTTGACTATCGTTATTTCTGGAAAGAATTAAAACGAAAAGACGGTGTTACCGTGGGTAGACTTGACTCCAGGTATTTGGGTATAGATGCTAAGGAAGCCGGGGATTCTCCAGATTATAACGCTGAACTAACTTCCTGGTTGCATTCTTTTACGCCGGCAATTAATCATTATTTACGCAATGATCTTAATTTTGAAACCGATCTTAAGTATTTTATGTTTGGTCCTGTGCATCCCTGGGATCGCAGCGGGAACAATACCGGCGAAAACCTAAGACAGGCAATGGCTCAAAACCCAAATCTCGATGTGTTGATTCAATCTGGATATTTTGACGGTGCTACAACCTATTTCAATGCAAAATATACCATGTGGCAGTTAGACCAAAGCGGAAAATTGAAAGATCGTTTAAGCTTTAAAGGTTATGAAAGCGGCCATATGATGTATCTAAGAGCCGAAGATCTTAAAAATGCCAATGAAGATATTAGGGAGTTTATAGAAAATAGTCTGCCTGAAGAAGGTGCTCCTGCTAAATATTAATTTTAAATGTTTGGGAAGGATTATATAAATTTCGTCATTCTGAATTTATTTCAGAATCTAAGTTGAAGTAGATATTAGACCCTGAAACGAGTTCAGGGTGACGTTAGAAGAACAATCCTTCCCAAATATTTTCTTTCTAAATTACTGCACCAAAAAATCCTTCAATTCAGCATAATCTGAAATTTCGAAGGATTTTTTTTCTTTATTCATCGCTTCCTTTATTGAAGCCGGAATTTCGACCTTCTCTCCTATCACTTCTTCCACAGTTTCCAGGAATTTTACCGGATGTGCTGTTTCTAAAAACGTTCCGTAGTATTCAGGGTTTTCAGCTAAAAACTCCTGGAGTCCCAAATATCCAACTGCGCCGTGAGGATCCATGACATAATTGTATTTATCCTTTACCTCTTTTATAGCTTTTCGTGTTTTATCATCAGAATAACTAAAAGATGAAAGTTGCTGTGACAGCGAATTAAATTCATTGTCAAACAATTCCAGAATCCGAACAAAATTACTTGGATTCCCAACATCCATGGCGTTAGAGATAGTTTGTACGCTTGGTTTTGGCGTGTATTTCTTAGATTTCAAATAGCGGGTCACCACATTATTATCGTTATTCGAAGCAATAAAGTGATCTATTGGCAATCCCATTTTCTTGGCCAGCATCCCGGCGCAAATATTACCAAAGTTTCCACTAGGCACCGAAAATGCAAGTTTTTCCTTCTTTTCAGCTAATTGCTTATAAGCGAAAAAATAGTAAAACATTTGCGGTAACCAACGTGCTACATTTATAGAGTTTGCAGAGGTCAGTTGGCGTTTCTCACTTATTTCTGAATCAGAAAACGCTTTTTTAACCATATCCTGGCAATCATCAAAATTACCATTTACTTCCAATGCTGTGATATTTTGTCCTAAAGTAGTAAGTTGTTTTTCCTGAATTTCACTCACTTTTCCTTTAGGATATAAGATCACCACATCTATCCCTTCAACTCCTAGAAACCCATTTGCAACCGCCCCGCCGGTATCACCAGAAGTAGCTACCAATACGGTAATTTTCCCCAGATTCCCTTTTTTTACAAAATGTCCAAGACATCCTGCCATAAATCCGGCGCCAACATCCTTAAAGGCCAAGGTAGGACCATGAAAGAGCTCCAGGGTTCCAGTATTTTCTGAAATTGGTACTACCGGAAATTCAAAATCTAATGTCTTTTTAAGAATTTCCTGCAGGCCATTTTTTTCAATTTCATCACCCACAAAAGCCTTTATAGCTTCAAAAGCGATTTCCTCTTTTGAATATTTATCCAGGTTTTGGAAAAAATCCTGGGAGAGCTTAGGAATTTCTTCAGGAAAGTAGAGAGCTTTTCCGGGAGCAAGCCCCCTAACGACCGCATCTTCAAAGGAAACTTTATGATTTTTATCGTTTAAACTTCTGTATTTCATTTGTTTAAAATTTCTCCCCAGTTCGAGGAATTAGCTTCGGGATTCCAATCATATCCCTGTGGTTTACCATTTTTGCGTCCAGCATCATGCTGGTTTCATTAGTTGATTATTTTTATTCCTTCCGGATTGATTTTCGATAAATGAAGATCGAAATCTATATTTTTATCCTGATAAAACTCCTGGAATTCGGCTTTTACTTTTTCAGCTACAATATCTCCTTTACACAAAGCAAAAACCGAAGGTCCCGAACCGGAAATACCAAAACCCAGAGCCCCGTTTGCTGAGGCTAAGGCTTTCAGATCATCGAAATAGGGAATTAAAATGGAACGCACAGGTTCTATAATTTCATCTTTCAAACTTCTACCTAATAAATCATAATCCTGAGTATAAAGCGCACTTACCAGGGCTGCCAGGTTTCCCCATTGACTAATGGCTTTTTTTAATTCCACATTCTGCTTGATGATAGAACGAGAATCTCTGGTTTTAAGCTCAATTAGAGGGTGTAATATCAACATTCGTAATTTCGGCAAACTTGGTAAACTTATTATTTCCAAAGGTTCGTAGCTCTTTACAAGACTAAAACCACCCAACAAAGCCGGTGCTACATTATCGGCGTGAGCATTTCCGCTGGCAAGGCGTTCTCCTTCCATGGCGAATTTTATCAACTCATTTGTGGAAAAAGGTTCCCCGAGTAATTTATTAATACCGAATACGGCTCCTGTAGCGCTGGCTGCACTACTACCGATGCCACTGCCGGCTTTAATATTCTTTTTTATTTCTATATCGAAACCCTGCTTTTCGCCCAATTCAGTTAATAGAGCTTTTGCCGAAACACCGGCTACATTTGCATTAACTTCTAAAGGCAAATCCTGACCGGTAATTTTGGTGATTCTTAATTTCTGTTCTGAATTCTTAGAAATAATCATCTCGTCTCCAACTCCATCTAAACAACAACCAAGAACATCAAAGCCGCAGGAAAGGTTGGCCACGGTAGCCGGCGCAAAAAGTTTTATTCTATCCATAGCCTATTTTTTTCCTATTCTTATCACATCGGCAAAAATTCCTGAAGCAGTAACCTCAGCTCCGGCACCGGCGCCTTTTACAATTAAAGGTTGCTCGGGATAACGTTCGGTGAAAAATAATACAATATTATCGCTACCGCTTAAATTATAAAACGGATGTTGAGCATCTACCGATTGTAAACCAACCACAGCTTTCCCATTTTCCAATTGTGCAACGTATTTAAGTTGTTCGCCTTTTTCTTCAGCAGACCTATATATTTCCTGAAATTTTGGTTCATCTTTCTTCAATAATTCAAAAAAGTCTTCATTATTGGTAGTCGCTAAACTTTCTTCCGATAGGAAATCTTCACTTTCAATATCTTCTAATTCCATCTTTTGACCACTTTCCCGCGCCAGGATTAGAATTTTTCGAGCTACATCTACTCCACTTAAATCTATTTTTGGATCGGGTTCTGTATAGCCTTCTTCCATTGCCTTTTCTACGGTTTTATAGAAAGGCTCTTCCGCTTTATACGTGTTAAAAACAAAGTTTAAACTTCCTGAAAGCACCGCCTGTATCTTGGTAATTCTATCTCCGGAAGCCACGAGATTTTTAAGAGTATCTATAATTGGTAAACCGGCTCCAACGTTAGTTTCATATAGAAATGAAGCTCCATATTCACGGGCCAGGTTTTGCAGTTCCTGGTAATTTTCAAAACTATCTGCACAGGCAATTTTGTTACAGGTCACCACAGAAACCGAATTCGCTAAATATTCTTTATACCAGGCAGAAATTTCTGCACTCGCCGTGTTATCTACAAAAATGCTATTTCGCAGGTTAAAGGAATCCACTTTTTTAAAGAATTCAGCTTTGTCGGCTTTCTCTCCTTTTTCGAGTGCTTTTTCCCAATTTTGCAGATCAATTCCATTTTCATCAAAAAGCATTTTTCTCGAATTTGAAAGCCCATGTACGCGAACTTTTAACCTTAAATTTTCCAGTAGAAATTTCTCCTGCTTTTTTAATTGATTCAATAGCTTACTTCCCACATTTCCAACTCCTGTAATAAACAGGTTTAATTCTTTAGATGGCACTTCAAAGAATTGTTCGTGTAAAGTATTCAGTGCTTTTTTCACATCCTTTTTCGCGATAACCGCTGAAATATTCCGCTCTGAAGAACCCTGTGCTATTGCACGAATATTAATGTTATTATTTCCTAATGCACTAAACATTTTTCCGCTTAAACCGTGATGACTTTTCATCCTATCCCCAACCAGCGCAACAATGGCTACATTTTCTTCAATTTCTACCGGTTTAATCTTTTTATACTGAATTTCAACCTCAAAAGCTTCATCTAAAGCTTCTTTGGCCAGCTCTGCTTCATCATCCTTTACCGCGATACAAATACTATGTTCTGAAGACGCCTGGGTAATCAATACCACGTTGATATTCTCCAGAAAAAGCACCTCAAAAAAGCGCTTGGAAAAACCCGGGATACCAACCATTCCACTGCCTTCAATATTCAGCAACTTTATAGAATCTATATGGGTGATTCCTGTAACCCAGCGAAAATTCTTTTCGGAAGACCTGGAAATTAAGGTTCCATCTTCATCGGGTTTAAAGGTATTTTTAATACGAATACTAATTTGTTTATCCAGTAAAGGCTGTAAAGTAGGCGGATAAAGCACTTTGGCTCCAAAATGAGATAATTCCATTGCTTCCTGGTAAGAAATGTCCTTTAGCGGATAAGCGTGCGGTACAATTTGCGGATTTGCTGTATACATTCCATTCACATCTGTGTAGATCAGTACTTCTTTCACATCTAAAGCGGCACCATACAAGGCTGCAGTAAAATCTGAACCGCCCCGCCCTAGCGTACTGGGAACGCCTTGTTCATTTCTAGAAACAAACCCGGGAGCGATAAACAAAGAGGCATCTTTTTCGGCAAAATACTTCTCAATATGAGCATTGGTTAATTGATAATTGACCTGAACTTTTTCGTTGGTATTTTTACAAACAATCAATTCTCGGGAATCAACATATTGAGAATTTACGCCAAGATTTTTAAAATATTCCGCAATAATTAATGAAGACAAAACTTCCCCAAATCCTGAAACTACGTGTCGGGTTTTATTAGAAAGCTCGTTCAGCAGGTAAACTCCTTCGTACAAAGTTTCCAGCCTATTAAGCTCGGTTTTAACCTTGCTTAAAATACTGCTTTGTGCCTGTACGGGAATTAATTCTTTTACTGCTTCCAGGTGGCGTTTTTCGTTTTTTACGAGCAATTCTTTATAGGCAAGGTCTTCTTTTGAAGCCAGATCTGCCATTTTCAGCAAATCATTTGTCACCCCACCAAAAGCTGAAAAAACAACCAGGGTTTTATCTTCTTTTAAATGTTTTTGAACAGTTTTTGCTACGAGTTTTATTCGTTCTGGAGATGCCAAAGAGGTACCTCCGAATTTTAGGACTTTCATAAGTCAAAATGGTTAAATTAGAATGATTGTGTTTTAAAAAACAGGTGTGTACAGAAGCGCTATGTAGAATTATACCCCAAAAGGGGTAATACGAATAATAGTCATGCCAAAAATGCCCAAGCCAAGAACGCTTGTTGAAGTGTGGAAATTAGTGTTTTTTGTAATCTTCATTTTTGACATTATTCTGGTAATAAAAGTATATATTTTCAGAGGTATTACAAACAAAAATGAGCCTTTGGGGTAAGAATTATGAATTTCTTCTTATTGGATAAAAAAAATACCCGATCATTAAAATAATCGGGCATTTTTCGAACTGAATTATTAAATACTTAAAGATCACTTATATAACTACCGTATAAATCTTTAAATTGAACGCCTTTGGCAAACCTATGTTTACTTAATTTTTTGAATTCAACCAGAGCCCACAGCAAAAACTCCTTTAAGAAGTAAGAATCTTTTTCTGAAATTTCAGGATGGTATTTTTTAATAAGGTCATTCAAAGGTTTTACCGAATCTAGTTTTTGCTTGTAATCTGCATCTGAAAGATCATCGGGTAATTCGAAACCGCTTTGTTCAAAAAACCATTCTACCAAATCGTCATAAGGTGTGGTTTCGTCTGGTCTTTGTAACTTTTCAATCTTAGGAAAATACTGCGGGAATAAAGTTTTTACCGCATCGCCAATTAACTGTAAAGCTACACTAGCCGCTCCTTCTTCTTCCCCCTCATATACAAGTTCTACTTTCCCGGTAATTGCAGGTACAACCCCAAGAAAATCGCCAAACCTCAACAGGGTTTCCTCATCTCCAGATTTCAATGAGCGTCTTTCGGCAGTACTCAACAGGTTCTCATAAGCCGTAATACTTAGCCTTGCACTTATCCCGCTTTTTTCATCTATGAATTCACTTTCCCGTGCCTCAAAACTAATTTGTTCCAATAGATCTTTGGCCAGTTCGGGAACATAAACCAGTTCACTTTGTCTTTTATCAAGTTTAGCCTCCTGCGCGGTAATAATTTTAGCAGTTTCAATGCTATTTGGATAATGGGTTAGAATTTGAGACCCAATCCGGTCTTTAAGCGGAGTTACAATACTACCTCTATTGGTGTAATCTTCAGGATTCGCAGTAAATACAAACTGCAGGTCTAATGGTAATCTTAGTTTAAATCCTCGGATTTGGATATCGCCTTCCTGAAGAATATTGAATAAGGCTACCTGGATTCTTGCTTGTAAATCTGGTAGCTCGTTAATTACAAAAATACTTCTATTTGTACGGGGAATCATCCCGAAATGAATTACGCGATCATCGGCATAACTTAATTTTAAGTTTGCAGCTTTAATAGGATCTACATCACCAATTAGATCGGCCACCGTCACATCTGGTGTGGCAAGTTTTTCAAAAAATCGTTCTTCTCTATGCACCCAGCTTATTGGAGTTTCATCTGCTTTCTCCTTCACTAACTCTCGAGCGTATCGGGAAATAGGATTCAAAGGATCGTCGTTGATCTCTGATCCCTGTACCACGGGCATATACTCATCAAGCAGATTAACCATTAAACGAGCTAACCTGGTTTTTGCCTGACCTCTTAAGCCAAGTAAATTGATATTATGGCGGGATAAAATTGCTCTTTCCAGTTCGGGAATCACACTGTCTTCGTAACCGTGAATCCCGGGAAAAGTTGGTTCATTTTTCTTAATCTTTTCAATTAAATTCTCCCTAAGTTCTTCTTTAATACCCCGACTTTTATATCCGGATTTTTTAAGTTCTCCCAGTGTATTTATATTTTCTTTTTTCATGTTTGTTTTTTATTTCTGATTAAACCCTCCGTCTAAATTTCTATCGAAATTCAGCCACCTCCCTTTTGAAAAGGGAGGAACTTTAAGGGGTTTTAAAATTATCTTTAATTTCTTTTAAAACAGTAGGTAGAAAGTCAAATACCATTTTATTCTCAAAACGAATAACATTGAACCCCAAACTTTCTAAATATCTAGTTCGTTTTAAATCTTTTTCTTCTATTGTACTGTTTAAATGTACTTGACCATCTAACTCTACTATTAATTTTTCTGAAGCACAATAAAAATCTACTATATAATTTCCTATGCTATGTTGTCTTGTAAACCTCTTTCCTTCAAGCTTTTTAGCTTTTAAAAAATTCCACAGAAAAGCTTCAGCCAAAGTCATATTTTCTCTTAGGAACTTACGGTATTCCTTTAATTCCTTGCGCGTATGAATTTGTTGTCTTTTCAGCATCATACTTTTTAATTGCTCCCCTCTTTAGATAAAGAGGGGAAGTTTTGGTTGCAAACCAAAATGGGGAGTTTGAATTTTATTAATTCCCCCTAATCCTCTTTTTTCTATTGGTTTCGTAATCTTCAAAGATCATTTCTCCTAAACCTTTTAGACCTGTATAAAATGCCTTACCCTGATTGGCATAGGTGAATTCCTTAACAAACTGCATTAAATAAGGATCCTGGGCGATCATAAATGTAGTGATAGGAATATGTAACTTCCTAGCCTGTCTAGCCATGGTATAGCATTTTCCTAGAATATAAGGATCCAGCCCCATACTATTTTTATAATAAGAACCATCCCGTTCTCTCAGGCAACTTGGTTTCCCGTCGGTGATCATAAAAATCTGGCGATTGGTACTACGTTTTCTTCTTAAAATATCCATAGCCAGTTTTAAACCTGCAACGGTATTGGTATGATATGGGCCAACTTTTAAATAAGGAAGATCGGCAATAGAAACCAGCCAGGCATCGTCACCAAAAACAATAATATCAAGGCTATCTTTTGGATATCTGGTAGTGATCAATTCGGCGAGTGCCATGGCGACTTTTTTTGCCGGAGTAATACGATCTTCGCCATAAAGTATCATACTATGGCTAAGGTCTATCATTAAAACCGTGCTCATTCGGGATTTGTAATGTGTTTCTTCAACCACCAAATCCTCTTCGGTCATATTAAAATCTCCTATCCCGTGATTGATCTGTGCATTACGCAGACTTTCGGTAACCGAAATTTTATCTGGGGTATCTCCAAATTGAAATGCCTTAAAATCGCCGGTATGCTCATCTCCCCGGCCTACGTGATTTGTTCTATGACTGCCGGAAGCGCTTTTTTTAAGTCTTCCAAAGATTTGATCTAAAGCCTGCTTTCTAATAGCACGCTCGGTTTTAGCGGTAATGGCCATTCCACCACCTTCATCTTCACTTTCTTCTTTGATGTAACCTTTTTTCTTAAGGTCTTCAACAAAATCATCCAGTGTATAATCTTCTGTAGTTAACTTATATTCTTCATCTAGCTGTTTCAGCCAATCCAGCGCTTCATCTAGATCGCCAGAAGTATGGGTTATCAATTCTTTGAAAACCTCGAACAATCTATCAAATGGCGATTTGTCCGGTTCTTCAAATTTATTAAAAACAAATCCGCTGCCCTGTCTGTAATCTTTCTTCTTCATAATCCTAAAATTACAGTATTTTGGGTAGAATTGGAAAATCTTTAGCTCCAACAGTGATTAAACTTATGTTAATCTATAAATTTGTGATTGTTGCAATTGAGCTTTATATTGTTATTCTTTTCTTAATTACTTCAGCAATTAATAAGGAGTTTAGAGATTTGAATATTACTAAATATAGACTGTAAATAAATGAGAAAAATAATACTAAGCCTTTTATGTTTAAGCCTGGTTTTTAGCACTTACGCCCAGGATTCTCCCTATGAAACCAATACCTGGAAAGATGGTGTATATATTGCAGGCGCTGTTGGTTTAAACGTTTTAGGATTTACTTTTATTCAAAATAAAGAATCACTATCCGAATCTGAACTTAATGCACTTAATAAAAATGACATTTGGGGAATAGACCGGTGGGCAGCGGGAAATTATTCTGAAAAGGCAGATGCTGCAAGCTATATTCCTTTTTATGCTGCCTTGGGAATGCCGCTGGCCTTTTTACCCAGCGAGGCCGAAAGAAAGAATTTTGGTCAAATAAGTGTTCTATTTGTTGAAACTATGGCTACTACCGGAGTTTTTTATACTATGACGGCCGGTTTAATAGATAAAAGTAGGCCATTGGTTTATAACGAAGATCTTCCCACGGGTGAGCGTACTGAAGGTGGTGCCCAACGCTCCTTTATAGCGGGACATACGGCCGTGGCAGCTGCAGGAACTTTTTTTGCTGCCAAGGTTTTTAATGATTTTCATCCAGATTCTAAAGCAATACCCTATGTATGGGGAGGCGCTACGGGAATTTCGGTATTAATGGGTTATTTACGTACCAAAGCTGGAAAGCATTTTCTAACCGATAATATTGCAGGGTTTGTAGTAGGAGCCGCCAGTGGTATTTTAATTCCCGAGTTACATAAAAAAGGCAAAGAAAATATTGATCTCTATCCCACTGCCAATTTTAATGTGAATGGCACTGGTATAAATACCAAGGGCCTTGCCCTTACCTATAAGTTTTAAGCTAATTCTCTATGGAAATTTCAGAAATAATAATGCTTATAGCCTGCGGACTATTTTTAATTCCCAGCCTGGCATCTGCAACACGTTTTGATCAATGGTGGATACGAGCTTTCGATTTTCCACGACTGCAAATTTCAATACTTATTAGTGCGGTAATTATTGTAGCTATTATCGTTTTTGATTTTTCTGAAGTAATTCATTTTATCGCTATTGCACTACTCTTAGTGAGCCTCATTTACCAGGTTGAAAAAATCTATCCTTATACCTGGTTTGCAAAAAAGGAAGTCATGCAATTTGAGGATGGAGATCCATCCGATAATATTTCAATCCTGGTAAGCAATGTGCTTACTCCAAATAAGGATTATCACAAACTTCTTGAAATTGTAAACCGTAGGCAACCCGATATTTTACTAACCCTGGAATCTGATGAAAAATGGGAAGAAGCATTAAAGGAGCTGGAAGAGGAATATAAATATTGTATAAAAGTACCTCAGGATAACCTATACGGAATGCACCTATACTCTAAACTGAAGTTGGAAGAAACCGAGATCAGGTATTTGGTGAAAAACGATATTCCTTCTATTCACGGGTTTGTGCGCTTAGATGATAATTCAAAAATTAGAATTCATTGTATGCATCCCAAGCCACCAAGTCCTTCTGAAGCTGATACTTCTACTAATCGTGATGCAGAATTACTGATGCTGGGAAGAGATGTGCGGGAACAGGATGATAGTGTTTTGGTATTTGGAGATCTAAACGATGTGGCCTGGTCCAGAACCACAAGGTTATTCCAGCAAATGAGCGGATTAATAGATCCAAGAATTGGTAGAGGATTTTTTAATACTTTCCACGCCGATTATCGTTTTTTTAGATGGCCCTTGGATCACGTTTTTCATAGTAATGATTTTACCCTGGTGGATATTGCCCGCGAAAAACATATAGGCTCAGATCATTTCCCAATGTATATTAAATTGAATTTTGAGCGAAAGGCAGAATTGGAACAAAATAAACCAGAAGCTGAAGAAGAGGAAAAAGATTGGGCTCAGGAAAAAATAGATGATGCTCAACCCCGTGAAAAAGGTGTTTAAACCCGTTCGAAAAAATGACTTATTTCTGAAATTTCTTTTACTTTTTCACAATCTGAAGAGCGAATAGGTTTTTCAATAAATAAGCGTACCATACTGTATTTTTTAGCTTCTTCCTTATCCTCTTTGTTAATTGAAGAGGTAACCATAACCACATGATAACTAGATTTTTGTTCGTTATTTTCTAAACAGTCAAGAAAATCCCAGCCATTCATATTAGGCATATTGATATCTAAAAAAATAAGGAAGTCCTTTTTATTTCTAGGTTGCTGCTGTTCATTTAAATAATTTAAGGCATCATCAGCCTTATTAAAACAAACCGGGTTAGATGCGATCTCGTGATTTGATATCATTTTCTTTTGAATAAACACCACAATTTGATCGTCATCTACGATAATTACTTCAAGCATTCTGGAGAGTTTAGGGCAAGGGCTTAAAAATCTTCTTCGGTCTTATTGGTGATTTTTCTAATAATCTTATCAAGCTCTTCAGACGAATTTAAGATATTATCTATAATTTCCTCAATATTATCCAGGTTATTTCTTTCATTTTTTAATAAATCTATTAAACCCATAATTCTTGCTAAAGGCGCCCTAACTACGTGAGATTGTGTCCAGGCAATTTCCCGAAGCCTTTCATTACTGCGCTCTATGGCATTAATATATTTTCTTCTTTCGGTAATGTCCTGTACAGAACCAATTATACGCGAAGGTTTGCCTTCAGCATCACTAATCACATAACTACGGTCAAGGATATACTTATAGTTTCCGTTAGCACATTTAAAGCGATATTCAATATTCAATAGCTTTTTGTGATTGTTGTAAATTTCCTTAGTAGCTTCAGTTACACGCTTGGAATCCTCGGGGTGCAGACGCTCCCTCCACCATTCTCGGGAAGTTCCCAGTTCGTCCGGGCTATATCCAAAAATATCATGGATCGCATTGCTAAACTGAAAAGTATCGTTTTCAATATTATAATCGGTAATTAGATCGCTGGTAGCTTTGGCAACAATATCATAACGCTCCAGGCTTTCTCTTAATTCCTTTTCCTGTAATTTAAAACTGGTAATATCTCTTGAAGTTGCCACCAAACCATTTACTGCAGGATCATCTCTTAAATCACTTATAATAGTTTCTAACCATCGCCACTCACCTTCTCCATTTTTATATCTATAGGATGGCAATTGGAAAGATTTTACTTTATTACCTAGAAATTTGATCTTGTCTTCTATATACGGATGGTCTTCACTATGAATAAACTCGAATGCATTACTTCCTATCAGTTTATCAGGGTTTATACCTAAAATATTCTTTGCACTAGGGCTAATATAAGTATAGTGAAAATTTTCATCTAAAATACTTATCACGTCGCTGCCATCCTGCACCAGGGCCTTAAAACGCTGCTGACTGTGTCTTAATTTTTTTTCAGCTTTAAGTTTTTCGGTAATATTGTGCGCCAAAGTAACGCGAGCTTCCCTGCCTCCAAATATAATAGGGTTACTTTGAACATCTATAAAAAGAAGGTTCCTGCTTTTAGTATAATGCTTAACTCTAATACTGGAGAAATCGTGAAAATTATCCTCTACAGTTTGTTCTATTTCATCCTCATCATCTACCCACAGATCTCTCACAGTCATTTTCATGAATTCTTCTCTAGAATAGCCGTAGAGGTTTATGGCTGCTTGATTAACGTCTAAAAATTCAAGGGTATGTCTATCTAAAACCCATTTTGGTAAAGGGCTGGAATCAAATAATGTTCGGTACTTTTCTTCAGACGCATAAAGCTGCCGCTGTACCTTTTTTCGCTCGATACTGTAATGGATGCTTTTAGAAAGATTTGAAGCATTAATTTCATCTTTCAGGAGGTAGTCTGAAACGCCCCAGGAAAGAGTTTTCATTCCATAATCCTTATTGGTATATCCTGTTAGTACCACCACCGGTGCACCATTAGCCAAAGCCAGGATTTCTTTTACTAGAGTTTCGGTATTTTTAATATCCGGGAGTGATAGGTCGAGTAAGACGGTATCAAAATTTTTGGAAGCCTGGAGCATTTCTTTCGCCATTTTAAAATTTTCGGCGCGCTGCAGTTCCAGTGCTGCATGTTCTTCGGAAAGATAATCTTCTATAAGAATAAAATCGCCCGGGTTGTCCTCCATAACTAAAACCTTTAATTCCCCGGAATTTTGAATCATTTAATACTATTTTAAATAACAAACTAAGAATTCGTATGAACTGAATCAACCAGTTACAAGAGGTAAACCTGAATTTAAAGCCTTCAAAATTAAAAGCACTTAGCTTCGCATTACAAAGTAAATTACTTCGGAGCAAGCTCACGAAACATTAGGATTGCAAAATACAATCTGATTTCGAAGCAAGCCTCTGAGCATTTTAATCTCGATTATCAAGTAAATATACTAAAATTGTTTTGGGATTGTAAAATAAAAGCTGCTCCCTTCCCCAAGCCTGGAGTCTACCCAAATTTCACCACCAAAATTATCTACGATCTTTTTACATATTGCCAGGCCAATTCCGGTTCCTTCATATTCATCGCGCTGATGTAAACGCTGAAAAATTATAAAAATTTGCTCCTTGAATTCTTCTTCAATCCCGATACCGTTATCGCTGATTTTAAATTCCCAATGCTTCTCTTTTTCTAAAGATGAAATTTTGATTTCTGGCTGCCTTTCTTTTGAATAATACTTTAAGGCATTGCCTATTAAATTAGAGAATAATTGCCTTAACACCGGTTCTTCAACCTCCAATTCTGGCAGTACACCTATTTCAATTTTAGCATTTTTTTCTTCAATAGATTTTTTTTGAAGTGATAGCACCTCAGAAACTAAGTGCTCGAGATTAACTGCTGTAACTTTATGCGCTACCCGTCCCACCCTTGAATATTCAAGTAAATCTAAAATTATTTGGCGCATTCGGGTTGCACCATCGTGCGCAAAATAAATATATTGTTGCGCTTTATCATCTAATTTATGGTCGTATTTTTTCTTGAGCTGTGTTAGGAAACTAGTTACCATTCTAAGCGGCTCCTGCAGGTCGTGTGAGGCTATATAAGCAAATTGTTCAAGTTCTTTGTTAGATAATGCTAATTCATCCGCATGTTTTTTAAGCGCCGCGTTTAATTCTTCTAAAGCCTTTTCTTTCTCTTTAATTTCAGTAATATTTCTTGAAATCCCAACCAGGCCTTTTTTATTATCCCCAAATTTAAAGGGAACTTTGGTTAACAGTGTATAATTTTTTTTACCATTAAAATTCTGATCTATATCCTCGCGATTTATTACAGGAATACCATTATTCATAACCTGTGTGTTATCTTCGAGTACTTTGGTAGCTTCTTCTTTTTCAAAAAATTCTAAGGCCGTTAGTCCTAAACTTTCCTGTTCATTTTCAACCCCATAATAATTTTTATAAAAACTATGGTTGGTTAAAATAGTTTCGTGCTTTTCATTCACTACAAAAATATGATCTGGAATATAATCTATAATTGCCCTAAACATATTATGTTCTTCCCGCAGTTTCTGCTCTATTTCCACCTGTTTAGTGATGTCTTTGGCAATTCCGTATACCCCGGTTATTTTCTTATTGACATATATTGGAAAGTTTGTGACATCAAGCACCTTTTTTGTTCCTTTAAGACTTATAAAATTAGTTTTATAACGCTGCACTTCATCTGAAACTGCCATGGAAGAGTGCATCATTACACGATCTCTATCTTCTGGCGCGATTAAAGGTAAAAAATTAACTTCTCTTACTTTTTCCCTGGGACCTTCTACAAGATTTAAAGCAGCTTCGTTAAGATCTACAAAGTTACCTTTAAGATCAAACGAATAGACAACATCAGGATTATAATCAAATAAAGACTGAAAAGCTTGCTTGCTATTTTCTGCCATTAATTCCTGTTTTTTTCTATCTGAAATATCTACAATCGTGGTACTGGTTCTCTTTTCACCATCATTATTGGTATAAATAACAGAATGTACCTCACAAGGAAAAGTCTCGCCATTCTTTTTAATTCCTACCAATTCCGTTCTTAATTCGCCGGCTTTATTTCTCTGCTGAACGGCCATTTCCAAGTCGGAATTCTTTTGCATTATATCTTCCCGACTTAATTGTTTCAGTTCTTTAATACTATAACCAAAAAGTCTACACGCAGCCCTATTAACTTCTACTATTAGACCATTAGGATCAGACAGAAAAATAGCTAGAGAGGAATTCTCCAGAATATTTTTTAATTGGATTATATTTTCAGACGAATTAGTATCCCTAGGAGGAACAACTTTTATGCCTAGCGAATAATTTTTAATATTTCCCTCATCATCTAAACAAGGACTACTAAAAATCTCTATAGCTTCAGTTTTTGAAAAAGCAAAGACATTGTGAAGTACCCCTTGATTTGTTTCAAAATCTCCAAGGAATTCAGTCCAGATCTCAGGTGGAAATATTTCTTTTACACTTAGCTGCGCCTTAAGTCTTTTTTTAAAGTGTTCTTTAGAAATTCTTCTGCGGAAGTATTCCAACTTATAATTTCAAAATTCCCATCAATTTTTAAAACCGGTGTTGTTATTTTTTTCATTGAGGCGCAGTTTGAATTTACGGTTTCTTTTTATAAAAACGATTTAGAAATAGAAACGCCGGCACCAAAATTAGGACCTTCAATTTCGCTAAAATCGGATCCTAGCTGAAGATTTAAGTTCACTACATTTTGGAGTAAATTTAAGTCGAGGTAAGTAGAAAGAACGTGTTTCCCATTGGTATTTGCACTTCCTTTTCCGCCATAATTCTTCCTGAAACTTCCTAGAAATCTATATGGCACCTTATTAAAGGCCATCCCGCTTAAACCTAAATGATGTGCAATTATTTTATTGTTATTTATCCTAAATCTATCTGGCCCAAGGGTAATAAATGGAAGCCCCAGCACTCTATTTTCGTAAGTCCAACCAGATCGGTATAAATTATTATTGAAATAATTATCCTCACCATCGGTGGTGGGTGTATTTTTACTTTGATTTTTGGTATAGTAAAATTCATACATTACTGCTTGAAACCAGGAATCTAAAGAAGCCGCAGGATCTTCTATAAAAATGCCGTAACGTCCATCAGGGGTATTTCTTAGCAAACTGCCAGAGCCGTCTTCGAATAAATGATTGTAAATAAATTCAACATTATAACCAGCTAATATGGTTTTGATATTTATCTCGTAACTCCCCAAATGATTTCCTAAACCGTTAATTTCCTGCTCAGAAATTCCATCTCCCGTGTCTTCGCCTGCTCCTCTTCCAGTAACTGCCCTGGTATAAGCTTCAAAATCGGAAGGAAGATCTCCGAATTCCGGGTGTGTGCCGCCCCATTGTACAAAGTGTCTCAACCCAGCTAAAATTTGAAATTTAGGTGAAGATTTATAAACTAAATGGAAGCTTTTATGATGAAGACGGGTGTTTTCTACAAAACGCTCATCATCCATAAGGTATTCTTCAAATGAAGCCTGGAACCCAAATCCGCGATTATTTTTAAAAAATATGGGGCGTCTAGTAAAAAGTCGAATTCCGGGAAGTGGTCTTGCATTTAAAGACCATAAAATGCTTTGGTTAGTAGCGCTTAATCCTCTATACAATTCTTTGCGCTGTTTACGTCCCGCCACAATTCCCAACCAGGAATTATTAAAAGCTAAATAGGCTTCATCTAATTGAAGTTTATCGGAAAAACCGTCCTGGTAAAGTGCTCCCAGCCCAAACTCTAAATTAGAATTTTCAGAAAGATTATAAAATCCGTGAGTGCTAATAAAGCCTGAAAAATTGGTAAGTTCATCTATTCTTCCTCTTTGATTGGTGTGCAACCAAAATGGAGAGTTCTCCTCGCTATACAATAATCCGGTTGCGTTCACTTGTCCACTGAACTCAAAATTTTGTGCGTGGACATTTAGGAAAAAGGAAAGAAATAAAAATACTAGTAAATTTTGTTTCATAAGTAGGCGTTAAGACTTTTCAAATATGCTTAATTCGATTTAAAAATATGTAATTTTATGTTTCTAAAACTTAGAAATGCTATCCATTTTTCAGAAAAAATATTTTTTAGTCGATTTGCTGGAAGGTTTCACCGATTTCCACAATCATTTACTGCCCGGTATAGACGATGGTGCTAATAGTGCAGAAGACTCTATAGCAATGATCAAAAAATTTAATGAATTTGGAGTCACTAATTTTGTAGCCAGTCCTCACGTTATGGGAGAATTTTACCCCAATACTCCAGAGACGATTTTTCCCGCTTTGGAAAAAGTAAAAAAGAATTTGCCACACGGAAATTCTATTAAAGCTGCAGGAGAATATATGATGGATCAATATTTAATAGATCAACTGGAAAAGAATAATGTATTGAATGTTGCAGAAAATTGTGTTTTAGTAGAGATGTCGTATTTTCAGGCACCTATTAATTTAGCTGAAATCCTATTTAAA
The DNA here is from genome assembly GCF_900168265.1 of Salegentibacter salarius. Taxonomy (GTDB): domain Bacteria; phylum Bacteroidota; class Bacteroidia; order Flavobacteriales; family Flavobacteriaceae; genus Salegentibacter; species Salegentibacter salarius. The sequence continues at coordinate 204,604 of NZ_FVZF01000001.1, read as the reverse complement.
ATTCAGAATACAAATTTAAAACCAATACTAGCTCATCCAGAGCGTTATGCTTTTTATCACGATAGCAGTTTTGATAAGTATAAAGACCTAAAAACAAGAGGATGTGATTTCCAATTAAATATGTTATCCCTTACCCCTCACTATGGAACAGGAATACAAAAGAAAGCCTTCCAGTTACTTGAAAGAGGGATGATTGATTTTATTAGCAGTGATGCCCACAGAATGGAACACCTGGAAAAAATCGGGAATATAAAATTAAAGAAAAAGCAGCTTAATCTTCTAGAACCTATAATTGAAAAATCCAAAGCCTTGTTTAAGTAAACAAAACTCTGGACTTACAATTCGATATAAAATTAAGAATGTATATCCCCTTTCACTCATAGAAGTGAATTTATGAAAAAATCGTCATGCTGAACTTGTTTCAGCATCTAACACGAATAGTACCTACCACTCACCTTAGACCCTGAAACCAGTTCAGGGTGACGTTAACATTTAAAAGTATGACTGCTGTTTACGGATATTCAAAAAATTTAGCCTAGGAAATCTTATTTATTTCCAAACATCTTGTTTTTTATTCGTTGCCAGCGAGATTCTTTATCGGCACCGTAACCATATCCGTAGCCATAAGAATACCCATACTTAGCTCCATAAGAGAATTTTGAATAATCCACATCATTTAAAATAATCGCCGGGCTTTTAAGTTTTCCCTGTTGCTTAAGTTCTTTAGGGAAATCCAGCATCTTTTTATCAGTGAAATCAGCTCGCACAACATACAAGGTAGTATCAGCCAATGGACTTACTAACAAGGTATCTGTTACTATCATAGTTGGAGCGGTATCCACCAGTACATAATCATAAACTCCCCCTGCATACTCTAATAAGCTTTCTAATCGATCATTCATAAGAAGTTCTGCAGGGTTAGGTGGAATAGGGCCTGAAAGAACCATATCTACTTTTATCCCTGCCTGTTTTTCTATAGAAATAACTTCATTTTCAGTAACTTCAAAATCGTACAAATAATCTGAAAGACCTTTAGGTGCCGCATCACTTATTTCGCCATACCTATGAAGTTTGGGATTACGAATATCTGCACCAATCAGTAAAACTTTCTTTCCCGTACTCGCTAAAGTACGTGCCATATTATAAGATACAAAGGTCTTTCCTTCTCCTTTAATAGTAGAAGTGACAAAAATTATCTCTCCCTTATCTTTATCTTTATTCTGAAATAAATAAGCAAGGTTTGTCCGTAAAATCCTAAATGATTCAGCCAAGGGAGTACGATCGTTTAATTCGATACGTTCATTTTGCTCTCCACCAATACGCGGCACCTCCCCGATAAACGGAATATGCTTTATCAACCCACTTAATTCGCCTTTATGATGAACTTTAGTGTCCAGCATATTCTTAGCGAATATTATCAGGATTGGAATTATTAATCCAATAATAAAACCTCCTGTTAAAATAAGCCATGGCTTAGGATCAACAGGGTCGTTATTGGTAAAAGGAGCATCAATAACCCGGGCTACAGAAGCTGTAGCAGCAAAAGAAATAGCCGCCTCTTCTCTTCTTTGCAGTAGAAATAAATAAAGTTGCTCTTTAATCTGTTGCTGGCGTTCTATACTTCGCATCCCTTTTTCAAGCCCAGGAAAGTTACTGAACTGGCCTTGTGCAACATTTCCTCTTTGATTAAGTTCTCTTAACCGTACGTTGAGTGAACGCCTGGTACTTTCAATATTTTCAAAAAGGTTTTCTCTTAAACTGTCTAGCTGTTGAGTTATTGTTTTTACGATAGGATTACGCTCTGTACCTCCTTCAAGGTACATATTACGCTCCATAATAAGAGTATTGTAAGAATTCACAAGTCCAGAAACACCACCTTCACTGATACCCACATCAGGTAGTAGCTCGTATTTACCTTGATTTCTTAGTAATTCCTCTACTGAATTTAAAAGTTCCAACTGAGTTTCAATATTAAAAATCTCTTGCTCAGTAGCTGTAAATTTTGACTGAAACTGGGAAGCCCCGCTACTAACATCCATTATTTGGTTATCCCTTTTAAAATCAGCGATGTTTACTTCTACTGAATCTAACTCCGTAGTTATCATTTCAAGTCTATCCTGAATAAATTTTGTAGTATTTTCTGCTACCTCCTGTTTATTTTTAATACCTTCTTCATTAAAACGCTCCATCAATTTACTAAGAAAGTCCTCCGATTTCTCTGGAGTATTCTGAACTAAACTTAAGGATAAAATATCCTTTGCCTGCCCTTTTTGAGCTATTTGCAATTTCGAAATATATTCTGCAGCTACAGATCTGAGAGGTTGAATTTTGATATTTACCGAACTAGTCTTTCGAAAAGTCCCTTCTTCTTCACCCGATTTCGGTAAAATAGTGAATTGAATATCATCTAATTTAATGACTTCCCCTATATTATGAGTTTCTGAATATTTACTTGCCTCGTCTTCTAGTTTAAATGAAGTATCTGATATAGGGGTTACAATTAAATCTTTGGAAACAGAATGAACAATACTATCCGGGGTGATGAATTCAATTAAAACAGGACTGGTTTTATAAGACTCAACAGTAATTACATTTCCCTCTGTAAAATAGCTGATATTATGATCTAATTCATCAACAACACTTTCTACAAGTTGTTTGGATCTTAATTTTTCTATGTGATTTTGAATACCTTCATCTACAAGTGAAAAAATACCAACACCTCCTGACGAACCAGCGTTCAAGGCATTATTCTCCTGATCGTCTACGATCATCATTGTAGCTTCAGTATTATATTTCGCAATAGTGTACCTATTATATAAATAGGCTATCAAACCGCCGATAAGAAAACCTAAAAGAATCCACTTCCAATATGCAAGGTACTTAAAGAGTTCAGCTTTTAAATCGAAGGTAGATTCTTCTTTATCCTCGTTAAAATCGTTTAATTCTTCCATTTAAAGACTATTAATTAAAAAGTAAAGGCTAATTATTGTAGTTCCCACTGAAATGATCCCCTGATAACTAGTAAAAAATCCGGCGGATTTAACAGTCCTATAAGTAGGCTCAACATATACCAAATCATTTTGCTTTAAATAATAAAACGGACTATCAAACAGATCAGATTCGGTCATATCAATATACCCTACAGTTTTTACTCCATTGACCTCTCTAATAATCTTAATATTTTCTCTTTTCCCGTTATAAGTGATATCCCCACTCATTGCCAAAAGTTCGGGCATAGTAACTCTCCCGTCTGTTATTTGGACTCTTCCGGGAGAACCAACTTCTCCCAAAACTGTTACACTAAAATTTACAATCCTAACATCCACTACAGGATCTCTTACGTATTCAGCTATCTGCTTCTGTAATTTTTGCTGAATTGCGGTACGCGTTAGTCCCTCTACTTCTACTGTGCCAAGAACGGGAAAGTTAATAGTACCCTCAGGGCTCACAAGGTAACCTGTTAACGAAAGGTTTTGGCCACCACCGCCCCCGGATTGGCCACCTTGTTGGTTCATTTGAAATGGAGCTACTATTTCTTCATTTACCGAAGAAGAAGAGATATTAATTCTTAGTACATCATTGGCTTCAATTTTCGGTTCGTAATCCAATAGATTTTCTTTGCCTTCCAGACTTTGAGAATTATGGAAATAGACCACATCATCTTTGGTAGCGCAACTTGATACAATAATACTTAAAATAAGAAACCATCCCAGTTTCCCTATAGATTTGAACATGCAATTGTTTTTATTCACTTATTACTTCTTCTTTGTTATCCAGGCTTTCAAATAAAGAATTATTACTCTTGAATTCCGGGATAAGTATTTTTAATTTTTTAACCATCTTTTCTGCCTTTAATGAATTGGCTGAATTAATGATTTTCTCAATTTTCTCTTTTATCAATTCGTGATCTCTAACTACCTCCTGACCTATCATAATTTTCTTATGATGTGTAGGAAGTGTTTTGCATTCATCATTTAATAATTCTTCATAAAGTTTTTCTCCGGGTCTTAGTCCGGTAATCTTTACTTTAATATTTTTATTTGGATCATAACCGGCAAGTTTAATCATTTTTATAGCCAAATCCATAATTTTAACCGGTTCTCCCATATCAAAAATAAAGATCTCTCCACCTTTTCCCATTGCCCCGGCTTCAAGAACCAGCTGGCAAGCTTCCGGAATGGTCATAAAATATCTTATGATATCGGGATGGGTTATAGTAACCGGCCCTCCTTTTTCTATTTGCTTTTTAAACAAAGGCACTACAGATCCATTTGAGCCCAGTACGTTACCAAAACGGGTTGTGATAAATTTTGTAGTATTTGAGTCTTCTTTGATCCTGGAATGATAAAGCGACTGAACGTACATTTCAGCGGCTCTTTTAGAAGCCCCCATCACATTACTCGGATTAACCGCTTTATCAGTAGAAACCATTACGAAATGTGAAGCTTGATACTTTAACGAAAGATCGGCGAGATTTTTTGTTCCCTGGATATTTACAAACACCGCTTCGTGAGGATTCTCCTCCATTAATGGAACATGCTTATAAGCCGCGGCGTGGTAAACCACATCAATATTCTGATTCTGGAACATAAGCTCTAAGCGCTTAAAGTTACCTACGTCACAAATAATGAATTTACAATCCAATTCAGGGAATTTTGCGTTTACTTCCAGACTTAACGAGTGAAGCGGAGTTTCAGCCTGATCAAGAATAATAAGTTTCTTTGGGTTGTACTGGGCTACCTGTCTTACTATCTCGCTTCCTATAGATCCTGCTCCACCAGTAACCAAAATAGTTTTTCCGGTTAGTTGCTCGATCTTATTTTCAGGATTAAGCCTAATAGGTTCACGTTCTAAAAGGTCTTCGATTTGAAGAGACTTCACCTTTTTCGCGATAGGCTGAGTATCTTCACCCCAGGTTGAAACAATTGGTGCATTAAATACCTTAATATCGTTTTCAAGACAATCTTTTACAAAGTTAAATTTTTCTTCGGCCGAAAAATTATTTTCAGAAAGGATAACCGCTTCTGCATTTACAGATTGAACAGCTTTATGAATTTCAGAAGAATAATTAATTACCGGTTTATCCAGCAATCTTATACTTTTATTGTGCCTTTCATTGGTCAGAAAACCCACAATTTTAAATCTCCTGGGGATTTCTATATCAAGCGCACCTGCTATAGAAATGGCGTTTTCATCAGCTCCAAGAATAACCGCATTTAAGATGTCTTCGTCCCGACTAACTAGTTTAAAGTATTCATATATCTGTTTCACCCCTAGTCTGAAAAGAAATAGCAAGGAAAAAGAAATACATAAATTAATGAACAAACCGCCTACCAAGAATATTTTCTCCCCTGTAACGAAAAAAGTTATATAATTAATAACCAGCAATGTAAAAAACGAACTCATGGTAGCCAGGAGCAACTTCAAAGCATCTATATTAGAAGAATATCTAATAATCCCTGCGTAAGTTTTAAAAATATAAAAGTAGAAAATATGAACTGCTATTACGATAAAGGCCTTATCATAAAAACTGAGCACCGTATAATAATTTGGAGTAAGATCTATAATAAGTAAAACGGTAAACAGGGTAGAAATCGCCACCAGAGAAAGGTCTATCAAATAAACCGCCCACCTGGGAAGATACTTTATATTCCTTAAATCGAGGGCGTTATCGGTTCCCGAGAGTATATTTCTTAATATCTTATTTACCTTATCTCCCATAATTGTTTACTCGATAATCGAGATTAAATACTCCGAGGCTTGCCTCGAAATCAAATTATATTTTCCAATCATAATGCTTCGTGAGCTTGCTCCGAAGTTGTTTACTTCTGTTTTTTAAAACAGGATAAAATTCCAGCCTTGATTCGGTCTTTTTCCTCCTGGGTTAAATTAGAACCCGAAGGTAGACATAGGCTATTATCAAATAAACTCTCTGCAACCCCATCTCCATAAAAAGGAGCATTTTTAAAAACCGGCTGCATATGCATCGGTTTCCATAAAGGTCTGCTTTCTATATTTAATTCTTCAAGATGCAAACGTAAATCCTCGCGATTTATTCCCCCGGTCTTTTCTTCATTTAAGCTCACTACACTCAACCAATGATTGGAAAAAAAGTCATCATTGGGAGCACTATGAACCTTAACTCCTTCAATTTCAGAAAACAAATCTACATAAAATTCGTGCATTTCTCTTCTGGCTTTCACGCGTTCGTCCACTACTTGCATTTGACCACGCCCTATTCCCGCTGAAATATTACTCAATCGGTAATTATAACCAATTTCACTATGCTGATAATGGGGCGCCGCATCTCGAGCCTGGGTTGCCAAGAAAACGGCTTTCTCTTTAGCAGATTGAGTTTTAGTCACTAAGGCTCCACCACCTGAGGTCGTGATAATTTTATTGCCATTAAATGAAAGGATCGCGTACTCAGCAAAAGTTCCGCATCGTTCTCCTTTATAAGTACTACCTAGTGCTTCGGCAGCATCTTCTACCACCGGAATTCCAAACTCCCTAGATATTTCATTAATTTGATCTACCTGATAAGGCATTCCGTATAAATGTACAGCTATTAATGCTTTTGGCTTTTTTCCTTTAGAAATCCTATCATCAATAGCTGTTCTTAGATGTTTGGGACAAAGATTCAAGGTTTTCTCTTCACTATCTATAAAGATAGGTGTTGCTCCCAGATAAGCAATAGGGTTGGCTGAAGCTGCAAAAGTCATACTTTGGCAAAGTACTTCATCGCCCGCTTTAACCCCTAGCATTATTAAAGCTAAATGTAAGGCAGCCGTGCCGGAACTTAAAGCAGCTACAGCTCCTTCTTTCGAAGAGCTATCAAATAGATATTTTTTTATATCTTCTTCAAAGCCATTTACATTGGGACCTAAAGGTGCTACCCAATTCTGCTCAAAAGCTTCATTAACGAATTTTTGCTCAGTTCCACCCATGTGTGGAGAGGATAACCATATTTTATCTTTGTTCATCTAAGTATTTTATAATTTTTCCAGGATTACCAACAACAACAGCAAAGTCTGGAATATCTTCAATTATTACGGCTCCGGCCCCGATAGATGCCCATTTGCCAATTTTAACTCCGGGGATAACCGACGCGCCGGTTCCCACCTGTGTACCCTCGGCAACACTAACATTTCCTGTGAGTACCGCATTTGGTGAAATATGCACAAAATCTTCGAGGCGCACGTCGTGTTCAACAACCGCACCAGAATTTATAATACAGTGTTTTCCAATTCTAGAACCTGAATTTATAATAGCCCCAGGCATCACTACTGTCCCAGCTGCCATTTTACTGTTTTCTGAAATCATTGCACTAAAATGACTAATTGCCTCCGAGATTACACCGTTAAACTTACTCGCAACTTGTTTTCTGATCGCATTATTTCCAATAGCTAAAACCGTAGGGTTCTTAAGTTGATCTTCATTAGGTTTATGAATTACCCTGAAGTCAAGGAATTCTTCAACTTCGAGGTTGTCATCAAATACTGAATCTATTTGAATATTCCTGCTTTTTAGAATATCAAAAACAACCTTTCCGTGACCACTAGCTCCGTAAATATTCATTTTAATTTTTTCCGTTAAAAGCTTCCGTAGTTGCCATATTGGCTGTATTTATTCCTTCAGAAATCACTACTTTTTTAATCGTCTTGATTATAATTTTCACATCTAATCCAAAAGATAGGTTTTCCACATACCAAACATCATATTCAAACTTTTTGGTCCAACTAATCGCATTTCTACCATTAACCTGGGCCCATCCGGTTATTCCAGGCTTTACGTTATGTCGTTTTCTTTGTCTTTCAGAATACAAAGGTAAATACTGAGGTAATAACGGTCTGGGACCTATTAAACTCATATTTCCTTTTAAAACATTTATCAACTGTGGAATCTCATCTATAGAGGTTTTTCTAACAAATTTTCCAACCGCTGTTAACCTCTTTTCATCCGGAAGAAAATCTCCATTTCCATCCTTCTCATCAGTCATCGTTTTGAACTTAATGATATTGAAAATACGCCCATTTTTTCCAGGTCTTTTCTGAAAAAAAAAGGGTTTCCCTTTATTCGCCAAAGCTAATAAAACTGTAATTGGAATTAATAACGGACTAAGCACTAATAATGCCGTAAAAGCAATAAAAAAGTCAAGTAATTTTTTTAAAAAGTGCTTGTACATAGAGGAATTAAGACATTTATGCCAACAAAATTTAGGCTGTGCAAAACTATGATTTTATATATTCCTTTTCTAGATTTTTGTATTCCTTTAACAGAATTTGCCAAAATTCTTTACGCTCATAATATTTACAGATCTCATCTCTGGCATTTGATGAAAGTCTACTGGTATAATTGATATTCTCAACAAACAACTCCATAGCAGACAATAAAGCAGAGGTATCTTTAACCGGAATTATAACCCCATTAATTCCTTCTACGATAATTTCATTACATCCGTTAATATCGCTCACTATTGCAGGAAGGTTCATAGCTCCAGCCTGCATCACTACATTTGGAAAACCTTCTCTATAACTGGGGAAAGCCAATGCGTTGGCAATTGCAAAATAAGGGCGAACGTCTTCCTGGTACCCGGTAGTGATAATTTTTTCGTGGTTTTTTATACTATTAAACGTATCTTGCTTTAAAGGATCCAACTCTTTCTCAAAAGGCCCTACTAGCAGCAGAGAAATATTCTTATTTTTCTTGTGTAGCTTTTTAAAGGCATCTACTAATTCATTTATACCTTTTTCACTAACCAATCTTCCAATAAAAATAAACACAAAATCATCCTGAGGAATCCCAAGCGATTGTCTTTTATTTTTCTTCTGGTCCTCTTTAAAGCTGTATGGATCGAAATATTTGGTGTCAATTCCGTTGGAACTTCCCTTTCCAAGCACTTTTAATTTATTTTCTTCAGCAAAACCTTCCTCGAGGATAATCTCTTTGAGGCCTCGCGAATTCGGAAAAACTTTTGTAGCCAACTTATAGGTAAATTTCTCCACCTGGTCTAATATTTTTCGCTTTGTGCCGGTAGTTTCCATAAGCGGTAGTCCAGCTACTGTATGCAAGCGCAAAGGAACTCCAGCTAGTTTAGCGGCCAACATTCCGACAATCCCCGCTTTTGGAGTGTGCGTATGAACAATTTCCGGCTTTTCTTTTTTAAAAAATTTATACAGCTTCCAAACCGCTTTTAGATCTTTTACCGGTGTTATAGCCCTTGTCATTTCAACCCAAAAAGTATTTACCTGGTTTTTTGCTCCATACTTATTCAGTCGTTCCTTTTCAGCTGCGACAGCGGTAACCTCATAATATTGACTCATATAAGTAAGCTGACCTTCCAGGAGTTTTTCTAAAGACAGAGGGATGGTTGTGATTCGGATGAGTTTTTTGGGCATATAAACGATATTATGACGCAAAACTAAGCTTTTTTAAAAGTATTTATCTGAAAGTAGTGTTAATGAAAAAGGCCATACTTACGCATGGCCTTAGAAAATTTTCTTATAATTTATTTTTTAATCTGGAACAACTCGTATGGTCAATTCTACTGAATCGGTGCACTGTCCATCTGTTATAGTATAGATTGTGGTATAATCCCCCACAGGGTTATCGGTTTCATTAAAAGCATTAATTATATCCCAAATAGAAGGATCGAAAGATCCATCACGAGGAACTCCCGGCGCTAAAAGATTTAAATACAATTTTCTTACCTCATCCCAACTAGGTACTGCAGCTGCCTCAGACACACTCATTTCTTTCATATTTTCAGGCCCGGCATTTACGTCATCGCAATTGGGTTGCTGTTGCTCATCAGCTACTACCGTAATAGTCAATTCTACCGAATCACTACATTCACCTTCTGTAACGGTATAGGTTGTTGTATAGTCCCCTAATGGATTCTCTGCATCATTAAAAGCATCTATTAAATTCCAAATAGTAGGATCAAATTCTCCATTTCTTGCAATACCTGGCTCTAATAAATTCAGATAAAGTTTTCGAACTTCATCCCAGCTTTCAATTCCTGCTGCTTCAGAGTAACTAATGATTTTGGAATTATCCTCGCCTGCCGAGAAATCCTCGCAGGGATCTTCCAAAATGGGATCTGGAATAATAATTATTGTTAATTCTACTGAATCGGCACAGTCTCCTTCTAAACTGTAGGTAGTGATATATTCTCCTAATGGTTCTTCAGCATCGTTAAAAGCATCAATTATATTCCAAATAGATGGATCAAAGGTACCGTTACGAGCTATGCCGGGTGCCAATAAACTCAGGTAAAGCTTGCGCACTTCATCCCAACTGGGAACGGCTTCCGCTTCGGAAAGAGTAATAGTTTTGGAATTATCCGGGCCTGCACACCCCACTTCTTCTGTAATCAGATCAATTTTTTGGAAATTGATTTCTTCCTCAATGGGATCTACCGAGCAGGACGTTACTAAAAATCCCATTATTAGTAAGAAAAATAATTTTGCTTTCATAGCTGTCTGGATTTAAAATGGTTACCTAAATTTAACTCTAAAAATCCCAAAAAATTCAGCTAATCGTTGTAGGGCATAAATAATTGTCAATACATATTTTGTGTAGGAGTTTAAATTTTTTTTGGAGGTTTTTGTAAATTTTTTGTACGAAAAAAATAAAATTTTTAATCTATTCTTAATGTTAAATTCACGGAATCTGAGCACTCTCCACTTCCTAAAGTATAGGTAGTGCTATAATCTCCCAATTGAGATTCCCGAGAAGGATCATTAAAGTCATCAATAATCTCATCTATACTCGGTTTATAGGCATACCATTGACTTTTATCTACCCCCTCATCCATCATATTGGCATAAATTTTACGGACTTCGTCCCCACTCTCTACTGCAAGAGCTTCTGATATGGCAATTTCCCGAATTTGATCGGTACCTGTATAAAACGGAAAATCTGAAACCTTATATTCAAAATAACTCCAATCAGCTTCATTTAAACTGAGACCCCCAGCCCAGGCGCTACTTTTGTTTTTTCCAGATCCAAATTCTGCATAAACTACCATCATAAATTCCCGTGGAACATCAGAAAGTGGAATCTTGAATTCTTCATAAAAAGTTCCTTGAGGGTATTTATTCTTGTAATCCATTTGACCCAATAAAAATTTACCTTTTTTATTTGTAGGAAATCTCTCTTCATTTTCAGCAAAATGAAAATTTATCTGGCTCCAAGAGTTAGACCCCAGCTTTGAAACCCTAATAACCAGATGATCATGGAAGTTCCGAACTTCTACCCGGCCTGTTTCCCCCAGGTCATATTGATGGACTGTACAACCATCAACGGATGTAATCATATCTCAGACAAGTAAATCTTCTTCCGGCACTTCTTCCCGGTCCACACTGCAGGAAAAGGCAAAAATACTTAAGCCTAACAACCAAATCTTTTTAATCATCTTTCTAATTATTAAATTAATAACATGTTTAATTCAACTATTTATAATACTCAAAACTAAATGATTACATAATTTTCGATATACTTAAGCATAAATTCAATAAGGGTTAAGTTCTTCTCTTTTTCTTACAAAAACCTACTGTACAATCTTATCTAAAAACAAATCTTATCTTTGAGAAAAGAAAATGAATGAAAAAAAAATTAGTTATTTACGGGGTAGGTAAATTCGCTGAATACGTTGGTTATGTTTTTGAAAATGACACTGATTATAAGGTGATTTCATATTGTATTGAAGACGAATTTTTGAAACAAAATTCATTCTGTAATAAACCCTTAACAAGTTTCGAGAACTTAAATGATGAATTTCCTCCAGATGAATTTTCAATCTTTATAGCTGTGGGAAATAATAAAATAAGAGAGCGACTTTATAATAGAGCTACAGAGCTAGGTTATAATTTCCCCTCCTACATATCCACCAAATCCAGCCATTGGGAAAACCTGATAATAGGAAAAAATGTTTTTATAGATGAAGGTTGTGTACTGCAACCTTTTATAAGCATCTCTGACAATACAATCTTATTCACATCCCAAATTGGACATCATACCAGAATTGGAAAACACACCTTGATAAGTGGATCAAAAACAGGAGGAAATGTAGAGATTGGTGACCACTGTTATTTAGGCTTAAACGCTTCCATAAAACAAAATGTTGAAATTGCATCAGGAACTATTATTGGAATGGGATGTATTATTGAAAAAAACGTACTAGAATCATCTGTTTTCACCCATAAAGGAACAACCAAAAGAAATTTAGATGCCAATCAAATTTCCAGACTATTCCTTAAATAATGGATTTCAATAAATTCAAAGAATTATATCAAAAAAAGGAAGTTCAGCACTTCCAACATCAGGTAACCTCTAAGCCATTGGTATCTGTATTGGTTCAAGCCTACAATCACGAGTTTTATATAAAACAATGTCTGGATGCTATTTTAGCTCAAAAAACAAATTTTGATTTTGAAATTTTATTAGGGGAAGACGTTTCTACCGATAAGACAAGAGAAATATGTCTAGAATACGCTCAAAATTATCCAAAAAAGATTAGGCTATTTCTTCATCATCCAGCTAATAAAATTAGGGTGATGGATGTAGTTACTGGAAACTTTAATGCCTTCTATAATCTCTATAAGGCCAGGGGAAAGTATATAGCTTTTTGCGAAGGAGATGATTACTGGACCGATCCTCTAAAACTGCAAAAACAGGTTGATTTCCTAGAAATAAAATCAGATTTCGCTTTATCATACCATCGGTTCGAAGAAAAGTTTGAGCAATCATCAAAAAAAATAGAACAACTATCGTTAGAGCAGCCCAAACAGGATCTGAATAAAAACGAATTGTCAGCTCTTATTTATCATCCCTTATTTTCTACAGTTTGTTTTCGTAACTATTTGAAAGATCTTCCGGAAGAGGTGATGCAGGTAATTAATGTTGATAGTTTTTTACTTAGTATGTTGGGTACTTTCGGGAAAGCGAAATTCCAGTCCGAAATTTCGGCTTCCGTATACCGAAGACATCCAAGAGGTATTTGGACAAGAAAAAATAGAGAAATCCAGCTATTAACAAAGATCCTTCTTTTTAAAAACTTAGTTTCTTATTATAAGGATAAAAGTCTGACTAGAAACTTTCAAAGCAATCTGAAAAATACCCGAAAAATGCTTTTAGTTTTATATTTAAAAAGTGGAATGCCAATTAAAGCAGTAAGGTTAATACCAAAACTACTTTGATTTTTTGAGTTTTAAACTTAACCAAAGTGTTTTGAGAAATGCTTTTAGATACAAAGGTTTTGTATTCCAGGCTTCCCGATAAAGTTCTAAAGCCTTTCCTTTATCTCCTGACTTTTCATTTAAATAAGCAATTTGATATTTCAATTTAGAATAAGAGTCAATATCTTTTTTATATTTTTCTTTATGCTTGAAAAGAAGATAATTATTAGATTTTAGTTTATTGAGAATTGAATCACTCGTTCTATGTTTGGACTGAATTCTATAAAAAAGAAAGTTTTCATTTAGAATTTTAATCTTTAAACCTCCCAAATCTCCAATTCTTATTCCAAGTTCATAATTTTCTCCAAAGAACATTTCTGGATCGAAACCGCCTGCCTTTAAAAAGGTGTCTTTTTTATAGCAAATACTACCCGCAAGAAAGCTAGCGGTAATATTATTATAGATCTTTTCCAGCTTTTGTGGTTTCCAAACCGAAGATTTTCCATCAATCAATTTCGAAACCTGCCAGCATATTAAATCATATTCGGTATAGTTAATTTTATTCAAGCGGGAAATAAGCCCGGGTAAAAACTGATCATCTGAATCAAGAAAAATCAAATAATCCCCCTTACTTATCTCTACCCCTTTATTTCGGGCTACAGAAACTCCCGAGTTTTCCTGGAAAAAATATTGAATCCTTTCATCTGAAAGGTATTTTTCGATTACTTTCTGAGTTTTGTCGGTCGAACCATCATCTACAATGATAAGTTCCCAGTTTGGGGCCGACTGGTCTAAAACGCTTTGAATGGCTTTAGAAAGACTATTTTCCCTGTTAAAAGTAGGAATAACAATGGAAATAATGTTATTCATCATTCCCTACTGCAGTTTGATTAATTCCTGCCATATTCAAAGATTGAAATCCAAACTTATTTTGACAAGTTTTAAAATGTTCCAATATAACTTTTAGCTCGAGCAGGTTCTTTTCTGGTTTCCCTCCAAAGTTATGAGGATGCCACCACAAATGATAGACCTCATTATTCTTAGCCGCCGAACTCATTTCAGATTGTATTCTTTTTATGCGAACCCTATCAAGAAAATTTCTTCCACTATTCGGTCTTAATAATCTACTGGCTTTTTGCCCGGAAATTCCAGGAGCTATTTCAGGAACATCCGTATATGATTTATTGTTTAACCCAATATAGGCATCCCCGGTTCTAAAAATCTTCCGTTGAAAACTATTTTCCTGTGTATTTTCCCAGTACCAAACATCAGGATTGGTTCTCACAGTCTCCAAGCCCATTTCCCTGCAAACTTCCAGGTAATCTAAATTATACTGATTTCGAGGAAAAACCAGAGATTTTAATTCAATCCCAAAACTCTCTGCCAAATGCTTGGATTTTTGCAGATCTGTATGAAAACTTTTAATATTTTGTCCCGGTTCCAGACAGTAATAATGAGAATAGGTATGGGTTCCTATCTCCTGTCCCGGACTTTCTGTAATTAGTTTTATGAGCTCAGGAGCAAAGCAAAGCTCTTCAGTTCCTTTATTTTGAATTGACTTCCCATATTTATAGGCGGAAAGTTTATCATTCTCATAGTCAGGCAGTATTTCGGGAATATTATGGTTCCATTCATCCCAATTTTCATTGAATAGCATTCCCACTGTAGCCCACGTACATTGAATTTCATACTTTTCAAAAAGCTGTAGAATCTCTGGGATTACTTTTTTGGTATTTTGAAAATACTCCTTTTTTTCTTTCCAGTCTACCTTATCAAAAACTCCCCACAGAAGTTCAAAATCTAATGATATAACTAATGCACCATTTTCCATAAATCTCTTTTAAAAATTCAAAAAATTACAAAAAACTTTCTTTTCTAAAGATTATCACCTCTATAATCATTCTACTTTTTAAAAGAGACTTTACTAAGTTTTAGCTAAAATTAGTTTTTATCGTCTTGAATACCGACGTATTGAATCCTAAAATCATTAATCCGTATAATAGTCACTATTTCAGCGCTCTAATTTAAATCATTTATTCATTAACTAATTAGCTTACCAAGTCCCTTCCATCCAGTATTTTCTTCCTGCGCCTTCTCAACTTCACAATCCTATCATACTTCTTCTGCGCCAGATAATAATAGATCACGAAAAACAAGAAATACATCACCATCGATTTCTGACGCATGATAATTCCAAGGTTAGACATTAAAAAGGTCATAGCGAATGAAGAAAGAAAAAAAACTACTAAACTCATTTTTACAGAAACTGGAGATTTTTTCAGAAAGGAAATGAAATCTTTTTTTAAAATTTTAAAGAATAAAAGCAAATAAATTAAATTTTCTGCTGAAACGATTAGGCCCAAAATACCCGGTGCATCAAAAAATAAAGGTCTAAACCAAAATGTAAAAAGTTTTAATGGTAATGGATAAGAAGTCATAGAAACTCCAGACCCTGCATTATCTAATTTCTGAGAACGTCCCTGTGAAAAATTTTCAAAATCAGAGACTAAATTTTCGGAATCTTCTAAACCTGCCACTCCTAAAATTTGATCTTGTACTATTATTAGCCCCCCAATCATTCCTACATAAATCAAAAGCTTTCTTCCGAAAGAAATTTTTTCTTGTCCTGTCATATATCCTAAAACAGTTCCAACCGCTACAAATAAAAACACGTGAGGTCTAATGAAATACACTAATGCCGAGCCTAAAATTAAAGTCATAAACCTTGATTTGGGATTTTTAATAGCATAAGCAAACATCATCAACCCCATAAAAATTGGTGCCCCTTTACCTAGTGAAGCGGTCCAAAAATGCATATTAGGGAGGAATAGTGTCAACATCAAGAGATCAAAATTTTTAAATACTTTGATCTTTATAGGAATATTTTCTCGAAAAAACATATAGGCATATACAAAACCGATATATCCAAACCAGGCAAAAAGCACCATCATCATTTCATAATTGAATCCGAGTACATTTATAAACGGCCAGGAGATAAAATCTATAAAGGTAGTACTGGTCCCAAAGTATTCTAGCCAGGAATTCCCGCCTTGAGGTCTCCCGAAATATGATTTAGAATCAGAGCGGTTGAAGGTAGCATAAGTATAATATACCAAGAAAAAGAAAATATGATAAAGAAATAAGGAGTTCATTAATTTCTTAGAAAACCATTTATGCTTCTTTGAGAAAGAGCTAAATAACCCCTGATTTATAGCAAATAAAAATAATATTAAAACTATTGCTCCTATCATCTAAAATAATTCCAGTTCGCCTAACCCATAGTTCCAACTTGACAAAGCTAAAAGTTCTTGTTCTTCTATTACACCTAAGTTAATATTTTTAAAGGTTAATACGGGACCAAAATTACCGGTTACTCCAGCTTTTAAATTGATTCCAGTATTAGGGGAAAGACTTAAAATATTTGCTCCAGAAGTATTTGCCATTTTCAACATAGCCGCTTTTGCTTCTTTTTCTCCAGCTTCAGAAAATATAACTTCAGAAACCCTAAATTCCTCCAATCTATTTCGCTTTTTAACATATCCTGCGACAAAATATTCCCTATCAAAAATTACCGAATAATTTTGTAAAGGATTATTGACATATCGCCACAATAGATAATTAATATTTTTAGGAGTAAAAAGGCTATTGATCCCTTTTTGCTTTTCAAAAAAAGAATTCACAACCTTTTCACTAGCCGATTTTTCACCTATAATCTTATATTCAAATTGATTCTTAACCGTTTTTAATGGATTTAATGGACGTAATTGGATTTTTAGTTTATTCACTTCCTTCCATCCCATTTTTAGGTAACCCGGTTTACTTTTAGAATTCGGTGTATTAAATACAAAGTGATCCCCCTGCTCTTTAGCTATCTCTAATGCTCTTAAAGTTAGCTTCTTAAATATTCCTTTTCCCTGGTGATTTGGATGAGTAGCAGTATCTACAGCACGAAATGTAGAATAAACCTGCTCCCCTTTTTGCCATTGCCACCGCATAAAAGCCCTAACTCCAATAAGTTTATTATTCTCTTCGGCCACCAGCACTAAAGATTTACCAAAGGGGTTATCTATATGTTTATATCTCCAGACCTTCTCTGTTTTCTGTGAAGAAACTTCTCCTAAGCTTGCTTTTAAAACTTTCAGGATTTCTGGTATATCATTATCTGTTGCCTCCCTAACCTGCATTATTCTTTCTTTATTTCAGATTGTTATGTTGTGATGCTATAATATTGTAACCTTGTCCTCATCAATTTATAACTTCATCACTACTTTACTTTTTTACACCTTCATAATTTCACCGCTTCCACATAATATTCTTCCAGTTCCCCTACCATTCGCTGAAGACTAAAGCTTTCTTTTACCCTATTCCTGGCTGCCTTTTGGAATTTTTTGAGTTTTGCTATATCTTGAACTAATATTGTTAACTTTTCACTTAATTCTCTCCACTCTTCCACCGGTAAAGTTAGTCCGTCTTTTCCATTTCTTACCACTTCTTTAATTCCACCTGCATCAGTAGAAACCACTGCGCATTCCATGCTCATAGCCTCTAATAACGCGACGGGTAAACCTTCAAAAGAAGAAGACATCATAAAAATATCCATGGCTTCAAAATAAGGTTTCACATCGGTTTTAAGTCCCGGAAAGAATACCACATTCTGTAATTTCAAACGTTTCCATTCTTCTTTTATTTCCTCCTCCAAAGGTCCGGCACCCACAATTATTCCGTATACATTTGGATTCTCTTCCCGTATTTTATTAATCACTCTTAACCATTCCACAAGCCTTTTCTGAAATCTAAACACGGCTACATTACCGATAACTATAGCATCATCTGGAATACCTAATTCTTTGCGGACTTTCGAATCTGAAGTTCTTACAAACGAATTTGTATTAACGCCATTAAGTAAGGTTTTAACAGGTATATTAGGCTTTATATTCTTTTTTATGGAATTTGAGACGTCATCAGAAACACCGAAAGCAAGGTTTTGAGAATTAAAACTTAACTTATTTATTGTTTTAGTCGCTATATGATAACGCTCTTGCATATTGTGCTCCGTATATAAAACCGGAAGGCCAGTCTTTTTATGCACCAGCCTGCCTAAAAAGCCAGCCCAAGGCAAATGACAATGTATTAGTGCTATTTCCTGTTCTTTGCAATAAGCGATTATTTTTTTATACTGTAGGATCAACCTAATATTATCTTTCGCTTCGAAACAGTTAACATTAGCACCAGCTTCCGTTAGGGCTTCAACCATTTGGTTCTTCCAGGGAAGGAAATAAATATAATGAAATTCGAATTTTTCTTTATTATGAAGCTTTAAAGTTTCGGGCAATAACATTTCAGCACCGCCTCTACCCAAGGATTTAATGATATGAAGAATTTTTATTTTAGCCATAACTTAATTAATATGGCAAAGTTAAGCCATTCTATACCCTAAACAAGAAATTTGAATTTTATTAAGAAAGAACTACTGAGCCACCAGTTAATACTTAAAAAAACCACCCAAATTTTAAAAGTATTAATCGTTTATTTCTCACAAGAGCCTCAATCTAATTGAAAAATACCAAATTATAAGCCTTAAGAGAAATCATAATTTAACTACCTCTTTATACATTTCCATGAACTTTTTGGAAATTTGTTTATTCATAAACTTTTCCTTTACCAAAGTAAAGGCCTTCTCTGTTTGTCCCTCATTTTGCTCCTTTAAAACTTCTATAACAGCCTGAGCAAAACTATTATTGTCATTTTTGAGAATTATATGACCAGTTCCAGAATCAAGAATTTCGCTAATCCCGCCAACATTATAAGCAACAACTGGAGTTTTACAATACATAGCTTCCAAAATTACGCCGGGCAGCCCTTCAATAATACTTGGTAAAACCAATACATCTGCTGCAGCTATAAAATCTAACGGGTTATTTACAAAACCATAGAACCTCACATGGTCCTGTAAATTTTCTATTTGAACTAAACTTTCAATTTCAGGCCTTAAGACCCCGTCTCCTATTAGATGTAATGTAACATCCTGCTGTTGAATCTTAATTTCTTTAAAGATCTCTAATAAGCCTTTATGATTTTTTTCAAAACTAAAACCTCCAACATGAACTATGTGTTTATGAGATTGCGGCTCAAATTTAAAAAGGTTACTTACTTTTTTCTCCTCAAGTCCAATTGGGATTATTCCAGTTCTTCCTTCTAAAAAAGGAAAATGCTCTAAAAGATCTATTTCCGAAGCTTTCGACACAGAAGCCACTCCTGCCACATTCTTATATAAATAGCTATTGAATTTCTTCTGTAAGCCCGATTTTAAATACCTGCCCACCTCACTGGCGTTTCTAAAAATTATAGGCGTATTCCAACCAAAGACTTTTTTCGAAAATACTGCATATTTTAATGTGTCACCAGCGTTGGCCTGAATGATATCTGGTTTAAAGTCTTTAATTAATTGAGATAAATTTCTCCATGCATTATAGTCAGCGAATCGAGAATTAGGATTACCCTCCATATTAATAATTCCTTCATCCCAAACTAATTGGGCATCTCCGTTAAAAATACAAGCAATTTTAACCTGAAGGCCTGCCTCTTTTTGATGCTTCGCTAACTGACAGGTGAAAATTTCGGCACCACGATGTTGAGGTTTTTGAATTAGATGCAAGATCTTCATACCAGATTTATGAAATGCATCAGAAAAGTTTTTGTAAACCTCTTCATATTCCATAACAATTTTTTCTATTGCAAATTTTTCTATTGCAAGTTCTCTTGCACGCTCAGCTTTAACTTTATATTCTGAAGGATTTCGCAATACAGCTATAATCTTATTGGCAAGATCTTCGATATTCCCTTTTTCAAAAATGAGGGCACAATCCTTATTCACACATTCCAGATTCTCAGGAATATTAGAGGCTATAATAATCTTACCAGCCATCATAGCTTCAATAAGCGCCCCTGGCAGACCTTCAGAATAAGATGGGTAAACAAAAATATCAGCAGATACTAATAATTTATTAATATGATCTACTCTTCCCAAAAATTCAACATTCTCCTGCAGTTTAAGTTTAGACACCTCTTTCTCTAATTCATTTCTAGAAGGCCCGTGCCCCGCAAACAAGAGCTTTACTTCAGGAATATGTTTAATTACTAGCCCAAAAGCTCTAATAATATCTAATTGGCCTTTTAGAGGAATTAATCTACTTACGTTTAAAATTAAGGAAGAATTATGATCATTTCTTAATCCTGGAATATCTAAACTATCTAAAGATTTACTAAAAGATTTACTATCTCGCCCGCGATAAATAACCTTAATTTTTTTGGAGTCGATTCCCAACTTTTTTCCCGTCTTGTCTTTTATAGCATGAGAATTAGAAATAAAAAAGTCTACTTTTTTAACCGAATTTTTATCTAATCGAAAGATATAAGCAAGTTTAAGCCGCTCTACAAAAGTTTTATTGTGGTAACGAACTTTGGAATATGCATTACTTACAAAACTGCCCACCAGAGGAATACCTGGGAAATAATTCTTTAGTTTTCGTGCAATAATTTCAGATCTAAATAAGGTGGCATGTATTAAATCTGGTTCTTCTCTATTCACTAAGGGGATTAACTTTTTTACTGCTTCACGGAAACCGTATTTCTTCATTAAATCTAACGAGTACACTTTTATTCCGGCATCTTCTAATTTTGCCTTCAACATATCTCCCTGATATACATGAACAAAAACAGGAGTCACTTTATTCAGATTACTGGTGATTTCCACCAGGCTTTTTTCCGCTCCATAGCCTTCAAGAGTATCTATTATATAAAGAACCTTTAATTTTTTCACCTAGTTAAAGTTTACCTTCAAGATCACCTAGAGATATTATAAAGTTATCTGGAATGTGGGAGTCATTTCCCTTAAAAACAATTAATGCCTTCCTATGTTTTAGTGAAAATAAAGATGAAATCTTTTTATTAATTTGATTCTCTAGAAAATATACAAAAGGAGTATTCTCTTTGGCCAGTATTCTTTTTATTGCTTTCTGCAATATATCATTATCACCATAGGTATCACATAATACAATTGATGGTATACCTTTGATCCGATCCCTGCGATAAACCACATAAAGTATTTTTTCGTTAGGAGTTTTAAACTTTACTTTCTGGTAATTAGGATCCTCATAACGCCATTGTATAAATTCAAGAGAATTACCAACCTGGAAAAGGTGACTGGTTGAAATTATGTCTGGAGAATTTTCTGATTTTGGGAGATTGTTTAAGCTTTCTCCCTTTCTTAATTTTGAAGACACAATAAAACCAAATTTATATACATAATTATGTCTGGGCTCTTTCCAACCCAATTTTAAAAATTCCGGGTGACTATTGGAGTTTGGATTAGCCAACAGAATTTGATAATCATTCTTATATCTTTCAAGACCTTTGGTCATTAATTTTTTAAAAATGCCTTTTCCTCTCATTTTAGGCGAGGTACAGGCATCAAAGGGTCTTATACATTTTATCATCTCCCCCTCTTTATTATAGAAGTTATACCGCATATAAAATACAACTCCTACAATTTCTTCCTCATGTATTGCAACTAAAGATAGAGATGGGCCAAATGGGTTATTTAGATGTTTCCAAATAAGGAAGTCCCTGGAATAATTTGGTTGTAGATTTAGTTGAATTAGTTTAACTACTTCATCGATCTCATCATCATAATTTAAAGGTCTAAACTCTAACATAATTCCTTATATAATTTAAGCATACCCCGATTACTAACTTCTTCTCTAAATTTTTCATCATAATTCTCAAAACTATTTTGTGAGAATTCAGATCTCAACAAAGAAGAATTTTTGAGTTTTAATATGGCCTGCGCTACAGATGATGAATCTTTAATATCAACGAAAATTGCATTCTTATTATCTACAGCTACTTCTCTCAACACTTCTAGATCATTAGCAATAATAGGCAGGCCTGCAGATTGTGCTTCAATTAAGGCCCCTCCAAGTCCTTCAAAAAGAGAAGAAAAAGTAAAAACATCAGCTTCTGAGAAATACTTTTCTACATTATTAGAAAACCCTGCAAAATTAACCATATTTTGTAGTTCCTTTTGTTTCACATAATCTTTTAAAGTTGATGTCACACTACCTTCAACACCTAAAATAATGAGCTTTATATTTTTCTCATTTTGGGCTTTCAATTCGTTCATAGCCTGAAGAAGAAATATCTGCCCTTTTTGATAATCCTGTCTAGCCACATTTAAAAGGATGAACTCAGGGGAGGATTTTTTTCTAACTGTACCTAATTTAATCGGTTTTCTCCCTCTGTACACCACAGTGATCTTTTTTGAGTTCAAACCCAAATGGTCTATATAGTGTTTTTTTACAGTATTTGTTATACTATGAAAATGATCCACAAACAATTTAGCAGAATATTTATCTAAAACCTTATATAGCGAAAGCAAATTCTGGTTAACCTTTTTATCCAGCTTTCTTTCCTCAGAATAAGTTGTATTAACCAGGCTTTCTAAATGTTGGAATTTTGTAAACAATTTTGCAAATCTGGTTCTTAAATTAGATTTGAATAAAATACTATGAACAATATCATAGTCTCCTTCCTTGATTATACCTACAATTTCTTTAGTTTGCCCCAAAAAGCTCTTCTCTTTAAGAAACCGAATATCGTATCCTTTATCTATCATTTCCTGATGAAACCCATCAGGATAAAAATAAAGGCAAACAATTTTAAAATCAACATTGTGTTCATGAAGGTAATCACATAAAACCTGAGTAGATCTTTCAGCACCACCACCTCCAAGTGAATCAATTACAAATAATATCTTCATAGCTTATTTTTCAATTTGGCAAAGCCTTTAGTTATGGGCAATAGTTTAGTGTGCCAACCACTCAAAATTAATTTAAACTTCCACATTGGAGTATTATCATTGACTGCTAATCTGGAAATACGTAAAAGATTAAGGCTGCTTTTGTGGATTTTGTGATCAAAAAGAAATGCCTGTTTAATTCCAAATTCTTTAAGTCTCTCTTCTGCCAATTCTGAATAGTTCCCATTAGGATATGCAAAAACATCATGAGTAAACCCTAAATCTTTAAGTATTTCAATAGAACTTTTTATTTCCCATTCGAGTTCTTGATCAGTACATTGATCAAACATGGGATGGGTATGCGAATGATTAGCTATCCTAATACCAGCCTCCTGCATTTCCTTAAGTTGGGCTGTAGTGAGTTGTTTATATTTTAAAAGTGGTTTAGAAGAAGTATTTCGTAGTTCCTCTAAAAAAGCTTCCCGTTTACTATTAGCCCAGGTTTTTACCTCCCAGGCTTTTTTATTCCCTTCTTCCCTTCCTAAATAATATTCAAACTCATCCCACCAAAATGCTTTCTGGCTGTTTATTAAATCGGTAATTACAAAGAGAATTGCAGGAATTTTATATTTTTTTAAAATTGGAAAAGCATGGTAATAAAAACTAGGGTCACCGTCATCGGCAGTAATTATTAATTGTCGTTGAGCTGTCTTACTTTCAGTGAATTCATCTACTATTTGATAGTGTTCACTCAAATATTGAATTTGCTTTTCAAATTCAGATTTCTGTTTTATTTTATGATATGTTAAAACAACCAAGATCTCTATACTTTATTGTAATTCTGGGGTTCATAAACATTCTTTACGTAAACCCCACTCCCATTATAATTATGAATTTTACACGGGTTTCCTGACACGACCGCACCATCTGGTAAATCCATATTTACATAGGTTAGCGGGGCAATTAAAACATCGTCCCCAATATTTATCTTACCAACAACTACCGCATTGGGGCCTATCCATACCCTATCCCCTATTGTAGGACAACCCTTCAGTCTTCCACGGCTAACATTACCAATAGATACTCCCTGAGCAACATTACAGTTTTCACCAATCTTTACACATTGGTTTATTAAAATATGTCCATAATGATTTAATTTGAACCCTTTCCCTATTTTCGCTCCTAAATAAATTTGAATATTAAATTTCGGCTTTAGAAAATGGAGCCACACCCGGCTAAAAAAACCATAGAAGTGCGTTTTGTGATAAGATGATGCCAGCCTATATGCAAACATATATCTCACACAGGGATCTGACAAAATCACCTTTATAATTCCTTTTTTCGAAAGTCTTTCCGGCCTAGAACGGTAAAGATCTGCGAGTATTTCTTCTTTTACAGGCTTTTTAATCATATTTCGATGTGCTAATTTAGAAAACTATGCAGTTTAATTAAAGTAATAAGTAACAAAACGCATTATTTTAGATATCAGTTTAAAAAATTCTTCAAATGTTCTATCTTCTTATGCCATAGTTTCATAAAATCATATATTGTATGATTTGACATATGTACGATTATATCATTTTAAAAATTTTTGTAATGGTTTTCCTATATGACTTGTTTTAATAAGTCCTAATAGTTCCTGGATAGACCGGGTTTTAAATATTAGATGGATAAATACTAGTAAAACCAGAAATACGCTTCCAAGTGTAATCAACTGAAAAAAGTAATGAATATCATCAAATATTGGAGACAGCTTAATTATTGAAAATAATATCGTAAAAACAACTAAGCCGGGAAAAACCGTTTTAAAGACATCTGTAAATTGTTCTTTAAAAGAATAGTCAATAAACTTATTCGCAAAATGAATATTGATCAAGGCCCCAATAAAGCTGTTCACCACCTGAGATAAGATTAATGGTATAATGCCATATCTAACAGTTAAAATAATGCCTAAAATTAAGGTAACTTGAGTGATAACTGCCATTTTCAGATATAAATCGGTTCGCCCTTTAATTTTTAAAATATTAGAGTTATACTTATTTAAAGGATAAAAAATTCCTGTTATACAAAGTAATTGGAAATAAGGAACTGCAGGCAACCATTTCTCACCGAGCAAAACACCAAATAAAGGATGAGCAGTCAAAATTAATAATAACATAATTGTACTCAGAACCAACAAAACCAGGATCTGTGCTCTTTGATAGGCCTTTTTTAACTTAATTGTATCATTCTTAATCTTAGAAAACAACGGATAAAAGACTTTGTCCAGAGTACCAGAAATAGTGGCAACCGGGAATTCTTTCATGGTACTGGCACGGGTGTAATAACCGACCATTGCTGCAGAGAAATATTTTCCGATAATCATCGGAAAAATATTTCTAACAATACGACTTAGAATTCCTGCCAATGTAATTTTATAACCAAAAGAAAAATGCTCACTTAATTTTTCCCTATATAATGTAAACTTTGGTATCCATCTGGTTTGAAAAAAATAAATAATAGTAAGTGCTAAACCAGTAACTATTTCCATATAAACCAAAGCCCATACTCCAAAATCCAAAAAAGCTAAAAGGATACCAATTGAACCAGCAATTAATAAAGCAGGCAACTGAGCTTTCATTTGATATTTAAAATTTAGATTATAAGTTAATCTTGTTTTTTGAATAGTGAATAAGCTGTTTATTACAATTACAAGACTATAAACGCGTATAAGATTAGTTAATCTTGGTTGATCATAAAATTCTGAAATTAATGGTGCGGTAAACCAAAAAACAAGGTACAGGAACATTGAAATCACAAAATTCATAGTGAAAACGGTAGCAAAATCCTTTTCATCCGGATTATCCGACCTAATTAAAGATTGACTCATGCCAGAATCGGATAAGGAATTTCCGACAGCATTAAAAATCAATATCATTCCCAATAGACCAAATTCTTCAGGTTCAATTAATCTTGCCAAAATAATTTGAACAATAAAACCTATTGCTTTACTCCCAAATTGTTCAAGAAATGTCCAGCTAATACCTGAGAGTGTCTTACTCTGTAATGACATAAATTATATTAATCGAGTGAAAAAAAAAAGATTTTTAGAGTGAAGAAAGAAGTCTATAGATATACCGTAAATTTAAGTGGATTAATACAATTATATTAATTTTTTAATCAACCAATTTATTCTAATAATGAAAATATTCTTCATAAGTTTCCCTGCTTAATCATAATATTTTTAGATGCCCTATTAAATATAAGGCTCACCTTTTTTAAAGCCTTTTATAGCTTTAGATCCTAACAAGTTTTTATAGTGTATAGGGTGCATTCCGTTTCCTGGTCTTAATACTTTTATATTGTTTTCAGTAAGAATATCTCCTTCTTTGATCTCTTCAGAGACAAATATAGATCGTCTTTTTAAAGCTCTTTTTTGGGGAACATTATAATTAATAGTACCTATTGCTTTTTCAGCTTCTCTTATTGAATCTACCATAAATTTAAATTCATCTGGTTCCATTGAAAATGCTGAATCTGGACCGCCCATGCTACGATCCAAAATAAAATGTTTCTCAACCACTGTAGCACCTAAAGCAACGGCAACAATAGGAACAGTACTGCCCATTGTATGGTCCGAGACTCCAACTTTTACTCCAAAAGTATCAATTAAATTAGGTATCGTTTTAAGGTTAGCCTCTTCAAAAGGAGCAGGGTATTCCGCAGTACATTTGAGAATTGTAATGTCATTATTGCCAGCATTTCTACAAGTTTCGATAGCTAATTCAATATCTGATAGCTTTGCTGCTCCGGTCGATAGAATAATTGGTTTACCTTTAGATGCGACATATTCAATAAGAGGAATATGTGTAATTTCTAAAGACGCGATCTTATACATTGGAACATTTAGATCCTCCAAGAAGTCAACACCAGGTAAATCAAATGGGGAGCTAAAGAACGTTAATCCTAAGTCCTTCGCAACCTTTTGTAATTTAGGTTGCCAGTCATAGTTCATGCCTGCCTCCATAAAGAGTTCGTAAGGCTTTCGACCTTTCCATAAACCTTCTGTTCTTGGACCAAAATATTTATTATCAATGTTTAAAGTCATTGATTCAGGTTTATAAGTCTGGATTTTAACAGCATCTGCTCCTGCTTCAGCTATTGCTTCAATAGTTCTCACTGCTATATCAAAATCATTATTATGATTTGCTGACAGTTCACCTATTATAAATGTATTATTCTTACTCATTTTCTATAATTTTAATAACTCTCTCAATTCCAAAAAGGTCAATTGATAATTTCGCATTATTAACTAATTGGTCTCTACTTTCTTTGTTTTGTATAAGTTTTCTTAATTCTTGAAACAAATATTCCTGACTCACATCTTCAATAAACCCTAAGCTTACCAATCCTTTTGTATTTGATGCTAAATAATTTGCTGCAATGCTATTTGATAACTGGTGACCATACGCTATTATCGGCATTCCTAGCACCATAAACTCATAAGTGCTTACCCCAAAAGCAGAAATTAATAGATCACAATTTAATATTTTACTATGATCATAAGGCAAGCAAGAAATATTAGAGTTTTTTAATTTTGAATGCCTAAAAATTTTATCAAAGGAGCTGTCCACCCCGTAGAAAAATATAAAATTCACATACTCTGAATCAAAATGTTCGAGCATAGATAAAATTTTTTCTAATGTGTTCTTAGGATCGGAACCTCCTGCTATCACACCTATATTTTTAACCTTTTCTACTGGCTTCTTTTCAGTTAGCTTTTCAATATTTTCATTAAACGTAAAATACTGTAATCCTTGGTAAATTTTTGTTGATTTGTTGAAATTATTAAAAAATGAATCGCTTTGATGTATTGACGGTAGAATAAATTTATCTGCAAAGAATTTTGAATCAGACAAATTCTGATAAAAGATTATTTCAGAATGTAGTTTTATTTCCTCAACGAATTCGGTACTAAAGTTAATTATACCATCTACGAAAAATTTATCTATTTTATATTTTTTGATTATCTCTAATTCAGTCTGAGAAGTTAATATTTGAAAGGCTTCAAATGGAAAATTATTATTCTTTTGTTCTTTCCAAAACAAAGACTCTTTATGCACGAAAATAACACTGTGCCCTCTTTTAGTTAACTTTTTAGCCAAATTTATTGATCTAAAAAAGTGACCTAACCCAATTTTTCCACCCGCATCAACTCGAAACAAAAATTTCATGCTTGATCTATCATTCCAATTTCTCTTGTAGGATTACCAACAACCTTTGTATAATTTGATACATGCTTAATAACCACACTACCCATTCCAACAAAAGCCCATTTACCTATAACTATATTTTCCAAAAGAGAACAATTTGTACCTAGATAAGCCCCTTCCTCTAAAATCACTTTTGCCCCAACACAAGCATTATTAGCAACATATCCATAGTCTTTTATTCTAGCGTCGTGTCCTATTAATGATTGAGCGAATATTTGTACAAAATTGTCGATTTCAACACCTGGGCCAACTGAAACCAAGGGTTGTATAACACAACCGTAACCAATTTTTGAGAATTCTGAAACTACAGCAGTTGGATGAATGACCGTTGCAAACTTTTCTTTTGGGATCTTCAGATCCAATAGTTTATTCAAGCTCTTTTCACGAAACTTAGGTGTGATTAAAGTGTACAAAAAAAAGATATTAAAATCATTTATATATTTATTAACCGACTCTTTTGAAATAGGGCCTAAAACTGGATAATGATATATAGATTCTTCAAAGTCGTTCAGAAAACCTATAATTTCCCATTCTTTTTTTCTTTTATTTAAATCTTCGACGGTAGAGGCTGCAACGGTACCATTTCCATGTCCACCAATAATGATAAGTTTTTTCATAGTTCTTATATTCTAGAAATTGTTCTTATTACTCTAAATGCTTCAGCAAATTCAGTCCCTATGACTATGCCCCATCTTTTAGAAAGGATTTTCAGCGACTCTGGAGACCGCGGGTGAGGATACTCACGTTTTTCAAAATAATAAGATTGCATTCCTTCAATTTTAGCATCAATATTTTTTTCCTCAACTTCAACAAAAAAATTAGGGATAAAGGAATTTTCATGATCTGGCGATTGCCATTCTGTACTCGACGGTGTTTCAAAGGTAATTAATGTTTCCACGGTCTGTCCTTTCATAGGTCTAATAGCTGGTAATACAGCATCATGGGTTAACCTATGATCAATATTAGTATCACCCGGATGGTGAGTAAAAATTACCGAAGGTTTGAAAGTTTCAATTTCACTTTCTATGACTTTTACAATATCAAGTAAATTTACTTGATCAAACCTATTGTCAGGGAAATCATATGTACTGAATGATTTGTATCCAACTTTTTCACAGGCGTTCGTGATGTTGCTTTTATGTTGTATTAGCTCTTGTGACCATTTATCTGTATCCCGCTCGTTGGCCCTTGAAGTAATTCCTTCTCCAAGTATTACTGTTTTAATATTACAATTAAACTTTTTTGACAATAAGTTAATAGTTGCTCCTTGCCCTAGGAGTTCATCATCTGGATGAGCTACTATTACCAGTATTTTTTTATTTTTTAATGATTCTAACATCTGCAATTATTGTTTTGTTTCCTCTTAAAGTAGGTCGTGTAAATTCAAAAATTAATTTTTCACTTTCGAAATAGGCGTGAGGGTAATAGTCTGAATCTAACATTCTTATTTTGTCAAATATTTTCTCAATTGATTCGAATTCTTTTATTAAACTATCTTTAGGGCCTCTTCTTTTAAAAATAGTACCTTCCCCTGACTGAGGGACAGGATCAATATTTTTACTAATGATTTCTACAATCATCTCCTGCACAACATTAGAAATTCTTAAAAATATTTCTTCTATTCCTCCCAAAAGAGAAACCTCTTTTTTTAGATAAATTGGTCCAGCATCAATATTTTCTGAGGCTCGTATTGCAGATACAACAGTGCTCTCGTAGCCCTTAACTATTAGATTTTGAATCGGACTTCCTCCCCTCCCAAAGGGTAGGTCCGTTTCATGAAAAACAATACATTTAAACTTTCTTATTATAGGTTCTTCTATAATATGAGACCAATTTGGAATGAAAATGTACTCAGGATTCAGGCTGGAAAGATAATCAAAATTGACTTCATTTTTGTCATCTATAAATATCCAATTGGCTTCAATTTGCTTTGCTAAATCTTGATAAAGAAATTTACTCCAAACTCTATTTGAAAGAATAATGTAAGTTTTCATTTTTTGATTATATATGTTAACTCATTTATTAATTTAAGTCTTATTCTTGATTAGGTTGTTTTTTTTAATAGTTTTATTTGCAGCAATTATCATTGGAGGTCCTACAAATTTACCATTCACTAATGCCACTCCTTTTCCTTCTTTTTTAGCAGCTTCTGCTAATTCTAATATTTCATTAGCATTCTTTACTTCTTCATCTGTAGGTGAGAAATATTGATGAACCAATGGAATTTCTTTTGGATTAAGTACCATCATTCCTTCGAAACCTAAAATTTTAGCTATTTTAAGATTGTCCTCAAGTTCATCTAAATCATGAACATTAATATGAACAGTATCGATAGGGATAACATTATTTGCTTTTGCTGCCATCGCAATAATTGATCTGGGGGTAAACAAGCTCTGACCCTCCTTATCGTGAATGCCTCCTAAATCCGAGATAAAATCTTCGCAACCATATGCTATTGCAATAACACGAGAAGATGCTTTACATATTTCTTGCGCATTTAAAACGGCCGCTGTCGTCTCAATTAACGGTATAAGCTGGAAAGTCCCAATAGGCATTCCTTTTTCATATTCAATAGTTTCAAGTAATTTATCAATGAAATAGATATCGTCCCCATTCTTTGCTTTAGGGTACATAAATCCATCGATTCCCTCAATAGTAAGTTGATAAATATCTTTCAGCAATTGTCCGCTTTCCCTATCGTTTACTCTAGGAAATATCTTTTTATTACCAAAGCGTCCAGATTCAATCCATTTTTTAATGCTTTCTCTAGCAATGGGCTTGTTTTCAGCAGGTTGAACTGAATCTTCTAAATCCAACAATAGAACATCAGCATCTCTGGTGCTAGCACTTTCCATTAATTTTGAATTATGCGCTGGCACAAACATTAAACTTCTCATCAAGAAAAATTCCTTGTCTTTCATAAAGCTTCTTGTTTTTTAATCAAAACGTTTCTCTTAAAAGAGATCACTTTTTCCTCTTTTTGATTCATTCCAACAGTTTCAACATATACTATTCCAGCATTTGTATTGGATTTCGATTCTCTTTTATCAACCACAGTAGTTGAAGCGTAAATTGTATCACCTATAAATACGGGGCCAAGATGATTTATCTCCTCATAATTGAGGTTTGCAATTGCCTTACCACTAATGTCAGGAACGGTTATCCCTACAACCAAACTGAACACTAAAGTTCCTACTACTAAAATTTCTCCGTACTTCTCATCTTTACAGTAATTTACATTGAGGTGAACAGGGTGATGGTTCATTGTAAGTAAGCTAAATAAATTGTTGTCACTTTCAAAGATAGTTTTCGAAAGCTGGTGCTTAATTACTGCACCAATTTCAAAATCTTCATAGTAATTACCCATTATTGATGGTTTCATATCCAGTTGAATTTAAAATATTATTGATTCTTTTTAGATGAGGCTTTTCCACTATTCTGCCATCTATTTTTGCTATTGAAAATTTGGCCACTCCGCCTAGCTTATCGATGTGGTTCTTTACTTTAACTGCGAAGAGAACTTCTTCTTTACTAAAGGCAGAAAGGTTCTTCAAGATATTCAACTGCCATGGATGGATAATAAATTTCGCATTAAACCCTTTACTAATCCCGTCAAGACATTCTTCCTTAAATTCTTTTTCAGAATCAATATTCATAGAAGCAATATCTATTGTCTTTTTTTCAAATACTTTGGCAATATTTAGAAGTTTCATCCTTGCCCATAAAATATTTTCCGCAGTATGTTCCATTCCCATTGCTTCGCAATAATCGTGGCTACCAAGTCCAATTGCTTCGACATAATCTGCTTGAG
Organism: Salegentibacter salarius; assembly: GCF_900168265.1. GTDB lineage: Bacteria > Bacteroidota > Bacteroidia > Flavobacteriales > Flavobacteriaceae > Salegentibacter > Salegentibacter salarius. The sequence goes on along the minus strand of NZ_FVZF01000001.1, from coordinate 172,564 downwards.
TGAATTCATTTAGAAAATATAGAGACTTTGGGTTTTCTATCAAAACAATTATACTAAGCTTAGATCCTTTTAATAAATTTTTAGAAACAAAATTGACGAATTCTTCAATTTCAATTAAACGCTCAGCTTTCGGAAAAACAAACCTATGAAAACCCTTTTTTAGCAATGGTATTAGATATTTATAATCTCCATTAATTACATTAAATAAATTTACTACTCTTAAATAAGAGTGAATGGGTAAATTATAATGTAATATGTTAGCAATGGCGTCCTCTAAATTAGTGTTGTGAATAGCATCCTCTAAGTCTAATATAACTTCGTCTGACCCTATCTTAGCTGCCTGCTGGAGGAATTTTTCCTTATTTGCTGGAATAAAAAAATAGCTCTTCATTCCTTTATTAAAAAGTTGTATTTCATTTCAGCAATTTCCCAGTCTTCTTCAGTATCTATATCCTGTACATATTTTTCTTCAATTATTATTCCACCTCTTTTAGTCGATCTCAAACCCTTTTCAGATTTCATCCAGTAAAACTGTCCCGCATCATGATATGCCTCTTCTAAATCCTGTGACCTTGATTTTATAAACTCAGGATAAAACCAATCAACGGCGCCCTCTTTTGATATTTTCATGGCTCTTTGAATAGGATAAGAGAATTTAGCAATAGGTCTTATTGAATCAAAGTCTTCATTTTGTAATATGGTAAGAGCGTCGACTAGATGTTTCTCTTGAACCAGTGGGGAAGTGGCTAATAAGCAGCATACATATTTAAATTTTGAATTATAGTGTAACAATACCTCATCCACAACATCAGCCAAGGTTGCATGATCATTTGCATTTGCTTCTGACCTTAAGAAGGGCACCCTGGCTCCAAGTTTCTCTGCCACTTTAGCAATTCCCTCATCATCAGTGGAAACCATCACCTCCTCAAATAAACCTGATTGTAAGGCAGTTTCAATGGAATAGGCTATAATAGGTTTTCCAAGAAAATCTTTAATATTTTTTCTCGGAATACGTTTACTCCCTCCCCGTGCAGGTATTATACATAAATTACTCATAAAATCTTTTTAATAATTTTTGCCGGCACCCCAGCAACGACAGTATTATCTGGCACATCCTTATTTACTATGGCTCCGGCAGCAACTACACTATTTTTTCCTACCGTAACTCCCGGTAAAATCACTGCACCTGTTGATATCCACGAACCACTTTTGATTAAAATATCTTTCGCACTTCCTCCTTGCAGTCTAATAGGTGTTCTAATATCGCTAAAAAAATGATTATTGGTAGTAATAAAAACATTAGGTGCAATTAGGACATCGTCTTCAATTGTAATGATTCCATTTTTTCCACAATGAATCTGACTAAAAGACCTTATAACCACATTCTTGCCGACAGAAATATTCCTGCTCCCCACAATAGTAGCGTAGGGCCTCAAACTGGAATTTTCACCGAAAGCTTTTAGCTTTTTTCTCCCAAGAAAATTTGAAGTGGTTTCAAAAAATAACATCCAATGTGTCCAAAATATATCTGGCCCAATTCTATCTGATTTTATCGCCTTGACAGGATTCATCGCTGGTAAAAATTCTTAACACAATCAATAACAAAATCCAGCTCTTCATTTCTTAAAGTAGGGAACATCGGTAAACTAATACAGTTTTTGTAATATTGCTCTGCTACGGGTAAATCTCCCTCCCGCCATCCCAGATCCTGATAATAAGGCATTAAATGACAAGGGATATAATGGATTTGTGTAAAAATTTTATGCTCCCTTAAACAATTATATAGGCCTAAACGATCTTCTACTTCTATTACATACAAATGATAAGCATGACCTTCAATTACTCCAGACTGGCCTTTTATAAAATTTTTATTTTCAAATGCTTCCTGGTATCTTGAAGCGATCGCTCTACGCTTTTCAAGTCCATCATCGGCTCGTTTTAATTGGCTGCTTCCCAATGCCGCCTGAAAATCTGTTAAGCGATAATTATAACCTAATTCCTGCATTTCCATATACCACTGCGGATAGTCTTGAGTATCGAGTATTGAGTATTGAGATTTTTCAAGCCCGTTGGCAAAAGACGGAGTATTTTTATATCTTTTTTCGTCCTTTACAATACCATGTGTTCTTAACTGCAATAATTTTTCGTAAAGTTCTTGATCGTTGGTAGTCACCATTCCACCTTCGCCACTAGCAAGATGTTTAACAGGATGAAAGGAAAATATAGCTAAATCGGCAAATTTTCCGTTTCCACAAAATTGTTTTTCCTTTTTAGAATCATGGAAATACCCCCCTGGAGCATGGCAGGCATCTTCAATAATCCAAAGACCAAACTCATCGGCTAATTTTCTAAAAGCTTCGAGGTCTATCGCTCTTCCGGCAAAATCTACTGGAATAATGCCTTTATAAGAGCCTTTAGGTGCATTTTCGAGCAACTGTCTAACCTTATCAATATCCAATAAATAAGTTTCGGGATCTATATCTGCAAATACGACTTCCCCTCCACAATAACGCACACAATTTGCTGAAGCTGCGAAAGTGATAGGCGTGGTTATTACCTTGTCACCTGGCTGAACCTTTAATGCCAGCGCACAAAGATGAAGTGCAGCAGTACCATTCGAAACCGCCACAGCATATTTACTACCCACATAAGCTGCAAAGGCTTCTTCAAATTCATCAATTTTGGGGCCTTGTGTAAGGTAATCGGATTTTAAGGTGCTTACCACAGCTTCAATATCTTCTTCCGTGATATTTTGACGCCCGTAAGGAATTGGGTTATTCATAGGTTAAACTTCAAAGGTTGGATCAACATGTTCTTTAATTAATTCTCTCAGGTTTCCTACGGATTCCCATTCTTCATTTTCCCCTGAATTATACTGGAAACCCGGACTTACTTTCTTAGCTTTAAACTCCTTGATAAAATCATCTAATTTCCATTTATGAGTTGAAGGGAGAATAGTATAATATTTCCCAAGATCATATGTATAATAAGAATCTGAATCGGTAATCATTTCTTCATGAATCTTTTCCCCCGGCCTGATTCCTACTATCGGCTTTTCACATTCAGGACCTATAGCTTCCGCAATATCAGTGATTTTATAAGAAGGAATTTTGGGTACGAAGATTTCCCCACCCCAGGCATGTTCCAAAGCGTGCATCACCATATCGACTCCTCCCTGGAGGGAAATATTGAATCTTGTCATAGTAGGATCGGTAATTGGCAATACGCCCTCTTTCTTCTTTTTCAGGAAAAACGGAATTACAGACCCATTAGATCCCATTACATTGCCGTAACGCACTACAGAGAATTTTATTGGATTCCACCCGGTAATATTATTGGCCGCAACAAATAATTTATCTGAAGCCAGTTTAGTTGCCCCATACAGGTTAATCGGTGCAGCCGCTTTATCGGTAGAAAGTGCTACTACCCGTGTAACTTCTGTTTCCAGACAGGCATTAATAATATTCTCCGCACCCATGATATTTGTTTTCACACATTCCATAGGATTATATTCGGCAATTGGAACGTGCTTCATAGCAGCAGCGTGAATAACATAATCTACTCCTTTTAAAGCTCTTTTTAACCTGGCCTCATCCCTTACATCTCCAATAAAAAATCTTAATTGGGGAAATTTGTCAACAGGAAAGTCTTGGGCCATCTGAAATTGCTTTTGTTCATCCCGGGAAAATATTATAAGTCTTTTGACTTTAGGATGCTTTTTCAAAATATGAGTTACTAAAGCATTACCCAAAGATCCGGTTCCACCGGTAATTAATATATTCTTATCTTTTAACATATTTAATCAAATTTAGTACGTATGATTGTTTCGAGAGTGCTAGCGACTAATACATTATTTTCTTCAACATTATAGTCCTTATAATATCGTGGGTAATTTTCATTATAAATTACACCAGGAGCTAACTTACTGGCCAGCGAATTGAATTCAGATTGAAGTTTTTCAAAATCCACTTTTTTAGAACTTATACTTTCCAGGTCAAGATCGGGAGAAAAATCATAAACTCCGGGTAATGTCTTATACCAGGGTCGGCCAAAAACTAAAGCAGGTTTACCGCCTGTAATAGCCTCCCAGCCCACTGTGCCGGTAATGGTTGCACATAATTTAGATTTTTTAATTAAATCGTATGTGTTATATGCAGGAGATACAAGTTCGAGATTAGGAATCCTTTCCAATCTTCTGTAAAATTCAGGATTTCTCATAAAATAGGTTTGTTTGGGGTTTTCTTTTACATAAATCTTCCAGTCTTTGGGTAAAACTGAAGATAAATGCTCTATTGCCAAAGCCTGATCGGTGTATTGGTCTCCCCATGAAGATGTTGTTTTTTCGGGTTGTAAATGTAGCGCAAAATAGACAAAAGGTTTCCCTAAATCAATTGATGAAGATAATTTCTTTTGATTTTCCTCATATTTCTTTTTCAACTTATATCGATAGTATGCCTGACCTCTATATTCAGGTTTAAAAAGTTCTTTTACAAATTGATAACCCGGAACGTAAGTAGTGAACTCCTTATTCAAGGAACTAAAATTCTTAATATTTGAAAATTTAAATCCTTGCCTTAATAATTTTTTATTCATATAAGGCAAATCCTTTTCAAATTTATTTTCAATTTTAATAGGATCTGATTCAAATAAATTTTCAGCAGTTTTAAAAACTCCGAAATCTTTAAACTTCCAGTAATAAAAAAATCTATTTGGAAAAGTAGTCTGTTCTAAATATAATGTCTTAATTCCTAATTCTTCTGCCAATATATTGGGTATATAATCATAACCTACATGAGGAGAATTATTATGGATAAATAAATCGATTTCATTTTCAATAAATAATTTATAATAATAATTTAAAATTAAATTAAAATGATCGAGATATTGATGGAAATTTAATTCGCTATAGGTCCCGGAATGATAAGGTGTCACCCTACAATACATATCGATAAACCTTGGTAAATGTTCATACATACGATTATAAACTTTAATAGGAACGGCCACGTATTCGCCTTCCAATCCTTCCTTTCCAAGATTTAAAAATCTTTTTTTACTTTCCTTAGCGGTTTTATGAACTATCGCATTCTTTATAATACCTTTTTTCTTAAAATTTTTTATAAGATAATTCTCCCAGGTATCATGAGGAGTATTTAGTATGTAAATATTTAATAACTTTTTCATTATTTCTGGAATGATTTTTAAGAATATTTTAAGTCTCTTGAACTAAGACTATAAATCGAAATTTCATTTAATTTCATACAATCTAATGATGTTAACTTCCTATTGCATAAAACTCAAAACCTATCTCTTCTTTTGTTTTTCTTTCCAATAGTCTTCTACCATCAAAAAGAAAAGCTGGCTTTAACATTTTATTATATATTTTTTTCCAGTCAAGATCTTTAAACTCTTCCCATTCGGTTAAAAGCGCTACGGCGTGAGCATCTTTGGTGGCTTCATACGGTGTGTCTACCACCTTCACCCGGGCACGATTCTCTTTCGAAGCGCGAGTATTTAAATAGTCAAGGTCAGCATAGATTTGTTCAGTTTTTACTTTAGGGTCGTAGACTACAATTTCTGCCTGCTCATTTAATAGGTAGTCTGCGACATAAATGGCAGCAGATTCTCTTGTATCGTTGGTGTCTTTTTTAAAGGCCCAACCCAGTAAAGCGATTTTCTTTCCCGATACCGTATTAAATAAGGTCTGTACAATTTTTGCGGCAAACCTTCTTTTTTGATGGTCATTCATCAGGATTACCTGTTCCCAGTAATCGGCTACCTCATGCAATCCGAAAGACTTGGAAATATACACTAAATTTAAAATATCTTTCTGGAAACAAGAACCTCCAAAACCAACCGAGGATTTCAAGAATTTTGAACCAATCCTGGAATCCATGCCTACGGCTTTAGAAACTTCATTTACATCAGCACCTGTTTTCTCACATAGTTCGCTCATTGCATTTATACTAGAAACACGCTGAGCCAAGAAAGCATTAGCAGTAAGCTTAGACAATTCAGAAGACCAAACATTGGTAGTGAGCAGACGTTCGCGAGGAATCCAGTGCGCATAGATATCTACTAAAGCTTCCACGGCTTCTTTACCTTCGGAGTTATCTAAATCTCCACCAATCAAAACCCGATCTGGATTCATCAAATCATCTACCGCGGTACCTTCCGCAAGAAACTCCGGATTAGATAAAATTTGATAATTTACTCCATTGCCTGTATTATCAAGAATATTTTTCAAAGCTTCAGCAGTACGAACCGGTAAGGTAGATTTTTCAACAACAATTTTATCGGTCTTGGAGACTCTTGCTATCTGCCGGGCACAAAGTTCGATGTATTTTAAATCCGCAGCCATTCCTTTCCCAATACCATAAGTTTTGGTTGGCGTATTCACCGAAATAAAGATCATATCTGCTTTATCGATTGCTGCGTCCACATCGGTTGAGAAGAATAAATTTCTATCCCGAGCCTCCTTTACTATTTTCGATAAACCGGGTTCATAAATTGGAATATTCTCTACATCTTCATCGTTCCAGGCCGCAATTCTTTGTTCATTTATATCTACGACAGTCACGTTAATTTCAGGACATTTCTGAGCGATCACCGCCATTGTTGGTCCTCCTACGTATCCAGCTCCTATACAGCAGATGTTCTTAATTCTTGTCATGTTTATATTCTATTTTTTGATCAAGTAATGGTTTATTAAAACAATGCGCCTGCTTGTTATATGTAACGGAGTAATCTTGTGATGGAGTAACGGAGCCAATTATTACTTGGTTACTTCATCACAGCATCACTTCGTTACTTCATTACTCTTTCAAACTTTGTATTAATTTCAGAATCATTCTTCTGATATATATTATTTTCTCCACAACTTCTGGAGTGTCTTTTATAAACTTCAATCTATATGCAATCTCAAGTTGAGTTTCTATTTCTGCCATGGAACCCAAAGCGATATAAAGAAACCTAATAAATTCCTTTTTACTACTCCTAGCAGCTCCCTTTACCCTGTGTAATTATTTCTTCAAAATTAATACGATTCTTTAAATATCTTTTACCGTAGGTGGTCTTTAAGTACTTTTCTCTTTTTAAGGCACTACTTTGGCTTAAACAAGCTTCATAATAAATTAATTTTAAAGGTCTTCTATCCTTAGTTGATACTACATTCCCCTTATTATGTTGTATTATTCTTAAATCTAAATCAGACGTATAACCTGTATACATTCTTTTGTCTTTCAAACTAAGTAAAACATAAGTATAAAAAAACATCATTAAAATTTTATTACACAGGGCAAGCTATATTAGATGGAATGGAAACTGAAGCTCTTCTTATCTGACTCGTTAATCCAAATTTTTCTGAATCCGGAAAATTCTGGCTTTGTTGATAAATATCTATAACCAGGTCAATACTTGTCTTGTAAACGGTTAAATCTTTATGTGATTTCATTCTATTAAAATTTAAAGGTTACATAACGAAATTCTACCACAAGATCACTTCTTTACATCGTCACTGCATCACATCATTACAACTTCTTATCGCATCTATCCCCAAGCACTCCCTTTACATCGTATACAACAGTATTCCCGTTTTTCAACTGATCCAGGTTCATTTCTAAAAATTCTTTATGGGCAACGGCTAAAACAACAGCGTCAAATTTTTCGCCCGGTATTTCTTTTACAGTTGTAAGTCCGTATTCATGTTTAACTTCATCCGGATTCGCAAGCGGATCATAAATGGTCACATTGGTTCCATATTCCTTCAGGTTCTTTATAACATCTACCACTTTAGTATTTCTAACATCTGGGCAATTTTCTTTAAAGGTAATTCCCATCACCAGAATATTAGCACCTTTTACCTTTTGGTCGTTTTGCAGCATTAATTTAACTACTTCTGAAGCAACATATTGCCCCATAGAATCATTCATTCTTCGTCCGGCAAGGATGATTTCAGGATGATAACCAATTTCCTGTGCTTTTTGAGCCAGGTAGTAAGGATCTACCCCGATACAATGTCCACCAACAAGTCCGGGTTTAAATGGAAGGAAATTCCATTTTGTTCCGGCAGCTTCCAGAACATCCTGGGTATCTATCCCCATCATATTGAAGATCTTCGCCAGTTCGTTTACAAAAGCGATATTGATATCCCTTTGTGAATTTTCAATAACTTTAGCAGCTTCAGCAACTTTAATTGTAGGTGCCAGGTGAGTTCCGGCAGTGATTACCTCAGCATAAAGTTCATTAACTTTTTTCCCAATCTCTGGAGTAGAGCCGGCAGTAACTTTTAAAATCTTATCTACCGTATGCTCCTTATCGCCCGGATTAATTCTTTCAGGAGAATATCCCACAAAGAAATCTTCGTTAAAGGTTAGTCCGCTATGTTTCTCTAATACGGGAACACATTCATCTTCAGTAACCCCAGGATAAACAGTAGACTCATAAATAACTATATCCCCTTGTTTAAGAACTTTAGCAACAGTTTCACTACTTTTATACAGCGGAGTAAGATCTGGTCTGTTATTTTTATCTACGGGAGTAGGAACGGTAATTATATAGTAATTACAATCTGCAATATCTTCAAGTTCTGCCGAACAGTATAAACCGTTCTCATCCTTTAGTTTTTCCTTTTGAACTAAAGCTGATTGCAAAACATTATCTTCTACCTCTAAAGTAGAGTCGTGTCCGCTCATTAGTTCCTTAACTCTGGCTTTATTGATATCAAAACCAACTACAGGATATTTAGTTGCAAATAATCTCGCAAGAGGCAAACCTACATAACCCAAGCCTATAATGGCTAACTTTTTATTGTTCATTTTTCAATTATTAATTGGGAATAAAATTGAAGTTTAAATTCATAACTAATTAAGTCTTGATTTATTTCGTTTGAGCCTCAGGGTCTAAATTTTTCCAATACCAGGCCACCGCCTCTTTTAAACCGTCATCAATTCGGTGACTTGGATTATAGCCCAATAATTTTTTTGCTTTTTCTACCGAAGCCAAAGAATGAGGAATATCCCCGGCTCTGTTAGGTCCGTGTTTTACTTCCACATTGGCAATCTCAGGATCAAATTCAGAAAGATGTTTTTTCAGTAATTGAGTAAGCTCTACCAAATTGGTTCTATCCCCAACAGCCGTGTTATAAACTTGATTTACGGCTTTTTCATTTTCAGAAGTTATTGCCCGTAAATTCATTTGAACAACATTATCTATATAAGTAAAATCACGTGAGTAAGTGCCATCACCATTAATTATCGGACTTTCGTGCTTCATAAACTGCATCACAAATTTTGGAATAACAGCAGCATAAGCTCCATTTGGATCTTGTTTTCTTCCAAAAACATTGAAATATCTTAATCCGATGGTATCTAATTGATAGGCGTCCTGAAAGATATCAGCATATAATTCATTTACGTATTTAGTAATTGCATAGGGAGAAAGTGGCTTTCCTATTTCATCTTCTATCTTTGGCAGTTTTTCTGAATCCCCATAAGTAGAAGAACTTGCCGCATATACAAATCTTTTAACACCGGCATCTCTAGCAGCCACCAGCATATTTAAAAATCCGGAAATATTAACTTCGTTGCTGGTAATAGGATCGGCCAGAGACCGCGGCACAGAACCTAAAGCTGCTTCGTGTAATACATAATCGACATTTTCACAGGCCTTATGACAAGTCTCAAGGTTACGAATATCCCCCTCAATCAATTTAAAATTTTCGTGATTTTCAAATACCTCTAGATTATGTTTATGACCGGTAGCAAAATTATCCAGACAGACCACTTTTGCATTTAAGCCTAATAAGGTTTCACATAAGTTGGAACCAATAAACCCCGCCCCTCCTGTTACGAGTATTCTTTTATTTTCTAATTTCTCCTGAAATTCAGTCATTTGAGAATTTTAATTCAACTTTTTATCGGCGGCAAAGATAGAATTTCTTTATGAGCCTATTGCTAAAGAAACCTTAAAGCTTGAAAAACGTTAAGATTTATTTGAAAGACGGTTGTGATGTTAGGCGGTAGGCAGCAGGCGGTAGATTGTAGGGATAGGTTTAAGCTTTAGGCGGTAAAGCTTTAAGCAATAGGCTCTAAGCTCTAAGCGGTAGCTTTTGACTTAAAAGCTTAAGGCCTACTGCTTATAGCTCAGTTACACCACCATTCCTGCAGCCACGGTTTCGTTTGTACTTTCGTCTATTAGAATTATACTTCCAGTATTTCGATTATCTCTATAGGCATCTAGCATCATTCTTCTTGTAGTTCTTATTTTTACCCTTGCTATATCATTCATGCTTAAATTTGAATCTTCGCTATCTCGTTCAAAAGTATTGATATCCATTTTGTAGACCACATCCTTAATTATGGCACGCTCCTCATGGGAAGTATGTACAATTGTATATTTAGCTCTGGATTTAGCGGCTTCATTTGCCAACCAACATAACATCACGTCAAACTCCTGTTCCATTTCAGGCTGATTGTTTTTTCGCACTATCATATTACCCCTACTTACATCAATATCATCTTCAAGCGTGATGGAAACACTCATAGGTGCATAAGCTTCCTGAATTTCATGCTCCCCGGTATTTATCGACTTGATTTTAGACTGAAAACCAGATGGTAAAACAGCCACTTCATCCCCTACCCGATAAATTCCACTAGCAATTCTCCCGGCATAACCACGGTAATCTCTATACTCCTCACTCTGAGGTCGTAAAACAGTCTGTACTGGAAAACGAGCATCTATTTTATTAATATCACTACTAATATGTAGATTTTCCAGTACGCTCAATAATGTGCCTTCGTGATACCAGTCCATATTTTTAGAATAATTCACAACGTTATCTCCCAAAAGTGCACTAATAGGAATAAAACATACATCTTTCGTTATAAGTTTAGAAGAAAACTCTTCGAATTGTGTAATAATACTATTATAAATTTCTTCGGAATAATCTACCAGGTCCATTTTATTGATACACACAATTAGATGAGGAATATTCAGCAAAGAGGCAATAAAAGAATGCCTTTTGGTCTGTTCTATCACCCCATGCCTGGCATCAATTAAAATCACAGCCGCATTAGCAGTTGAAGCTCCAGTCACCATATTGCGAGTGTACTGAATATGCCCAGGTGTATCGGCAATTATAAATTTACGCTTAGGCGTAGTGAAGTAGCGGTAGGCCACGTCAATAGTTATTCCCTGTTCGCGCTCATCTTTTAATCCATCGGTGAAAAGTGCTAAATCTACTCCGTTGTGGCCTTTCTTCGCACTGGTTTTACTCACCGAATCTAATTGATCTTCAAAAATAGATTTCGAATCGTATAAAAGTCTTCCTATCAAAGTACTTTTCCCATCATCTACACTCCCAGCGGTGGTAAATCTTAATAATTGGTTGTTATTTATTTCCATTGTTTCTATGCTTTAGGCCTTAGGCTTTATGCTATAGGCCAAAAATGTATTTTAGTTGTCGATTAAAGTCTTTGATTTATGAACTATCACTGTAATCTTTGACTTAACCTGTATAATTTTTTCTTTATTTCATTGACCTCATCAAAACAAACCTCAAATGTTCGCTCATCAATAAATTTTAAGTCTTTGCTCAGTATGAAAAAGTATTCTAATTCATGAGCTGAACCAAGTGAAATCTGCACAAACCTATTAAAGTCTTTGTCTGAACCTCTTCCACAACCTTCACTAAAATTAGAAGGTATTGAATAAGCGGCTCGCTGCATTTGAGAAATTAGCTGATATTTTTCCGAATCGGGAAAAGAGGAAGTTATTTTGTAAACACGCAATACCAATTCATGACTTAACTTCCAAACATCATATTTGCTAAAATCTCTCATAATTAAAAGTAATAGGCTATTAGCTTTAGAGTTACAGCTTACAGCCTAATGCATACAGCTAAATTTTAAAAATATCCTTGTTTTTTGCGATCTTCCATTGCTGTTTCGCTTCGTTTATCATCAGAGCGATCTCCTCTTTCTGTTTTGCGCATCGCGGAAACTTCCTGTACTATTTTATCCAGATTATCTGCTTGAGATTCTATTCCACCGGTGATGGTAATATCACCAAGCGTACGGAAACGTATTTTCTTTTTTTCTATTTGCTCACTTTCTTCGAGGTTAAGATAATCTGAAACCGGTATCCATGAATTACTTCTAAAAACTACTTCACGCTCATGAGCAAAGTATAAACTCGGAATACTTATATTTTCACGTTTAATATAATTCCACACATCCATCTCTGTCCAATTACTAATAGGAAATGCTCTAAAATGTTCCCCTTCGAAATGTTTTCCGTTTAGAATGTTCCACAATTCCGGACGTTGATTTTTAGGGTCCCACTGCCCAAAATCATCTCTATGACTAAAAAAACGTTCTTTTGCACGTGCTTTTTCTTCATCTCTTCTTCCGCCACCAATGGCACAATCAATTTTGTTTTCTTCAATAGCATCGAGCAAAGTTGTTATCTGTAGTGAATTCCTGGTTGCATTTTTTCCTCTTTCTTCAGCTACGCGTCCCTGATCTATTGACTTCTGGACAGAACCAACAATTAATTTTACATCAAGTTTCTTAACTAAATCATTTCTGAATTGAATAGTTTCCGGGAAATTATGACCAGTATCTACATGCATCAGCGCAAACGGAATTTTACTGGGATAAAAAGCCTTCTTCGCCAAATGGGTTACTAGAATAGAATCTTTTCCTCCTGAAAAAAGAATCACAGGATTCTCGAATTGCGCCCAAACTTCGCGTAAAATATAGATCGCTTCTGATTCTAATTCATCTAAATAATTTAAATAATACTTGCTCATTTTGCTTTAATTCAAGTTTTTTCAGAAATTTTTTTTAATTAATTCCATAAGGTTTTCCCTTTTTTTTACCGCAACGTTTAGGTATCAAAATCTTCAAAATAATAATGCCTTAATCTATAGTCCATCAACTATTTATTCATTTTCAATTCCTGGTCCAACCTTTCTTATTCTCATTCCCTTCTAAATAGTTTTTAAACTTGCACCTAAAAGATTGGAAACGACAAAAGAGTTGTTTCTTAGGTTTTGTTTATTGTAAACCATCTCTCTATTGGTTTGCATGTCAATAACCCTAAGCCCTACCGCTTTACAAATAGCGTGGCCTGCCGCTGTATCCCATTCCATTGTAGTACCTATTCTGGGATAAATATCAATAGTCCCATCCGCTATTAAGCAAAATTTGAGAGAACTTCCCTTTGGAATAACTTTTACTTCCTGAGAATATTTTTCTTTAATCCCATCAATAAACTTTAGGGTCTCCTCGTTAATATGCGAGCGGCTTCCGGCAACGTGTATCATTCCCTCTGCCCGCTTTGGAAATACTTCTTCAGCATTTTTTAATAAATCTTCTATTTCGATTTTATCATCAACAAAAACTTTAAAAGATCTTCCTGCCTTTACATTACCAAAATACAGCTCCTTACTCACAGGAATATAAATCACCCCAAAAACCGGCTTGTTATTTTCTACAAGTGCAATATTTACTGTAAACTCACCACTTTTTTTTATAAATTCTTTAGTACCATCCAGGGGATCAACAATCCAACAGTAATCCCATTGTTTTCTTTCTGAAAATTCAGCTTCAACATTTTCTTCGCTTATAATTGGAATACCGGTAGGTTTTAAAAACTCATTAATCACGATATTCGCAGATTTATCGGCAAGGGTTATTGGTGAATTATCTTCCTTTGATTCAATTTCAAAATTACTATCCTCATAAATCCTCATTATTTCTGATCCAGAACTAATGGCGGCTTTTATTGCCACAAGATAGTCTGATAGAATTTTATTTTGGATTTCGCTTTTCATCTTTAGATAATGTATTACTACATCGCAAATATAATATTTCCTGTTAGTCTATCGAATTAATAGGGTTTTAAAATATTAGATTTTTCAGGTTCTTATTACAGAAGGAGTTTTCTTGCAGAATATATTAGAACTCCATACTCAGGATAAGGAAAATAAGAATCTCTTAATTAAATTAGCGAAAGGTTCCTACACCAATTTGATTATATCGTCCATAGACTTCAGAAGCAAATAAGAGATAAACAAGATTCAGGAGCTTCAGTGAAATTATTGCATTAATTTCATTAAGTACTTTCCATATTCACTTTTTTCAAGATCAGTAGCCAGGTTTTGTAATTGATCTTTATTGATATATTTCTTACGAAAAGCAATTTCTTCGGGACAGGCAATTTTTAAGCCCTGTCGTTTTTCTATGGTTTGTACAAAGTTAGAAGCTTCTAACATAGAATCATGGGTTCCTGTATCCAGCCAGGCGTAACCACGACCCATAACCTCTACTTTTAATTCCTTCAGCTTTAAATATTCCTGGTTGATACTAGTGATCTCCAATTCTCCGCGAGCACTGGGTTTACATTTTTTAGCGATTTCAATAACTGAATTCGGATAAAAGTAAAGTCCGGTAACTGCAAAATTACTTCTGGGCTTTTCCGGTTTTTCTTCTATGCTAAGCGCATTTCCTGTTTCATCAAAATCTACAACTCCATATCTTTTTGGCTCATTTACGTAATAGCCAAAAACTGTAGCTTCACCAAATTCCTTACAATTTTTAACCGCATTTTCTAACAAATTACTAAAACCCTGGCCATAAAATATATTATCCCCGAGAACCAGGCATACATCATCGTTATTTATAAAATCTTCACCTATAATAAACGCTTCAGCCAGTCCATTTGGTTTAGCTTGTTCAGCGTAAGACAAGTCTAAACCCCAGTCTCTTCCATCACCTAATAAATTCTGAAAATTAGGAAGATCTTCAGGAGTGGAAATAATTAGAATTTCCCTAATTCCCGCTAACATTAATACAGATAACGGATAGTAGATCATTGGTTTATCATAAACCGCCAATAACTGTTTTGATACGCTTTTGGTAAGCGGATACAATCGTGAACCAGTTCCGCCGGCTAAAATTATTCCTTTCATTTGTGATTATAATTTTCTATTTAAAATAATAGCTTTTATGACCTGAACCATTTAAAATTTTATCCATAAACTTAAGACTTTTACAAGCTTAAAGTTTTATTTATTATTTTAGAAATAAAACCTATCTCATCATTTCTAAGCTCAGCATACAGTGGCAAACATAAAATACTTTTGGAAATATCTTGTGATATTTCCATTTCTTCAAATTTAACATAGTCTAAGGTATTTAGAGAAGGATAAAAATATCTTCTTGGGAAAATTTTCTCTTCGTTCAAGGCCCTCTGAACCCGCAACAAATGGCTTTCGCTTTTAAAAATAACCGGATAGTAACTGTAATTCCAATCTGTATTCTCCCGTATTATAATTTTTTTTAAATTTTCAAAGTCCAAAATTTTGTTATAAAGTTCAACCTGCTTTTTTCGGGTTTGAATTAGATCATCAACGTAAGGTAAAACTGCCAACCCCATTGCTGCTTGCAATTCATTCATTTTACCATTTATCCCCAAACCATAAAATTCCAGTTCGGCTTTATGACCAAAATTATGGCTATAAAATAGCTTATGATATAGATCTTTATCTTTACAAAACAAAGCCCCTCCTTCCCCTGTATGAAAAATCTTTGTTGCGTGAAAACTACACGTACTTATATCTCCATAATTAAAAAGGGACTGACCTTTATAATTCACACCATAGCAATGTGCAGCATCATAAATTACTTCTAAATTATATTTCTTGGCGATTCTTTCAATTTCATCAACATTACAAGGATTCCCGAAAACGTGTGTTGCGAGTATCGTTGTAGTTCTATTTGTAATAGCAGCTTCAATTTTATTTTCATCAATCGTGAGATATTCAGGATGAATATCAACAAACACAGGAGTGCAATTCTCCCAAACAATACTCGAAGTAGTAGCTACGTAACTAAATGGTGTAGTAATCACCTCCCCACTTTTGGCCATATTTTTAAGAGCTATTTGAATAGCAATTGTTCCGTTGGCAGTAAGAATAAGATCTGTGCATCCCAATTTAATTTTTAATTCTTTTTGCAGACCAAATAAAAGTTCCCCGCCATTTGCAATCTGGTTGCTTTCCCAAATTTGTTGGATTACTTGCGTGTATTCATGCTTAGGAGGCAAAAATGTTTTAGTTACCGGAATCATTTTTCAAAAAATTAGTTAATAAAGGAAAGAAAATAAAGATAAAATTAATATACAGGGGGAATCCAATTATTTCTTTTAGTATTTAATGAATATCCCTTCTAACTGATAGTCAACCTGAATAGCCATAAAGTCTTTAACTATAATATCACAATAAATGCGAATTGTTAATAAGGTTAATTATTCAGGAAATTTCAATAATCCAATCAATGTCAAAACTAATTTAAAGCTAAAACTTACTTCTTTTTAAAATAGCTTTCAATTGTTTAAGAGTTGAGTTTTGAAACTTTAATGTCAGAGCAATGTACACGATTACTCCTATAAAGGAACCCGTAATCAACCTAAAAATATTGTGTCTCATTTTAAAAAATGATGAATCCAAATAATATATAACCGCTCCCCCAATAATAGCTATAAAAATAAAAATTGAAATATCTTTAAATTGCTCTAAAGGGCCATAATCTATAAAGATTTTGGTATAATAACCATTTATTAAGAGAAATAAAAATGATAAAATTACCTGTGCATAAAGTAATCCATATATCCCAAATTGAATTCCGATTATAATCCCAATAACTATTAAAATCTTTTTAAATATGGCTATTTTAAGATATAAATCACTACGTCCTTTTACTTTTAATATATTGAGATTATATGCATGAATGGGATGCAGAATTCCTGTTAAGCATAAAATTTGAAAAAAAGGTACAGCAGGCAACCATTTCTCGGTAAATAGAACGATGAATAAAGGTTCAGCTAAAACTCCCGCAAAAATCAGAATTGGAGAAACTATAAACACAACCATTTTCATCAAATCCTTATAAACCTTTTTTAATTTAACTCTATCATTCTGAATTTTAGCAAAATAAGGAAAAGTAACCTTGTTAAGAGCCCCTGAGATACTGGAAACGGCCAATTGGTTTACCGTTTCGGCCCGTGTATAAAAACCCAAAACTGTAGGATTAAAAAATTTACCTATAACAATGAGATAAACATTATTAAAAAGTTTATTAATTACACCAGAAATCGTCAGTCTATATCCAAAATATAAATGTTTCTTCAGCTTCGTAAAATTAAAAATTTTACTGGGTATCCATTTCGAATAGTACCAAATTTGAATTGTGTTGACTACGGAGAAAGATACATAGCTCCATACCAGACTCCATACACCAAAACCCAAGTATGCTAGCATAATTCCTATTATTCCTCCAACTACTTTAGCCGGGATAGATATTAACGCCTGAATTTTAAAATCCATCCGACGCGTTAACCTAGTTTGTTGTACACTTGAGAATGCATTTATTATAAAAACAATGCAATATACCCTGGTGATAGCAATAAGACTTTTTTCATCATAAAATGAAGATATCAATGGAGCCAATAAAAAAAACAAAAGATATAAGATAATACTTACTAATACATTAAAATAAAAAACTGTAGAATAATCTTCTTTATCTAAATTTTCACTCCTAATCAAAGATTGTGTCATCCCCGAATCTACAAGTACTTCGGCAAAACTCGCGAGCACGACTACCATAGCTATTAAACCAAACTCTTCAGGAAGTAAAATTCTTGCTAAAACGAGAGAAACTACAAAACCAATTAGAAGATTTCCAAATTGCTGAGAAAAGGTCCATACTAAACCAGAAAATACTCTATTGCGACTGGACATTAATTATTTATTTAGCATTTTAATTTAAAGTGATTTTTAGAGTATTTCTTTTATTAATAATCTGCCAGAGATTTTTAATTAGAAATTAAAGACTAATGGTATCCTCATATTTTTGAGTGTTTATAAACAAAAAAGTAAATATTTACCCCCCTTAACAAACTAAATAACTAATTTATTATACTTGAATTCTTTAGATTTTCAAGATTTTTCAAAAAAATCACTAAACTCAATTATTTTTCGTAGAACTTTGGTTTCAGGCTAATTGGTTTAAAAAACCATTCGCCCTTTTAATATTTTCCTCTTGAGCGTGACTAAAATCTATTTCGATATATGGAATATTTAATTTCTTAGCAAAATCCAATTTCTTTGAATAATTTTCTAATTCTTGATTTATGAAAATTTTTAGTGAATTTTCATCCATATTTTTATGAATACGCCTTTTCCCAATATCATTTTTTCTATGAATTAAATTTTCATATATACTCTCTACATCCGATTTAATAAAGATTAATCCTTTGGGTAATTTTCCTTTGTATGTTTTGTCTAAATAAAATATATACGGATTATTTTGAATTACACCTTCATCAACTACTATTGGCTTTTCAAATTTATAATAATTAAAAACACATAAATTTCCTATCAGTGATTTATACCAACAATTCCAGTATGCTTTTTCACTCCATTCTCTTTCTCCTAATTCTGCTAGTAATTTTTCATCTTGAAGAAGGAAATGAAAAAATAATCTGATTATAGCGTTATATTTGTAGGCTTCTGCTTCATATGCCTGTTCTTTTTGTAATACTAAATCTTGCAAGTAGGATTTATGAAAATTTATAAAATTTTGGTTTAAATAATACTGTAAAGCCTTTTGCTTTAGTCCTCTATAATTCTTTTTGGATATTATTTCTTTTAATGCTTCTTGTTCAGTAACCCATACTCTGTGTACTCTATTTTTTTGTAAAAGTGATAAGAAAGTAGATTTACCAATACCTGAAGGTCCTAAAAGTTCAATCCAACTCATTATCTTCTTATTTTTAAAATTACAATAGAGAAATTTATTAAATTTTCCCTATTGATATGATTAATGGGATACAAACGTGAACCAGTTCCGCCCACTAAAATTATTCCTTTCATTCTTTTATAAATTATCTCCCGAAACGGGAATTTATCACAGGCTTGTAATCATTAAACCTTACATATAGCACCTATGGGTGCAGCGTTATAAATACTGCATTTTATAATATTCCTGGTAACTCCCGGAAACCACTGCTTCTATCCAAGCGGGATTCTGTAGATACCAATCTACGGTTTTCATTAAACCTTCTTTAAAAGTTACCGAAGGCTCCCAGCCAAGTTCTTTATTAATTTTACTTGCATCTATAGCATAGCGTTTATCGTGGCCGGGACGATCTTTTATAAAAGTGATAAGCGTTTCAGAGTCACCTTCGTTTCTATCCAATTTTTTGTCCATTATCTCACATAATAGCTTAATTAAATCAATATTCTGCCACTCGTTAAACCCACCTACATTGTAAGTTGATTTATTGTTGCCTTTATGAAAGATCAGGTCTATCGCTTTGGCGTGATCCAGAACATACAACCAATCGCGGGTATATTTTCCGTCTCCATAAACCGGTAAAGCTTTGTTTTCGATTATATTATTGATAAAAAGAGGAATCAATTTTTCAGGAAATTGATTTGGACCGTAGTTATTCGAACAATTAGAAATTACATACGGCAAATTATAAGTTTCGCCGTAAGCTCTTACAAAATGATCTGAAGCTGCTTTTGAAGCCGAATAAGGGGAGTTAGGTGCATAAGAAGTAGTTTCGGTAAACAATCCTGTTTCTCCTAGCGTGCCATACACTTCGTCTGTACTAATATGGTAGAATATTTTATTCTTAAAATTACCCTGCCAAGTTTCCAGGGCCGCTTCCATTAAATTAAGAGTGCCGGTTACATTGGTATCTACAAATATTTTGGGGTTGGAAATAGAACGATCTACATGAGACTCTGCAGCGAGATGGATAACACTATCAAACTGATGCTTTTGAAATAAAGCTTTTATTGTTTTAGCATCGGTGATATTAGCTTTTATAAAGTGATAATTGGGAGCGTTCTCAATATCCTTAATATTTTCAAGATTTCCCGCGTAGGTTAATGCGTCTAAATTGAATATCCGATAATTGGGATATTTATTTACAAAAAGTCGGATCACGTGAGAGCCAATAAACCCAGCCCCGCCGGTAATAAGTATGTTTTTTTCTAAAGGATTATCTTTCATTTACAAAATATAAAATACCTTTCAAAGATAGTTTTTCTGGCTATTCCCTAAAAATGTCTCAAATTTTTAAATTTAAAACCCTGTAGATTCCATATGAATCAACTTAGTGTGTATGGTTTTGTTAATTGGAGGTTTTCCGGCGACTCTATTTTCTATACGGTCCACCAATAGTTCAACAGCTTCTTCTCCAATTTCTCCCGGAAATTGCTCCACGTAACTTATTGAAGGAGTTAAATAACGAGCCACATCACCATTTATGAAGCCGATAACTTTCAGGTCTTCCGGAATCTTGATTTTATTCTCATAGGCCATTCGATAAACCAGCATTGTACTTTCAAAATCTGAACAAAGTATGGCTTCAACTTTATCCTCTACCAGAAGTTTCCTGGTTTTTTCTCTTAAAGTATCAGGCTTGGAAGAGTTCGCTATATAAAAGTCCTTTTCATCTTTCAACGCATTCCTGTAGCCTGTAATTCTAAGCTTCCCCACTCCCAAATGATGAATTGAGGTTGCAATTCCTATTTTTTTTATACCACGGGTTTGTAATAAACGAGTAGCATCTCCAAAACTATGTTCATCGTCTATCCCAATTTTATCTACCGGAAGATCCAAATTAACCCTGTCATAAAGCACCACCGGAATATCGTAATCTACCAAATTAAAAAGGTGTTCATATTCTTTTTTACGCTGCGTTTCCTCTGAAATAGCTATAAGCACTCCATCAACAAAACCTGAAGTTAGCATTTCGGTAATTTGTTGCTCTCTTGCTAAACTTTCATTAGAAATATAAGTGATAACCTGCAAACCAGCTTTTTGAGCCCGGGCCTCAATGCGCGATAAAACATTAGCAAAAAATGTATTAGCAATATTTGGTATAATTACTCCAATAGTTCCACTTTTACTACTCTTCAAATTCACCGCTACAGGATTCGGTCGGTATTTATGCAACTTTGCGAGTTCCTTAACCCGTTCCACAGTTTTAGGACTAATTTCAGGACTATCGTGCAACGCCTTGGAAACTGTAGAAACCGATACATTAAGCAATTTCGCCAGTTCCTTTAAAGTGATTTTATTTTTCATCTATTTATTATTTAATCCTGCTGAGGGAATTTATCACAGGCTTATAATCATCTCCTTTTTGTTAGCTTTTATTGCGTTCCGCACTACGCTGGTTTCCATTATTGAATTCTTAGAAATCAATTATTTCCCTCTTAATTTCTTTTAGAAAAATCGCTAATCTGCAAATATCCAATAAATTCGTGAGCTAAGAAACCCCCAAATTCATAAATGTTTTTTAGACGGTTATAAAATTATAAACTAATTTCACAAACCAAACGCCTGCTCCGAGAGCTAACTGAATAAATTATAAAAGCTTTTTCGAAGTTGAAAAATTCAACTAATGTTTTCCCTGATAATCGAAGCCTCAACTTTTAAATAAAAGGCTATTTATTAAGTTTGCATCTAGTTTTCAATTTATCAAACTATGAAATTCCATACCTCATACTGGTTTTATATTATTGCTGCAATTATTACAATTGTAGGATTAGTTACGGGCTGGTATTTTTTCCTTCTACTCGTTTTCCCTCTCGGACTTTTCAACCTGGGAAAGAAGAAAAATGACGAGGATAATTAAGTCAATTTTCTGGGTAACTACAAACACCTAAAACCCCTTGTGAGCCTTTTAAAAACGTGCCTTCGTTTAGGAGTTAAACTTATCCTAAACAGGTTTTAATATTTGCATATCAGGGCTTGTCAACGTAATTTAACATTATTAATCAGTCAAACAATTTAAAATGAAAGATTACGGAACGCTTTCCCAAGCGATAAACAAACTAAAACTAGAAGAAGGTTATGAACACGACTTCAACCTTCTGGACGAAGAAATAGAACTTAAATCTGAAGATGAAACCTTTGGGGTTGAAGATTTTGATGTTGATAAAGTTCTTAGATTTGAAGGAATGAGTAATCCTGATGATAATGCTATTCTTTATGCTATTACCACTTCTAAAGGTTACAAAGGAGTATTAGTTGATGGCTACGGTGTTTCCAGTGGTCAGGTTTCAAAAGAAATGATTAAAAAGTTAGATTTAAAGGACAATCGTCCTATTAATTAAGCTTCGTTAAACTTCTATTAAATCAGCTGAATTTATTGGCTGAATCACCAAACTATCATATTTTCGTATTGAAATTTAAAAATCAATAAAATAAAACTATGAGCTATTTAGGACTCGATAAAGAAAAAACAGGTAAAACCGTAGACGAACTGAATGTTCTTCTTGCAGATTACCACTTGTATTATCAAAAACTTAGAAATTTTCACTGGAATGTAATCGGTAAAAATTTCTTTGATCTACACGAAAAATTTGAGGAATTATACGATGAAGCTAAATTAAAGGTAGATGAAATTGCAGAGCGTATTCTTACTTTAAGATACACTCCTATTAGTAATTTAACCGATTATCTAGAGGCTTCAAATATTAAAGAATCTAAGGCAGATCTAACCGATTATGAAATGATTGAAACGCTGCTAAAAGATCATGGAACATTATTAAAACAAATGCGATCTGTAGTAGAAACCGCAGATAAAGCTGGAGATGAAGGTACTATAGATCTTATTGGTGCCTACATTAGAGAACTGGAAAAAACCAGTTGGATGCTAGATGCCTGGAAAATGAAAACAACCGATTCTCATAAATCCAGCTAACATATAAATATTGGAAGAAAAATTTAACCTTAAAGAATCTCTGGAGGGAATTAGCGCAAAATTAATAAGCTGGCTTGATTCATTGATATTGAATTTGCCAAACTTTTTATTAGCAATTCTTGTTTTTGTAATATTCGTATTTCTTGCGAAATACACCGGACAATTACTAAACAAGCTTCTTGGGAATAGGGTTAAACAAGATTCCATTAGACAGATAACCGTTAAGGTGAGCAAGGCAATTGTGATCCTTATCGGTTTTTTTATTGCCCTTGGTATTCTAGACCTCAACAAGATCCTTACATCGGTGCTTGCGGGTGCAGGTGTTGTTGGTTTAGCTATAGGTCTAGCCCTACAAGGTACTTTAAACAATACTTTTTCAGGAATTATCTTAAGTTTCCTACCTGAACTTCAAATTGGAGATTGGATAGAAACAAATTCCTATGCCGGAGAAGTTACTGAAATTAATCTCCGGAATATTGTGGTAAAACAATCTGACAATAACTACGTGGTAATTCCCAATTCTAAAATTGTGGAAGAGCCTTTTAAAAATTTTTCCAGGACTACCCGGTCCCGGGTTATGCTAAATTGCGGTGTAGGATACTCTTCCAACCTTGAAAAGGTTAAAGAAATGACCATAGAAACCATTTCTGAACATTTCCCTTCCCGCGGAAACGAACAGGTTGAATTTATGTTTACCGAATTTGGTGATAGTTCTATCAATTTTGTAGTGCGCTTCTGGACTGATGCTACTAAAAACCGGGATCTACTAGTCGCTAGAGACATCGCTATTATAGAAATCAAGAAAACTTTCGATAAGAATGGTATCAACATCCCATTCCCTATTCGAACTATCGATTTCTCGAACACTCTTAATATGAAGAAGCCGGATTAAGGGGAATAATCCCAGCTTATTTCATTTCAGCTTTAAGTTGATTTTACTTTAGGTGTTCTAGCTTCAAAGGAACTTTAATTAGACTTACTTATCAAGATAAAGTCATTGCTTTTTCTTTACTGAACTAGGAAATAACTATCATTAAGACCTATGGATTTTGCTTACTATCAGCTCTGCAGGGATTCTTTTTATATCAGAATCTATTCCAAAGAAGCCAATATTTAAAACTTAATAACCTTAAAAGATCAAGCATACAAGCATAGAGAGAAAGGGAAAAGATTTAAGCTATCGTTACTCAGAGAAAATAAAAACCTAAATCTCAGAAAATAAAAAAGCTCCCGGGATTTTTTTTCCCGGGAGCTTTTTTGAATGTTTATTTCTTACTATCTATTAAAATTCAAATCCGAAACCAAAGAAAAATCTATAGCCTTCACTTCCTTTAAATAAACTGAAGGTTCCATTTACAGCTTCCGCGCTATTAACCCAAAATCCTACACCATAGCTATCGTGCCATTTGCTACTATCTTCAAAGTCGTTCCAGACTCTACCTAAATCGTAACCAGTAAAAACACCAATTTGTAGTGGCAGGAATCTGGTTGTAAACTGGTCGAAACCATACCTTAGATCGGCACCTGTGGCAAAAGCACTTTTACCGGTGAAACGCTGCAAGCGATAACCTCTTAAGCCGGTGTTTCCACCTAATTGCGCAGCCTGGTAAAATTCATAATCATCTCCCATGTTTAATTGAGCCTGTACGCGAGTTTTTAAAACCAGTTTTCTATTCCTGGTAAGTGCATTATAGAAGCCCCAATAAGGCTTGAAATATCCATAAACCTGTGAAGTTTCAGCGGTATTCATTTGTCCACCAAGGTTCAATTCAAATTTCATTCCTCTACTTGGGTTAAGCCTATTATCATAACTTTCGTAACGATATAATGCATCTAAGCCGGCAAAATATTTCCTGTCAAAGAATTCCGGGTCATCGGTAGTAAAGTCTTCAGTGATAAATCTTCCATCTGTAGGATCAACTTGGTTTCCTTCAAAACTAGCCATATACCTAAACATACTACCAAATGGCGTCTGGTTTTCAAAACCTGCTTTTACTCCAAAACGACTAATTTTCACCCTATTGTAATCAAAGTCCAGAGTTTCGTCGAAATTTGGAGTTTCATTACCGTAGCCAAAAAAGTTACTCGCAAAATTAGGACTGGCATAATTAGCTCCAACTTTTAGATTATACTCCCCAAGGATAAGTGCAAATTCACCTTCATAATATAAATCAAATCCGTTGGTGGCAAAATAATAACCCCCACCGAAGGTATGCTGCGTAGTAAACGGATTTCTTTTAAAAGCATTTTTTGTGGTAACCATTTCCAGACCAATCTTAAACCCGTCGTCTGGATTAAAACCAAAGGCCGGTACAATGGCACCGCCGGTAAAGATTTTCTTATCCTTATCGTAAGTATTTATCTCATAATTATCCCGAAACCTGAATTTAGCATCCCCGGCTTCTTTTACAGTATTGGGTTTGGATTTATGATCGTATATCTTAAGCCTGTTTCCATTTTTAATAGTATATATATCATTATTCTGTCCACCAATTATTCTAAGGAAAATATAATCGTCGCCCTCTCCTTCAACCAAAATTTCATCATCATCATCTAGGGCGTATAGCCAAATTTCCTCCGTTTCATCCCTATGGTAAACTTTTTCGCTTACTACCTCGCCTCTTTCGCCATCTTTATTTCTGCTAATTTTAATTTTAGTCTTCCCGTCTTTCATTCGGGTAACATCTACAAAATCGTCTTTATCTGTTCCTGTAATAATGGCAAGATCTGCAAAGTGATCGTAATATCTTAAGGCGATATCTACAATATT
Organism: Salegentibacter salarius; assembly: GCF_900168265.1. GTDB lineage: Bacteria > Bacteroidota > Bacteroidia > Flavobacteriales > Flavobacteriaceae > Salegentibacter > Salegentibacter salarius. Next base: position 147,006 of record NZ_FVZF01000001.1, on the reverse strand, counting down.
ATCTCTTCGTGCTTTTACTTTTTCAATTAATTCTTCGGTTGTTTCATCGTAAGTTTCCGGGGGAAGTTTTTGGAAAGCTTTTTCAATAACCTCATCGGTCATATTCTTTTTAATGAATTCGGCTTGCTCCTTCCAGGTTTCTTTTCCTACATTTTGCAGTAGAGAACGGTCTAAACCGGTTGCTGAAACATTAAACCACTCTACATCATTAATATCATCATCATAGACCGCAAATTGCGAGGCAAAACCTGTTAGAGCCCTTAAAGTCCCGAAAAATGCACCGTCAAAATTTGAAAATACCTGATCCCTATCTCTTGGAATTGGTTCGAATGTGCGATTACCTTCTTCATCTTCAATTTCAGCCCAGCGCCATTGATCCTGGTGCCTGTCCCAATCGCCAATAAGCATATCAAAAATTCTGGCTTTAACATAAGCAGGTTCATCTAAAGAATACTTCTCGTCTCTGCGCAAACGGTCAAACATTCCCGCCGTACTTTGAATGTCGTGATTAGGAGAGCCAAAACTTTCTGCTCCCAACCAATGATCTTCAGGTCTTTCCTCTATCATATAGATAGCATCCCCGTGCTCTTCGTTGTATTTTCCTAACTTAGGTTGTTTGGGCAAATAGTAGATTTCTGGATTGGTATGATAAACCCCAATAGCATCTGCCATAGTTGGGATGGCTAGAAAGGCATAAGGATGGGCAGCCGTATAAAAATCTGATATAACGTCTTCTGCTACCGTATTCTCCAGTTGGGTCTCTATAGGCGTATCTTTAAACGCAACCGTTTGTAAAAACTGAACGGCTTTCTTTTTAATTCTCCTGATGTTATATTCCCTACCTAAACTATCTTTTAACCGAATAGAAATAGTTTGGTGACCACCACCTGCACGCATTGGAGTAAGCCCTCCATAAAGCGTATCAAGATCTGCGATTTTTACATTGATATCTGTACCATAAAGTTCGCGATAGCGTTGCCCCCAAACAGTTCGGTGGACAGTTCCTTTTTCGGTATCATCTTTTGGATAAACTGAGGTAGTAATCGTTTTTTCAAATTCCTCCTTGAAATCTGAAACATCAAATTCCTTTGGTGCCTTAAAAATTTCTTTCTGATATAATAGTTTGGGTTTATTGTTTTCATTTCCATAAAAACTAGCCCAGGAAGAACCATCTTTAAAAACATCATAAACTACAAATCCCTGCTCGGGATAAGCAAAAAGGCCATCGTTGCTTAAGGTTGCGTAAGTTGCTTTGGAAGCAGATCCAGAAACAATTTGATTAATTTTCCCGTGCTTAATATACTGCAATGAATGTTCGTGCCCGCTTACAAACAGTAAACGATCTGAATCATGCCCTAAAGTTTCAAGACGTTTAACCAGAGATTTATACCTTTCGTTCTGAGCATCCTGGATAGAAACTCCTCCCGTAGTTCTAATTAATGTGGCTAAAGATCCTAAAATTGGAATCGGAATTTTCTTTTGAGAAGGATAAATATGACTGTTAAAATTATACTGACCTCCGTGAATTCCGTTAGTAAATAAGGGATGGTGTAGTGCTACAATAACGGTTTTGTTCTGGCTCTTTTTAAGTTCGGTTTCAACTTCAAGAAACATTGCCTCCCGCGTTTTAATTTCGGCGCAGTTATCATTTATTGTAGGATTATTATTCCAGTCTTCCAAATACCATTGGGAATCTATTACAATTAAAGTAATTTCTTCACCAATATCCATAATTTCCAATCCGCAGCCTGTTTTTGGACTCCAGATCAAATCTTCACCAAACTTTTCTTTTAAGTAATCCTCTTCCCTTTTTAAACCTTCAATACGTTCGTTGTACCAATCGTGGTTTCCGGGAATAAAGAGCACATTACCATCATAATCTTCAATGGCATCTAACTGGGCATCAATTCTATATTCGGCAGCTTCCCTATCTGGGGAGTCTTTTTCAGGCATTCCGTCAGGATAAATATTATCGCCTAGAAAAATGGTGTAATTGTCTGATTGCTTCACCGAATCTAAATAACTTTTAAAAGCAATAAGACCATCGGAACTTCCTCCAATTGGAGAATAACCACCGTCTCCTAACAGGTAGAAAGATTTCTCTATATCTTTGTTTTCAGGATATCCAAAATTGGAAGTAGGTTCACCTTCGCGATATTTGGGATCTGTAGATACACACGAAAAAATCACTAACAGGGCTGTTAGTGATATAAAGATGTTAGTTTTTTTCATAAGGGGTATTGAACATTTTTTGTACTTTGGCTAAACAAAAACAAGCTAAAATATATGAATAATCTCATTGAGAAAGCAGATGATTTTGTTTTAAATCTTTTTAAGGAAAAACTACCGAACACGTATATATACCACAACTATAAGCATACACAACGCGTCGTTAAAAGTACTAAAGAATTAATTGCCAAATCCGAAATTAATGTTAAACAAGAGGAAGCACTATTACTTGCTGCCTGGTTACATGACACCGGATACACTCGTACTTTTAAAGGACATGAAGAGGAAAGTGTAAATATTGCAAAAGACTTCCTGGAGCAAAATAATGCCACTCCAGACTTAATTGAAGAGGTAGTAAATAACATTAAAGCCACCAAGTTTGATTCTACACCAAAGACTATTTCTGAAAAAATCATAAAAGATGCAGATTCTTCTCATTTTGCAAAAGATTATTTTGAAGAAACCAGTGAACTTTTAAGACAGGAATTGGAACTTCATAACATTAAGAATTTCACTACTGCAGAATGGATACAGGAAAACATAAGAATGTTTACCGAAAAACATCAATTCTACACCGATTACGCTATCGAGGAATGGGGGCCGGCAAAGGAAGAAAACCTGCTGGAACTTATTGAAGACAAAAATAAACAACAGAAAAAACTTAAGAAAGAGGAAGCTAAGGCGCGAATGAAGGCGCGTTACAAGAATGATAATCCAGAAAGGAGTATCCAAACACTTTTTAGGGTAACGCTTAGAAACCACATAAAATTAAGTGATATTGCCGATACTAAAGCCAACATATTGCTATCGGTAAACGCAATTATTATTTCACTGGCGCTGGCAAATATGATCCCGAAACTGGATGCTGCCAGTAATAAGCACTTATTGATTCCAACCCTTATCCTGATTTTATTTAGTGTAGCTTCAATTATTCTTTCGGTATTATCTACACGTCCGCAGGTTACAAGCGGAGAGTTTACAAAAGAACAGGTAAAGAATCGGGAAGTAAACCTTTTATTTTTTGGGAATAGCCATAAAATGCCGTTTGAACAATTCAAATGGGGAATGAAAGAAATAATAAAAGATAAAGATTACGTCTACGAATCTTTAATGCTAGACCTCCATTTACTTGGTAAGGTTTTGCATAGAAAATATAAAATACTGAGGATTACCTATACAGTATTCATGATAGGTATCATTATCTCGGTAATTGCATTTGTGGGAGCATTTTACCTAATGTAATTCTTCCATTAAATTTTCATAATTAATAGTTCTATCGGGTTCATTGCTATTGGGCGTATATAACACTTCTACCCTAATAGCCTTGAGCCCAACTACACCCTGTACATCTTCAAGATCTAACAATTCTACCTCATCACCAAGGTAGTGTTTAGTCTGCAGGTATTTAATATACCTTAGATACTCTTTTTCGTCTGCTCGCTGGCTATAAACTATTGCTATTTTTCCCTTTTTGGTCACACGCTCTTCAGTTCCTTTTATAAACGACTTATCTATACGCTTTTTAATAATTTCGTAACGCGCGTTATAAGTCCCATCTACATCAAATTTCTTTTCATCCATTCGATATCGAATAGACATGGTGGAATTATAAACCAAAATTAGAGAAGCAGCGTCTAGCTTAATAGGTGTGGTTTGTTGCAGCTGGTAAAAACGATTTTCCATTTCACACATGGTACTCAACTGCCAAAGCCTTAAATTATAAAGATATACCTTATTGAAAGGCCTATCCTTTACCATAGAAGCGCCAATGTAAATATTATGGTCTACCCCATCTGTCTTATAGCGTTCAAAATAATGAGGATAGATCTTTTGCGCATCAATTTGTTTCCGGTCTAAAAAACGAGACATCGTACGGTTTATTTGTTGCACGGTTTTATCGTAGTCTTTACGATGATTGTAGATTATTCCTGTTTCCGGATTGAGTTTATGCTGATATTCCTCTACCAGGTCTTTTAATTCTGAAGACTGCTTTCGTAAATGGCTCATTATAGGATTCACTTCCTTCTGAAGTAAATTAAATACCTTCTGTTCACTGGAAGCATTCAGGCTACTTTCCAGGTCTTCCATAAAATCGGAAATTCTAAATTTCACCTGTTCATAAATTGGAAGCTCCTCCAATTTATACGCCTTATCTATTATAGATTGAATTTCTTCTAATTGATGCAGTAAATCTTTTTGAATCGCATCGTTTCTGGCATCTGAAGAAGCTACCACATCTATTTGCCCGTAAAGCGGATAAATATCTTTAAAAACAATATCTTTAAAAGAAGCAAGTCCGTCTTCATCATAATCCCGAATATATTTTTTCGCTTCCTTCTCAAATACCCATAAAACACTAGGATGTATAGAAGTACACTCACTTTGAATAACAGCTTTAACCCTATTTTCAAAATCGCTTCTATTTCTATCTACCGCAGTAGCGATATAAGGTAAAATCTCATCTAACTTAATCGTATTAATACTGTTAAGTTGATTTTTCTTCTTAGCTACCAATTCTAAAACCCCCAGCAAACGATTGTTTTTTACCACCGGGGCCAGAATACAACTTTTTACATCACTTTCCTTTAACCGCCTGGAAAGAATATTATTCTTAGTTTTTTTGGCATATTCTTCCACATTAGCAATACTAAAGAAACTATAATCTTTAAAAATGTTATTGAAACCTTCTTCACAAACCCCTTCCCTGCACTCACTCACCAATTCATCATTTAGAATATAACTATTGGCATCTTTATATTCCATTTTTTCAAACATCTCATCCTGCGGATTATAAACTGTAAAACCTACTCTTAGATCGGGAATTTTGTAAATAGATCTAAAAATTTCTTCCAGTTTTAAGAGTTCGTCCTGTTCTGAAGATTTTTCAAAAAGCAAGGCCGTTTTTAATTCAGATATGGCGTCATCCATAGTAACATCGGTAAGATTTACTATGGTAAAGCCTTTAAATACCCAGCTTTGGGGCGGGAATTTTTCTTTCCACAAATCTATATTCTCAACATTCTGTAATAATTCATCTACATCGTCATCGGTGATCTTTTTGGCTTTATCCTTAGGGAAAATATCAATAAAATCGCCGTTTAATGCAATACGGTAACGCCTTATTATACCCTGTTCATCCGGAATATCAAAATATAAAGGCCTGGAATAATCAATATTATAACCATAATAATCGTTCAAGATATTAATGCATTCCTGTACGTAAATAGTTTTATTATCAAGGTTTCTTATTTCCAGTTCAAAATCATCTGGAGTGGCCTCCATTATTTTTTTAAAACGCTTAGATCTATTAAATAAGAAATTTTGAAAAGGTATAGAAGCAGCTTTTATTTCATTATTGGTAAGCACGCTGGGAAAAAGATCGTCTAGTAAAACCCTTACCGGTTCTTTGTATTTCTTGAGCTCATCAAAATCATTAATTCCTTCGGTTAATGCAGGAAAAGATTTTACATGCTCTAAAATGCTTTTTATATAATTACGGGCAACCTCACTTTCTTCATGCTCCAGTTGCTTCTTATATTGCTCAACAACTTTATGAAAACTAATCTGGATCTCAAAAGGTAAATCTTCTTTCTGTTCTGTCATAAAAAGGTAATATCAGTTAAAATTACATATTCCCCAAGGCTTACAAATTAACAGAGTTGAAATTAACAATTTTTTATAAAATTACGGTGGTATTGCAAGGCCAGATGCTTATTTTTGCCTTAAACAAAACAAATTTTATGCGTAAAATAATAATTATGCTTGCTGTTGCAGCAGCGTTTACTTCCTGCCAGGAAGATAAAGGTTATTCTATCTCGGGAGAGGCTCCTAAAATGGAAGACGGCAAAATGGTATATATTTCTGAAATTGACGAAAATACCAACCGTCCAAACCGGGTAGACTCTACTAAAATTAAAGACGGACATTTTGAACTGGATATGGAAGATCCTGAAACTCCTAATTTAAGCTTTCTTGAATTTGAAGGTACCCAGGGAAATGTGATTTTTATTTCTGAAAATGAAGAAATAAACTTTAAAGTTTATAAAGATAGTTTACGTGCTTCTGAAGTAAGCGGTGGAAAGGAAAATCGTTTATTACAGGAATATTTAGGCCACTTGACCAAGGTAAATGAAAAGGTGATGAAAGGCCGTACCGCTATGCGCTCTGCTTTTCAACAAAAAGACAGCACTAAACTTACCAACTTAAAGGAAACCGAAAAAGAAATTATAGATAACGATAAGGTTTTTAAGAAAAAAATAGTTCAGGAAAACCCAGATTCTTTTGTATCTATAATGGTGATAAGCGATATGCTTAGAATGAAATCTTACCCGGTAAACGAGATCAAGGAAATGTATGAAGGGCTTTCTGAAGAAATAAAGAATACTGCTATCGGAAAACAGATCGCTAAAAACCTTGAAAAAGAAAATAAAGTAGCCGTTGGTAGCAAAGCTCCAAACTTTACTGCCCCTACTCCAGATGGTGATAAGCTTGCTTTAAAAGATGCCATGGGAAAAGTTACGGTAATAGATTTTTGGGCAGCCTGGTGTAAACCCTGCCGCGTTGAGAATCCAAACCTCGTTAAAACATACAATAAATACAAAGACGATGGTTTAAGCATAATTGGCGTTTCTTTAGACCGTCCCGGACAAAAAGATCGTTGGATAAAAGCTATTGAAGAAGATGGTTTGCCATGGCACCAGGTCTCTAACCTTCAATTCTGGCAGGATCCTGTGGCACAGCTCTACGGAATTAAAGCTATCCCAGCCGCTTTTGTATTAGATGAAGATGGTACCATTGTAGCCCGTGATCTTAGAGGTGATGCTTTAGATAACAAAATTGGAGAATTGCTTAATAAAGGTTAGATATTCTGATTTTTCCATAAAATAAAAAAGCGCCTTTCTGGCGCTTTTTTATTTAAAACTTATTTCTTTTACTCCATAAGTAATTGGAAAGCAACGTTCACTTTAATATTAACCTCCATTTCCCCGGGAGCAATCGTCTCCTGGTTTGAAGCCTGGTCTGATGAAGCTTTCATCTCCATTGCACGATAAACGGGCTGATAATAACTACTACTGCCCTCACTTATCATAAAAGCTTTTCCAACGCGTTGTCCTAAAGGTTCCGCTAGAGTTTCAGCTTTTTCTTTAGCATTCAAAACTGCCCTTTTTCTCGCTTCTGCTTTATGCTTCTCTATTTCTGAAGATTCAAATTCAATTCCGCTAATTCCGTTAAGACCATTTTCCAATAGGCCTTTCATGATTGATTCATATTTACTAATATCCTCAAGCGTAATAGAAATAGCCTGGCTAGCTACATAGGTATAGGTTTTATCATTATAATTATATCTTTTATTCAAATTGATATAATCGGTATTAATGTTTTTTTCCGCTACACCTTCAGATTTCAGGAATTTAATCACTTTATCTACCACCTCATCGTTTTGAGATTTCACCGAAGTAGCGCTTTGGCCTTCGTGTTCAATCCTGGAATTTATGGTCACCTTATCTGGGGTTACTTTTACAATTCCTTCTCCAGTCACGTGAATACCGGGATTGCTATTATCATTTTGAGCTTGCATTCCAAGCCCCGCAACTAAAGCGAAAAGTAAGATTATCTTTTTCATGGTTTTGTGTTATAATATTGATGCAGTACCAGTAAACAAGAAGAGTACCAAATTATATTTTACCCATTTTTTGTAGCACAAATAAAACTAGAATCGGAAGAGCTAAAAGAATTACCATCAGCAAATGTTCTTCAAAAACCCAGCTAGCAAGCAATAAGGTTAGTAAGTAGCCGCCTACCGCACCACCAAAATGTGCATCGTGACCAATATTTCCTAACTGCCGCTTCATCCCGTAAATAGTGTAAAACAAATAACCTATTCCAAAAATATAAGCCGGCACCGGAATAATAAAAAACAGGCCAAGCATCATATCAGGCCTCAATAAAATTGCAGAATAAAGCACGCCCATTACCGCACCACTTGCTCCTACAGCCGTATAATGCATATCTTTTTTATGAAAATAATAAGATAGCAGATTCCCTAAAACCAAACTGGCCAGGTACACTAAAATGAAGCCTAAAGTCCCCAGGAAAAAGATTACTGAATTCGCAAAAAAATAAAGGGTAAGCATATTAACCAAAAGGTGGGTAGTATTTACATGCAAAAAACCGGAAGTAAGGATTTGATATATGGCCCCACGATTAATATCGGCGATATTAAATTTATATTTCTGAAAAAAAGAATCGTCTTTAAATCCTTTGAATGAAACCAATACATTTACACCAATAATTATAAGGGTAACCAGGTTTAATTCTCCCATAGTAGCTTTAGTTTAGTGCCAAATATACCATATATTTGCTGAAAATTATTTTATGCAGGCTGTAGTTTTTTGGTTGTTTTATCCGTTGCTTTGGCTTATTTCCATACTTCCTTTTTGGCTTTTCTACCGTGTTTCAGATGTGGTTTATTTTATAGTTTATCATCTCGTTGGATACAGAAAAAAAACCGTTACAGATAATTTAAATCTGGTTTTTCCCGAAAAGTCTTCCGAAGAAATTATTAAAATACGGAAGAAGTTTTATGCACATATGTGTGATATGTTCCTGGAAATGGTAAAAAGTATTTCTATTTCTGAAGCAGAACTTAAAAAACGCTTTGTTTATACAAATATTGAAGAAATAAGACGGATAGAAAAACTCGACAAAAGTATTATGCTCATGTGTGGGCATTATGCCAGTTTTGAATGGCTTTTTGCTTTACAACTCCATGAGCTTAAACACAGCGCTTTTGGGATTTACAAAAAAATTAGAAATCCCGGTTTTGATAAACTTATTAATGATATAAGACGACGATTTGGCGCCGAACTTATCCAAAACTCTAAAGCCAATATGCGCATTAGCCGAAATGAAAATGCCGGCCTGCGTGGCGCTTATGCCATGATAGCCGACCAATCTCCTAAAACAGCCAGTTATAAATTCTGGACAGATTTTATGGGAAAAAAAGTTCCTTTTTATACAGGATCTGAAAGGATAGCTAAAGAATTTGATATGGTAGTACTCTACCTGCACGTAGAAAAAGTAAAAAGAGGCTATTATAAAGCCTCTTTAATTAATATTTCTGATAATCCTGCTGAAACTGGAAACAATCAAATTACCTTAGATTATATTCAGCATTTAGAAAAACAGATTCGCGAAAAACCAGAACTTTATCTCTGGACGCACAAGCGTTGGAAACATCTTGGAAAAGAAATTCCCAAAAATGCTGTGGTACGTTAGGCTATAATTTTCTTAATTTCCTTAATCATATTTTCAGCTAGCTCATCTGCCTTTTCCTGACTTTTTGCTTCGGTATAAATTCTAATAATTGGTTCGGTATTTGATTTTCTCAAATGCACCCAGTTTTCAGGGAAATCTATTTTCACCCCGTCTACCGTAGAGATTTGTTCATCTTTATATTTCACCTCCATAGCTTTTAAAATTCCGTCCACATCAATTTCAGGAGTCAACTGAATTTTATTTTTGCTCATATAATAAGCTGTATATTCTTTTCTTAATTCAGAAACGCTAATGTTTTTTTCGGCTAAATGGGTTAAAAACAATCCAACTCCCACCAGACTATCACGTCCGTAATGAGATTCGGGATAAATAATTCCGCCATTGCCCTCTCCACCAATAACCGCATTAGAATCTTTCATTAGCTGTACGACATTAACTTCACCTACCGCACTGGCATTGTATTCCCCGCCGTGCTTTTTAGTGACATCACTAAGCGCTCTTGAAGACGATAAATTACTTACAGTATTTCCCGGAGTTTTAGATAGCACATAATCGGCACAAGCCACGAGGGTATATTCTTCCCCAAACATTTCTCCGTTTTCATCAATAAAAGCAAGCCTATCTACATCTGGATCTACTACGATCCCAAAATCGGCTTTTTCCTTTTTCACTAATTCACAAATATCGGTAAGGTGTTCTTTTAAAGGTTCCGGATTATGCGGAAAATGCCCGTTTGGCTCGCAATAAAGTTCTACTACCTCAACGCCCATTTTCTTCAAAAGATCAGGAATTACAATTCCGCCGCTAGAATTCACTCCATCTACCACAACTTTAAAACCGGCCTTTCTTATCTTTTCGGCATCCAAAAGTTTAAGTTTCAAAACCTCTTCTATGTGAATATCCATATAATTATCTATCCTTGTAATTATACCGAGGTCATCTACTTCCGAAAAATCAAAATTAACCTGCTCTGCATATTCCAGAATTTTCGCTCCTTCTGCCCCATCCAAAAATTCACCTTTACTATTTAATAATTTGAGGGCATTCCATTGCTTTGGGTTATGGCTGGCGGTTAAGATAATTCCACCATCCGCATTTTCTGAAGGCACGGCAATTTCTACCGTTGGTGTGGTTGAAAGGTCTATATCTATAACGTCTATTCCCAAACCGGTGAGGGTATTCATCGTTAAATCCTGGACCATTTTTCCTGAGATCCTGGCGTCACGACCTACAACTACCTTTAATTTTTTATCCTCTGAATTATTTTTTAACCAGGTGCCGTAGGCGGCGGCAAATTTCACCGTATCTATTGGGGTAAGGTTATCACCCGTTTTTCCTCCAATTGTACCCCGTATTCCTGAAATTGATTTTATTAAACTCATAAGTTTATTATATTTTGAATATGTCTGTCTTTAAAATTGAAATTTTAACAAATATACAAGGAGCAGTCAGGTAGCGCCAAAACTTAACAAAAATTAAACAGGAAACTACCGGATTTATGTAACTTTCAAAGATGAATTTCTTAGCACACATATACCTTTCGGGCGATAATGACGAATTAAAAATCGGAAATTTTATCGCAGATTCGATTAAAGGAAATCAGTATTTAGAGTATCCACCGGAAATTCAAAAGGGAATTGTACTGCATCGTGCTATTGATACTTTTACTGATACCCATCCTATTGTAAGCAAAAGTGTAGCACGTTTATTTGACAGGTATGGCCACTACAGCCGTGTTATCGTAGACATTTTATATGATCATTTTCTAGCAGCAAACTGGAAAGATTACAGTGATATTCCTTTAAAGATTTATACTGAAGATTTTTATAAACTTCTTCAAGATAATTTTGAAGTTTTACCAAAACCAGTTCAAAATTTTCTTCCATATATGATCGCTGATAACTGGCTTTTTAATTATCGAAAAATAGATGGCATAGAGAAAATTCTTTTTCAAATGAACCGAAGAATTAAATACCGTGCTAAAATGCATTTAGCCGTTGAAGAATTACGTGAGTTTTATGACGAATTTGAGAATGAATTTAGGATGTTTTTTGAGGAGTTAAGAAGTTATGTGAAATTGGAAATTAAGCCATAAAAAAAGAAGAGCCCAAATTTGGGCTCTTCTTAGATTAAAATAAATTTACATTTAATATTACTGAACAACCGTAATATCTTCTGTTCCATCAATAATTCCTGGGTCGTTTGAGATAACTACATTATCTATTGCAAAATCGTTTCCATTTGCAGCAGTCTCAGCGTTTTCAAAACGAACCTCAAATTCACCGTTCCCATTTGCTTTTAGTCTTAATCCAACTTTTAACCATTGCTGGTTTCCATTGTCATAAGGCGCCGTAATAGTTACTCCTGGAAGAACAGAACCATTAACTCTAACTTGTAAATCTACGTTATTGGCAGCTCCGCCATTATCTTCATCGAGAACATTTACTAGATTGAAGGTTACAAAGTAATCGGCTCCAGGACAAACTTCGGATTCGGAAATCACAAAATAAGGAGCTGTATTTGCTATATCATCCTCTCCATTAATAATTAGCATATTACCTGTGTCTGGTAAAGTTCCAATCCAATTACTGTGGACATCACTAGGAGATGCAAAGAAACCGTAAGTACCTTCATCTTGCATTGTACCATTGCCAGGAGTGTTAGAGGGCGAATTAGTAGTAACATTATCATAATTACCATCTATACCGGTTATACTAATGAAATCTTTCTCGTCATCTCCGTCAAAATCATTAGAATAATGCTCTCCTTCATTTGTTGGTTCTGAAAATAAACATGGGTCTGAATCATCCTGGTTTGAACAAGCTCCTTCTCTGAAGTGATAGTAATTACTTGCGCTATCATAACCGGCAGGTATATCTTCCCCTGTTAATTCTAGGCTTTCAACATCATGTTGGCTAAATGCTCCCATTCTTATTAGTGACCAAGTTTCAGTTTCTGGGTTGTAAAGAGAAAGCTCTCCATAATAAACATCTTCCTCTCCTTCACCGTAATCAGGTAATGCAATACATAATGGATCTGCATAAAAATCTCCATTATCGTAAGTACCAGTTTCATTTTCATCACTATACAATAGGTCGCCCTTCGGATCAGCTTCATCATCGTTTAATGCCCAAACGTCAAATCTAAATTCTGCAGGATAATGTCTACCATCTTCATCACAATAATTACCGAACAAGCATAAGTAAACGATGTCTACTTCTTCGAAATCAAAGAATAAATAACCATAGGAGTACACGAAATGCTCATCATAACAAAGTACCTCTACATCAACATACTTTTTCACTCCTTCTCTTAAATCAATGTCAATTGGTAAGGCGTCATCTACAAAATTTTGGTATTCGGCTGGACCATAATCGTCATCTTCACGTGGAGCGATATAAACAATATTCTCACCTGACAACACAGCAAAATATTCAAGACTATATTCACCTTCTGGTAACTCAATATCGTCTGTTTCTTCGGTCATCCAACCGCCATCACCATTTGGAATAACAGGAATTTCAAAGAATTGATCTCCAGAAACCCACTCATCATTTTCATCCAAAATTGCTACCCTTATAGCCGTGGGAGCATCATCAGAACAAGCTGGAATAGCATTTTCGCCCTGGTTTACTGGATTTGCTTCTGATTGTTTATAAATAGGAGCTCTGCCCTCATTAAAATCTTTCAAGATCGAATTAAAAGATAGAGCTACCATCTCTTCTCCAGCCGGTCCATCGGGACTGTCTGGGTTGTCTTCCTTACTACAGGAAGTCATTATCATCGCTAATAAAGCGACATAAGCCAAATAAATTTTAAAGATTTTCATAATAAAAAATTTAGATTAATTAATAAAAAGGTTTGATTAATAGGCCTGTAAAAGAACCACCCAATGACAGGCCTATGGGTTTAATATTTTTAGTTAGGGATAGGACATTCTCCTCCTCCGCTAGTTTTTATATATGTTATTTCAAAATTTCCGTTTTGAGGATCATTCTCATTATTATTATTTCCAGATTGACCATTTCTATTTCCGCTATTTGAATTATTGCCCTGGTTACCATTATTAGAACTTGATTGGCTACTTAATTTCCCGAGATATAGGATTTGAGAACAACTTACGTGGAGATATTCATTGGTTTCTTCTTCAATAATGAATTCCAAATTGTTACCTATTACATCCCCGTGACCTTGGTGTTCCCATTCCGCAGGAATATTAATAATCTCTCCAGGTTGGATAGATTCATTTTCTAATAAAATGACATCATTACCGGTTATATTATTCTTAATTGTTAAAGTGATTACCTCTTCTCCTATATATCTTAATCGAAGTTCATTTACTTTTCCATCATCCTCATCTTCACATACGTTACAATCTACTGGTTCTTCTGGATCCTGCGGTTCTTCTTCACAATCCTCTTCATTTTCAGTTATATCTTCCAGTAAATTGGAATTGTCTGTTTTTCCACAACAAGCTTCCCTAAAATGATAGTAGTAATGTTCCTGTTCTTCCTGGTAAATATTTGCAAGATCTTCAGCATTAAAACTCCCTTCTCTAATAAGTGTTTCAGTCTCGTCTTCTATTAGCCATATTTTCGCATAATAATCTTCTATTTCAGGAAGTGGGAAACAAAGTGCATCAGCATAATAATGAGATCCGTTATCATCATTAAAGGCTTTTCTTTCATTTTGAGCTACTACTAAAAGGTCACCTTCATCTGAACCGGACCATACTTTCATTTTGAATTGGGCCGGCATATGTTTTTGATCTTCTTCACACACATTACCGTAAGTGCATAGGTAAACTAAATTGGTTGCATTAAAATCGAAGAATAAATAACCAAAAGCGAAAGCATAATGCTCTTCATAACACAGGACTTCTACAGGCTGGTAATATTTCACCCCTGGTCTAATTTTCACCTCAATGGGTAAAGGTTTATTTACAAAATTATGATATTGTATACTTTGACTATAATCTAATTCGTTTTCAGGAATTCGGGGTGCCATATAAATAATGTCTTCCTGTTCATTTCCCGAAGCAGTAGTAACCGCAAAATATTCTATTCTATACTCTCCTTCCGCAAGTTCAAGATCAGCAGATTCCTGGGTGAACCAGGCGTCCAAATTTCCATCGTTATCCAAATCGGTACCATTGGGATTTACTTCTATTTCTATCTTCTCCTGGTGAGAATTTTTATACCAAATCCAATCGCCATTTTGGTCTTTTACCTTAATAGCAACTCTAACAAACAGTGGGTTTTCATCTGAACATTGTGGAATATCATAAGCATCAGAGTTACCTTGTTTAACTAGTTGGTTTCGATTAGCCAGGTCGCTTAGTACACTTCCAAAAGAGAGTTTCCCAACCGCATGGGATTCCTCTAATTCCTTACCTACTTCTTCCTTGGTACAGGACACAACACAAAATAATATTAGAATTATTCCCAGGCTAAAACGTATAATTTTTTTCATGACCTAAATAGTTTAGTTATCTAACCTGAAATAAATCAGGTGCATTATAGTATAAATAGTAGGGGTAAAATGGTTGGGGGCGAAGATTTCTGGCTGGTAGGAAATGCCTTTCAATCTTAATACTAATTTATAATGAGGTTACTCTGTTGTGTATGGGGGAAAACCCGTAAGATTCACAAATTCAAAGTAAAATTTTTATTAGTCCTTTTCTTACAAATACAAAACCTTAGCCCCTCATACTTAAGCATTCCCTAGTTTCCAGGTAGTAGAAACACCCAAAAATTGGATAAAATGCAAACAAATTCGATTAATCAAAATCTCAGTAAAAATGAAAAAACGCTAGTTGAAGAATTTTTCGCTTAATTCCTGGCCCATATTTCTTCTAAATATTCAAACCGTAAAGTCCCTTTGGAAAGTTGCATTTTAAATCACTAAAGATTATTTTAATCTTTAAAAAATAACATACATCAAATTATTTCGGATTTTGATGAAACAAATTTGGGGAAATCAACCTCAAATTGTGTAGAAGGTATTTCTACAGTTTTGCTGCCAAAAAGTCTTATAATATAAAAAACCCGGACAAGATTGTCCGGGTTCTTAATTTTATTAGAAACTGAGTCATTAAACCCAATACCAACGGTCATTTTTCAATTCAACTCTTTTGAATCCGTATTTAGTCCAGAAATACCAAAGATCGTTCGCTCTAAGCACAGTTACTCCACTAATAGTATAGTATTCACCATTTGTATAAGATGGAGCACCTCCATCTCCCGGATACATTGCGTCAATACCTCTAATATCTCCAGAAGAAAGTTCAGATCTTTGAACCTGGTAAATACTACCATTATTTCTGGTAATTGTAGGCTCACCATTCTTAGAGAAAGAATAGGCACTATACATCATTATTGAACCAAAATCCAAGCTACTGGTAAATTCATCACCATCAAAGCCACTGGTTTCGTAAGTATGGAAGTTATGTTCAGTACCACTTCGAACATTTTCGAAATTAACATTAATATAATTATCACGATCTACTCTACTTTGCTCATGCCAAAGTCCAACCGCGTGGCCAATCTCGTGAATAGTATTACCTGTGGTACAAGCACTTGCCAATGTTACATTTTGACGACCTCCAATCATTCCAACATAAGAAGAACAGCCAGAGCCAGGGGTGAAATAAATATAATTGGACTGACCAGATCTTTGAACAAATTTAAGGGATGTATTAGACTCCCAATGATCTATGGCATCGTAAACACGGTTCTTATCTGATAGATTATTATCTATAGCATAATAAACAGTATTATCAGGCCACATTCCACTTGTTCTCCCAGTACTTTTCTGAGGAGTTTCATCCTTATCTAGTATTAGACTTTGCGGAGATTTACTGGTTTGATTTGCAGGGATCATAATATCTCCCTGATAAACATAATTACCGTTATGTGACTCTACAGGCATCTTTTGACCCCCATAATAAATCTCTGAGACAGGGCCTTGTTCATCGGGGTATGCTACTTCGGTAAGTTGCTCGGTAATTTCTTCAGGTTTTAATTGCGTTTCTGATTCTTCATTTTCTGCAATGGGATCTTTACTACAAGCCAAAATCGCTAGAACAGGTAGTAACAAGAATTTGCTTTTTTTCATAAGTAGGGTTCTCTTTTTAAAATTAAATTATTTGAAATTTTCATTTTGATTTACAAAGGTCATTCCAAAAAAAACACCCTCAGAAGGCGTTTAATAATTTAATAGTCAGATTCCTACAAATATTTACAAGCATATTGATTGAATACAATTTTCAATTAATTTGATACTTAAAAAATACTTTTTAATTCATTGTAGAAAGCTTCTATTTTACTGCCGTTTCGAAGTTTTTAAGATGAAAATCATTTAAATAAATCCAAAAATTATTGGCTAAACATATAAACTTATTTTTGAGTTCCTAAGATTTTTAAAAAGAAAAGCTGTGCGGAAAGTCCGCACAGCCTCTTTTTACATCTCTCAAGAAAGAGGGAAGTAAAAACTACTCAGCTTCTTAGTCACCCCCCGGTAAAAATTAGCTGAGATTATTATTCTCCTGACACATCGCAGATATTTGCTCTTACACTTATAGAAAGTGGCAAATCATCTTCTGTTATGCCAGGTATTGTAACCGAACCTCCTTCATCTGGAACAGTTACAGTTTCACAAGTAGCACTTTGAAGTACTATAACTTCTATGTCTGAAATTTCGAATGGAATTATAGGCGTAACACCTACAAATAATTCACCATCTACAATTTGCACTGTCCAATCTCCATAAGAAACATTGGTAATACTAGGACCGGCACTATCAAGATTAATGTTTAATGCATCTGTAGATTCGCATCCGTCAGCAGCTTCAGGCAAACAAGGTTCTACCACTGTTTCACCACATTCTGGATCTGGATTTCTAACACAACCTTCATTTTCATCAACATTTAGAATTCCGTCTCCATCAATATCTGTATCACAAACATCTCCAATTCCATCTTCGTCTAAATCACCCTGACCTGCATTAGCCGTTTCAGGACAATTATCCTGACCATTCGGAATAGTGTCACCATCACAGTCATCAGCTGGGTTTTGAGGATCACATTCACCATTTCCATTTCCTGGATCGTCTCCATTACAATTGAAGAAAATATGCTCATAATCAACAGTTCCATCATCGTTTAAGTGACCTGAAATATCATCCCAGGAAAGATCTACTTCCATTGGAGGTACACCTACTGGATCAGGATAATTTCCTTCCCAATTAAGTAAAGTTGCGGTTAAACGTATGTAGGGCTCATCACTTGCTTCATCATACTGTGGAGCAGGAATAGCAAAGCAAAATGGATCAGCGAAGTAATCTTCTGTATCTTCATCATAACCAGTAACGGGAAGATCTGCAGTTTCATGAAGTATCATATCCTCATCTCCTCCAATATAAGTTACAGCCAGACTATAATTTGCGGTAAAGTGACGGCCTGCATCATTGCAATAATTGGCAAAAACACATAGCTCATAAAGTACCTCTGGAATTAGATCAAAGAATTGATAGCCGTATAAATTAACATCACGATCATCAAAACATAAGACTTCTATATCAACATATTTTTTAGAACCGGCCCGAATAGTAAAATCAAAAGGAAGCCCCTGACTAACGAAGCTGCCATAATCACTTGCTGTGGTTGGAGTGGCCCAGATTAAAGTTGAAGCTTCATCCTCTGGATCCCCATCGTAAACCAAAAACGAGGTTAAGGATACCATAGCTGTATTAGTTTCACTATTTGCAACTGGTATTTTTAAACCTTCATCATAATCGGTATAATAAGTTCCATCTTCTTCCAGTATGGGAACATTTATCTCTATAGTTCCTTCTAGTTCAGTACCCATGTTATGAGTAAGTTCAACATGAGCATAAGCCGGTGATTCTGAAGAACACTCAGGAAGGCTTTGCTTTACAGCAGCTCTGTTCACAAAACTATTTAAGCTTGCACCTAAACTAAGTTCTGCAAAATTTTCAGATGCTGGATCGTCTGTTAGATTGTTTTCCTCCTTGGTACAGGAAGAAAATACGAGTGAGAATACAGCAATAACTGCCATATATTTTTTTAATAATTTCATAATTAAAGTTTTTTGGATTAAATATTTAGAATGGTTATTTAAAAACTACCAGGAGTAAATAAATCCTGGTAGTTTAATTTTATTTAATTAATAACAAGCTACAGCGTGAACTATAATATAGAAGTCATCACTATAGTCTCTATCCCAGGTATAAGTCAAAGTACTTGGGCTAACCTCATCATTCAGGTTATATTGACCAGGTGCAAAAACGCTATTTCCTGATGGTGCATCTTCACTTAAATTAACATGAAGTTCATTTAAGCTTACTCCAGGTTCAAGTGTAATTACCAATGTGATGTCATCGTCATCTACCGAGATTACTGCAGTACCTACATGTTCCCCTTTAGAGGTATCATTTTGGCCTGCTCCAGCCCATATATCAAATGATTCACTGTCTCCATCTATACCGGTTTGATAGCGTTCAGCCCAGCCCCAACGATTTGCATTTGCTAGGGTGTTAAGCTCTGTATCACCTTCCATATAAGCGGTTTCACAGTAATCACCTCCTTGTTCAGGACATCCGTTATTTGATTCTGGACCAGCTTGATAAGGACATCCATCATCACAATCATTAATTCCATCACCATCTGCATCTCCAGTACAGTCTTGAACAGGACAACCACCATCTAGAGGATCACCGAAATCTTCAGGACATGCATCACATCCGTCCGGAACACCATCGCCATCCATGTCATCTTCGTCATCATAACCAGGACACACATCATCTTCATTAGGAACACAATCACCATCGGTATCTTCTTCGGTTATTGGGCAATCCTGTGTTGGGTCGTCACCACAATTAAAGAAAATATGCTCGAAGTCTATAGTGTCATCATCTCCGAAATATGCCTGAACATCGTTCCAGCTTAATTCAATAATCTCGGAATACTCACCTGCAGGATCTCCATAATTATCATCCCAGGCAGTTAAAGTAACGGTAACACGTAAATAAATATCAGTATCAGCCTCACCATACATTGGCGCAGGAATGGCTAAACACAGTGGATCTGCATACCAGTCTCCTGAATCGTCCTCTTCCGTATTTCCTGTTAAAGGAGATTCACCATCATATAGGTTAGTAACTTCATCACCCATTAAATAGTCAATACTTAAATTATAATTTCCTGTATAATGTCTTCCGTTATCGGTACAATAGTTTACAAATACACAGAATTCGTAAAGTTCTTTAGGAATAAGGTCAAAGAATTGATAACCGTAAAGGTTTACATCTCTATCATCAAAACAAAGTACTTCAACTGGCACATATTTTTTAGAGCCTGCACGAAGATCAAATACAATAGGTAATGGATCATTAACGAAATTTTCGTAATCACTACCTTCTTTAGGAGCTACCCATATTGGCATTACTTCCGCACCTGGTTCTTCTGCATATACCATAAAATCTGTTAAACTAACCTCCGTTGTGGTTTCCCCATCTGGAACTGGGATAGCCAGCTCTTCATCATAATCTGTAAACAAACCTGAATCATCTGCCAGGATAGGAACTACTACATCTACGCTACCCAATTCGTGAGTTAACATTATTTGGGCAAAGGTGGGTACTTCATCAGAACATGCAGGAATATCCCCCTCCATTTGTCTATTTAATAAATCATTTAAAATTGGTCCTATTTCAATTACCGCCAGATTATCACCAAATTCTTCTTTTCCTACCGGTTCATCTTGAGTACAAGAGGTAAAGAAAAAGAAAATGATAGCCAAAGAAGGCATTAAAATTTTTGATAGTGATTTCATCAAGTATATTTTTAAAAAATTAAAACTTAAAAAAGGTGTCCCAGGATGGGACACCTTTAGGGTGTTTTAATATTCTTCAAACTCACCACAAGCAAGTGGTGTCATATCTGCCTCATGCAAAACTGCAGTTCTTAGATCTAAATTAGCAGCTGCTACCTGAGCAGGAGTTAAAGTAAAAGTCCTGGTATAGAATAAGTTTCCAGCTGCGTCTGCTTCTGGCCATACATCTCCTGTGTAATCAAGGTCCCAAATTGGCGAACCATAATCTGCACAGGTTGCATTTTCATGAATGTGTTGTGGCACATCTCCTGGAGTAAGTTCAGTAGCTGCAGTAGTAGCAGTTAATTGATTACCTTGTAATTTCAGATATGCAAATCCTACAGCATTTGAATCACCTAAATTCTTTAAACAAGCCTTATAACGTTTAGCTTCTGTTCTTGGGTCATCAAATGGTGGAGGGTTATCATTTCCACATCCATAGTTAAAGTGGTAGTAATCCATAGTTGAATCATCGTCCTCACTATAGAACATTTTGATTTCATCATCTGTAATTGCACCTGCAAGAATAACTTCTCCGGCATCATCTGAACTATACTCGTCGGTATTATTCAGAGTAATCTGGAAATAGTAAGTATCAGTTTCGGCTGTATCAGGTAACCAGAAACATAATGGATCTGAATAATAATCGCCAGTAGTTTCATCTTCTTCTACAGTATTAGATTCAGTGTAAATTGGATCTCCAACTGCTTCTGAGCCCATCCATACATTTACTGTATAACCGGCTACATAGTGTCTTCCATCTTCTGAAGGACAGAAGTTTCCGAATAAACAAAATTTAATCAGCGGGATTGGTACAAGATCAAAGAATTGATATCCGTATAAGTTTACATCTCTATCATCAAAACATAATACTTCTACATCTACGTATTTCTTTGAGCCAGCTCTAAGATCAAAATTAATTGGAAGAGGATCGTTTACAAAGTTTTCATAATCACTTCCTTCTTTTGGTGCTACCCAAATTGGCAAGGTTGTGTCCCCTGGTTCTTCGGAATACACCCAGAAATCGGTTAGACTAACAGCAGTGGTGGTTTCTCCCGCAGGAATAGGAATTGCTAAATCCTCATCATAATCGGTAAAATAAGTAGTACCATCAAAGTTGATAGGAACTACTACATCTTCTTCTCCGAGCTCATGCGTAAGTACTACTCTTGCATACATTGGTGCGTCATCAGAACATTCAGGTATACTTTGTTTCGATACATCCTGATTTCTGATAAAATCATTTAGAACCGCTCCCAATGAAATAGTAGCCATCTCATCACCTACTTTGGGCTCACCAGCATTTTCATCTTTGCTACAGGAAGCAAAAAGCATCGCTACTATCGCAACACCCATAAAGTAATTTTTAAAAATTTTCATAACTCTAAAGTTTTTTAGTTAATAATATTTAAGAATGGTTAATAATATATATACACGGTTCTATTTCTAGAATAATTGCATTCAAGAACAAGATTAAAGTAAGATTGGGGGCATAAAAAGTAGAGAAGTGGGGTGACTACTTTTCGATAAAATTTCTAGTATAAATGTAGGTCAATTCTTTCCTATAAAGCTATGGGGGTTTTCTCCTATTTTCAACCTAAAGTAGAAGTTACTGCACTTTTTGATAATCTATGAGATCATGACTTATTGCATAAATGATACTTTCTAATATAGTATCAGAGTTTGTGCGCTTTATAATATTTGAACGATGTTTTTCTATTGTTTTTGGGGAAATAAATAAAGCTTCAGAGATGTCTTTAGTTTTATAGCCTTTTATTAGAAGTTCAATAATCTCTTTCTCCCTATTCGTAAATTTAAATTCTGTTAGTTGGCTATTCTGCTTGAAGCAATTTTCTACCTCTTCAGAGGAAGTACCAATGCCATCATTAATTTCTTCATTTTTTTCAACAAAATCTATAAACATGACAAATTGGTGTCCAAAATTCTTATTCAACTTAGAAAAATTGATACGCGCATTTCTTAGCTTATCATTTCTTAATAATAAGGTAGTTTTTGTCGCAGCTTTAATATGTTTACCTCTTGCAAAATTTCGTAAACTATCTTTTACTTTTTGCACGTTTTCGCATTTAACAAAATCAGTGAGTTTTAAACCCTTACTATTTCTTACTCTAAAACTTTGTTTAAAAGCATCATTCATTGCCACGATTTCATTTTGATCAAGTAATAAAACTGGTTTTGAAATAAGATTAAACATTCCCATAAAAGCGTCTTTCCAAAAATTAGAAAGGGAACGATTGCTATAAACCATTTTTATGATTTTTCCGCAAAGAGCTTCTATCGTTGGTGAATAAATAAACTCGTCTACCACTTTTCGGAACCTGCTTTCCGCTTCAGCCCTAAAACGTTCTTCAGCGTAAACCACGAGCCAGGCTTTTGTAAGAAAATGATTAGATTTAAAATTGGCGATATTCTTAAAGTTTCTACCCGATCTAAAAGAAGAATAATCTAAAAGAATTACATCAGGTAACAAATTAAGGGCTATGTTAAAGCCAGTGTGTAAAGAATTAGCCTGTGTTAGCTCAAAGTGCATACTTACCCCCTCCTGTACGCAGTCTACCATACTTTGCTTATTCGTGATAAGCAATAATTGCTTTTTATCCGTAATCATACTACATCAATTTTGCGGCTATTATGCCAGTTAGTTAATACGTGGAGCAAGTCCACAAGACATTCAATAGATACATTCAAAACATACAGATGTAAACATCTGAATATTTTAAATCTCGCTTGGGGTGCAAAAAAATAAAAGGGGCAAAATTGATAGGGCTTTAAAATTACCTAACATAGCAGGTTTTAAGTTTCCGGGGGGTGGAAAATATAAATTAAGAAGATTTGGTCTATCAAATATAGGGGAATATCCTTAATTCCTGCAAAAAAATAAAGTAATATTATACTGACAACCAGTAGAATAATTAAAGGATAAAAGGAATAACAAACTCGATAAAGCTGAAGTGATTTTTAAAACCTTACAAAATTATATTAATTGCAATCCTATCTATCTCAAAGGATGACCCTAACTCCTATTTTCAATTTTAAACCATAATTAACATTAGCAGAAACTTGCTTTCTTTTTAGTTAGCAACACTTTAAGTACCTTTGCCCCCTTGATAAAAAATATGGCTAAAACCGAAGAATTTATAGAAGTATTAGGGGCTCGCGTCCATAATCTTAAAAATATAGATGTTAATATTCCCAGAGAGAAACTGGTTGTGATTACCGGTCTATCAGGATCTGGAAAGTCTTCCCTGGCTTTTGATACTATTTATGCTGAAGGCCAACGGCGTTATATTGAAACATTCTCTGCTTATGCCCGGCAATTTTTGGGTGGTCTGGAGCGTCCCGATGTAGATAAAATTGAAGGCCTCTCCCCTGTTATTGCTATAGAACAAAAAACCACCAGTAAAAATCCTAGAAGTACGGTCGGCACTATTACCGAAATTTACGATTTCCTACGTCTTCTTTTTGCTCGTGCCGGTGATGCTTATAGTTATGAGACCGGTGAGAAAATGGTTAGCTATACCGACAGCCAGATAAAAGATCTTATTTTAAAAGATTTTAAAGGAAAAAAAGTGAGCGTGCTCGCTCCAGTTATTAAATCCAGAAAAGGGCATTATCGTGAATTATTTGAGCAAATAGCCAAGCAGGGTTTTTTGAAAGCTCGTGTAGACGGCGAAGTTCGTGACCTTGTAAAAGGTATGAAATTAGATCGTTACAAAACCCACGATATTGAAATTGTAATTGATAGGTTAAAAATTGACGATAAAACCGATGCACAAAAGCGCCTGGATGAGAGCATAAAAACCGCGATGTACCATGGTAGTGATACTCTTATGATCTTAGACCAGGAAACCGAAAAGGTGCGTTATTTTAGTCGGAACTTGATGTGTCCTACTACCGGAATTTCCTATCCAAACCCAGAACCTAACACATTTTCATTTAATTCCCCGAAAGGAGCCTGCCCCAGCTGTAACGGTATTGGCACATTATACCAGGTGAATATTGATAAAATTATTCCCGATTATTCTAAATCGATCAAAAATGGAGCTTTGGCTCCACACGGCCCCAAAAAGAAAAATTGGGTGTTTTCTCAACTGGAATTAATTGCAGAAAGGTGGGATTTTAAATTAACAGATCCCGTTTCTAAAATTCCCGAAGCTGCAATGAAGTTTATTCTGCACGGCGGAAAAGAAACCTTTACTAAAGAGTCTAAAAGCCTAGGTGTAAATCGGGAGTTCAAGATCAATTTTGAAGGCGTGGCTACTTTTATTGAAACCACTTTTAATAATAATGATTCTACTTCACTAAGGCGTTGGGCCAAAGAATATATGGACAAGGTTGATTGCCCGGTTTGTGAAGGAAAAAGACTCAGAAAGGAATCGCTCTATTTTAAAATTTACGACAAAAATATAGCCGAACTTTCATTAATGGATATTGAAGATTTGGCTAAATGGTTTGTTGGTTTAGAGAAAAAACTAAGCGAGAAACAAAATCAGATTGCAGCTGAAGTTATTAAAGAAATAAGAACAAGAATTGGTTTTCTTGTAGATGTTGGGCTAACCTATTTGTCTCTTAACCGTGGTTCTAAATCGCTTTCTGGTGGTGAAGCACAAAGAATTCGCCTGGCGACTCAAATTGGTTCACAACTGGTAGGCGTTCTTTATATTTTAGATGAACCAAGTATTGGTTTACATCAGCGGGACAACGAAAAATTAATCAATTCGCTAATTTCTCTGCGAGACATTGGTAATTCTGTTATTGTGGTTGAACACGATAAAGACATGATAGAACGCGCCGATTATGTGATAGATATTGGCCCGAGAGCAGGAAAACACGGTGGAGAAATTATTAGCGAGGGGCCACCTTCAGAATTAAAAAAACACGATACCCTTACCGCATCTTATTTAAACGGAAAGAAAGAAATTGAAATTCCGAAGGAAAGAAGAAAAGGAAACGGAAAAAATATTGAGCTTAAAGGAGCTACGGGAAATAACCTCAAAAATGTTTCTATTAAAATTCCTTTAGGAAAAATGATCGCAGTTACCGGCGTTTCGGGAAGTGGGAAGTCTACCTTAATTAATGAAACCCTCTACCCTATTATGAATGCGCATTATTTTAATGGGGTAAAAGAACCAAAACCTTATAAAACAATCAAGGGACTGGATAATGCCGATAAGGTGATAGATATTAATCAGACGCCAATTGGTAGAACTCCAAGATCAAATCCGGCTACTTATACCGGCGTATTTTCAGAAATTAGGAGCTTGTTTGCAAAAACACCTGAAGCACTTATCAGAGGGTATAAACCCGGAAGATTTAGTTTCAATGTTAAAGGTGGAAGATGTGAAACCTGCAGAGGTGGCGGACTTAGAGTTATAGAGATGAATTTCCTTCCCGATGTGTATGTAGAATGTGAGACCTGCCAGGGAAAACGTTTCAATAGAGAAACTTTAGAAATTCGGTATAAAGGAAAATCTATAGCCGATGTTTTGGAAATGACGATTAATGAAGCGACCACCTTTTTTGAGCCAATTCCGAAGATCTATAGAAAATTAAAAACTATTAAAGATGTTGGTTTAGGCTATGTTACTTTAGGCCAACAAAGTACAACGCTTTCTGGTGGAGAAGCACAACGTATTAAACTGGCTACAGAGCTTTCAAAGCGCGATACCGGAAATACTTTTTATATATTAGACGAACCAACTACCGGTTTACACTTTGAAGACATTCGGGTTTTAATGGATGTTTTAAATGAATTAACCAATAAAGGAAATACCGTCCTTATTATAGAACATAATATGGATGTTATAAAAATGGCCGATTACATATTCGATATTGGTCCCGAAGGTGGAAAAAATGGCGGAAAAGTTATCGCTAAAGGCACACCCGAAGAAGTGGCAAAATCGAAGAAAAGTTATACAGCTGAATTCCTTAAAAAAGAATTACACTAACAATACTAATAAATAATATGAGGACTAACCTTCAGAATAAAGCCTGGAATGAAATAAAAACAAACGATTCCTGGGCTATCTTTAAAATAATGGGCGAATTTGTAAACGGCTACGAAAAGCTAAGTCAAATTGGGCCTTGTGTTTCAATATTCGGTTCAGCTAGGACCAAACCAGATCAAAAATATTATAAACTGGCCGAAAAGATTTCCAAAAAGATCGTGGAAAACGGTTATGGAGTAATCACGGGCGGAGGGCCTGGAATTATGGAAGCCGGTAATAAAGGTGCTCATCTTGGTGGCGGAACTTCTGTAGGATTAAATATAGATTTACCTTTCGAGCAACATGACAATCCTTATATAGACAACGACAAAAGCCTGGATTTCGATTATTTCTTTGTGAGAAAAGTAATGTTCGTAAAATATTCTCAAGGCTTTGTGGTAATGCCCGGCGGCTTTGGAACTTTAGATGAATTATTTGAGGCTATTACCCTTATTCAAACTCATAAAATAGATAAATTTCCTATTATATTGGTGGGAAGTGAATTTTGGAGTGGTTTGGTAGATTGGGTTCAAAAAACCCTTCTGGATACTTTTCAAAATATAAGCGCACCAGATATGGATTTGGTTCAGGTAGTAGATACAGAAGATGAAGTTATTGAAATTCTAAACGAATTCTACGGCGAATATAATCTTAGTCCTAACTTTTAATCAATTCTTAAGGAGGGATAAAAAGTTTGATTATATTTAGCTCAAATTCTATGTGACGCTAAAAAATTTTCCCCCTTGAGATTTCATCTATTTTATTTACTTTTTATTGTGGGAATTGGATGGAGTTTTGCGCAAAACTCCATCTCCTTAAATGCTCACTTAAACGATAGTACACACATCTTTACTATAGAGCAGGAATTGGTCTATACCAACTCCAGCAAAGATACGCTTACCCAAATTTATCTTAATGATTGGGCTAATGCCTTTAGCGCAAAAAACACCCCACTGGCAAAACGTTTTGCCGAAGAATTTGCAAGACGATTTAGATTTGCCAAACCGCAGGAACGCGGGGCTACCTATATTGAGAGTATCACGAATTCTAAAAATGACAGCTTAATATGGGATCGACCTGAAAATGCCCAGGATCTTATTAGGGTCAAACTTTACCAACCTTTACTTCCCGGCCAGAGCTTTACAATAAATCTTAATTACCAGGTTAAAATTCCTATAGATAAATTTACCCGTTTCGGGGTAGATTCAGATAACAATTATAAACTTAGGTATTGGTACATCACTCCAGGAGTTTACAAAAATGGTGAATGGCAAGTTTACAGTCATAAAAATTTGGGAGATCAGTATAATGCCCTTTACGATGTACAAATAGAACTTACAACCCCACCGCAATATTATGTAGGCTCTGCTCTTAACTTTAAAGGCGTTAGCACAAGTAATGGTGCAAAAACGGTTAAACTTTCAGGGAAAGATCAATTAGACAGTAAACTTTACCTTACTAACTCTTTTATTTTTGAATCCTTACCAACCGAAGATCACGAAATAATTACCAATGTGGCTGACGATGAACTTCAGCCAGAGATAAAAAGAATTTTACTGAATCGTATCCTAAAATATTACCAGGAGCGAGTAGGTGAATATCCACATCAGAAAATTTTTGTGACGCGCGACGACTATTTGAACAGCCCAATTTATGGCTTAAACCAGTTACCCGGTTTTATTCGTCCTTTTCCCGATGGTTTTCAATATGATATTAAGCAATTTAAGACTATCACCAATTATTTACTGGAAAACTCTATACACATTAATCCCAGGAAAGAACAATGGGTGCACGATGCGATCCTGGTTTCTTTAATGATAGATTATGTGAATGATTATTATCCTAAAATGAAACTCCTGGGAAATCTCAGCGATATTATTGGGGTAAGATGGTTTCACGCAGCAGATCTCGAATTTAACGATCAATATCAGTTTCTTTATATGAATATGGCGCGAATGAACTTAGACCAACCTTTAAATTCAGCGCAGGATTCCCTGGTGAAATTCAACAAAAATATTGCAAATTCTTACAAAGCAGGGGTTGGTTTAAAATACGTTGAAGATTACCTCGGAAATGATACGATAAAAGAAGCCGTAAAAGATTTTTATTCTCAGCATAAAATGCAGCCAACTTCGGCTGAAGATTTTGAGCAAATTTTGCGAAAATATGCTACAAAAGATATTTCCTGGTTTTTTAAGGATTATGTAAGCTCAAATAAAAAGATAGATTTCACTATTCAAAACTTATACAAAAGCCGGGATTCCCTTAGGGTTACCATAAAAAATAAAGAGAAAAATGATTTTCCTATTTCATTATATGGTTTAAAAGATGGGGAAGTAGTTTTTAAAAGGTGGGTTGAAAATATAGATAAAACAAAAACTATAGAAATTGCCAGGCAGGATGTAGACCGGCTTGCACTAAATTATGAGCAGAAAATACCGGAATTTAATCAGCGTGATAATTATAAAGCAGTAACTAAGCTTTTCAATAAACCCCTTCAGTTTAGACTGTTACAGGATATTGAGGATCCCAGGTATTCCCAATTATTCTTTATGCCCGAGTTTAATTATAATTTGTATGATGGAATTGCAATAGGGCCAAAATTGTATAATAAAACCGTATTATCCAAGACCTTTAATTTTAGTATTTCGCCAAAATATGGTTTTAATAGTGAAACTATAGTTGGTTCAGCTTCGGTAACAAATAAGCACCAGTTTGCAAATAAAGAGCTTTATGCCATCACTTACGGGATTGGAGGAACGCGTTACTCTTATGGTTACAATTTGTTCTATGAAAAATATACTCCTTTTATAAACTTTTCTTTCAGAAATAAATATTTACGCGATAACGAGCGCCAAAATCTTTTAATTAGGAATGTAAACGTGAGAAGGGATATTGACCCTAATCAAAATTTAGAGCAACCTAATTATAATGTTTTCAATATAAATTACCGCTACAGCAAACCACATTTAGTAGATTACTACTCGGCTTCTTTCGATTTTCAACTGGCAGAAAAGTTCAGTAAAATATCTATGAGCCTGGAGTATAGAAAACTGTTTAGAAATAACCGTCAAATTAATCTGCGCTTTTTTACGGGAACTTTTCTGTACAGTGATGATATGGAATCAGATTATTTCAGTTTTGCCTTAGATAGGCCTACAGATTATCTTTTCGATTATAATTACTACGGAAGAAGCCAGGGCTCGGGTTTATTCAGCCAGCAAATAATTGTTGCTGAAGGCGGTTTTAAATCTCAATTACAACCCGAGTATGCTAACCAGTGGTTAACTACTTTAAATGGCAGTACCAATCTTTATAAATGGTTTTTTGTCTATGGCGATGTAGGCCTGGTAAAGAACCAGCACGAAAACGCTCAATTTCTATATGATTCTGGGATTAGATTAAGCCTGGTAGACGATTACTTTGAGCTGTTTTTCCCTGTTTATTCCAATTTAGGCTGGGAAGTAGCTCAAGAAAATTATGATCAAAAAATAAGATTTATTGTTTCTCTAGATATAAATACATTGATCAAGCTTTTTACCCGCCGGTGGTATTAACAAAGTTTTAATCTGGTTAGCTAATTCTTAGCATTCCTCACTTGAATTACATAAAACGCAGTAATTCCCAGTATTTTAAAGATTTCATTTCAGTAAAAACAATAAAAATAATTTAAAATACACTTTTCTTAAAATATTTTGATTTTAATGAATTGTGTACAATCTAAGTTTTCGTTACATTTGTTATTATTCAAAATAACGTTCATGCAAAGCGAAACACAAATTAAAGATTCAATTTCATTTGAGGATTTCAAGGCCCAGGTAATGGCAGACTACAAAATAGCCGTTACCAGCCGGGAATGTAGCCTTTTGGGAAGACGGGAAGTTCTTACCGGAAAAGCTAAATTCGGAATTTTTGGCGATGGAAAAGAAGTGCCACAACTCGCAATGGCCAAAGCTTTTAAAAATGGTGATTTTAGATCTGGTTACTATCGTGATCAAACTTTTATGATGGCCATTAATCAGTTTAGCATAGAACATTTCTTTGCCGGTTTATACGCAGATTCTAACCTGGAAAACGAACCAATGTCTGGCGGGAGACAGATGGGAGGTCACTTTACCACACACAGTCTTAACGAAGATGGTAGCTGGAAAAACCTGATGGAACAAAAAAACTCCAGTGCAGATATCTCTCCTACCGCCGGCCAAATGCCAAGACTTTTAGGCCTTGCACAGGCTTCTAAAATTTATAGAAACGTAGAAGGAATTTCATCTGAAAAATTTTCAGAAGACGGAAATGAGATCGCCTGGGGAACCATTGGTAACGCCAGTACAAGTGAAGGTCATTTTTGGGAAACCCTTAATGCCGCCGGTGTATTACAGGTACCTATGGTACTAAGTGTATGGGACGACGAGTATGGAATTTCGGTTCACGCAGAGCATCAAACTACTAAAGAAAGTATTTCTGAGATCGTAAAAGGTTTCCAGAGAGATGAAGAAAACAAAGGTTACGAGATCATTGTAGTTAATGGCTGGGATTATGTAGCCTTGATTGAAGCTTATGAAAAAGCTGAAAAAATAGCTAGAAAAGAACATTGCCCGGTTCTTATTCACGTGGTAGAACTCACGCAACCTCAAGGGCACTCCACTTCTGGATCTCACGAACGTTACAAAGATGAAAAACGTTTGTCCTGGGAACGTGAGTACGACTGTAATGTGAAGCTTAGGGAATGGATTATTGAAAATAATATTAGTACCGATGCGGAGCTGGAAGAAATTGAAAAAGAAATAAAACGCGAAGTTAGGGAAGGTAAAAAAGCTGCCTGGGATAATTACCTGCAACCTACTAAAGCAAAGCAAAAAGAACTACTCTCTGTACTTTCTAAATTAGCTAAAAATACCGAAGAAAAAGAAACGGTTGTTAAATTGGCTAAAGAATTAAATGGAAATAAAGAGCCTCTTAAAAAAGATCTGGCTATTACGGCAAGAAAAGCTTTAAGAGCGATTAGAAAAGAAGATTCTGAAGAAAAATCTAAGCTTATTGATTGGCTAAATGATTTTGACAAAGATATGGCTAATGATTATAACAGCCATTTACATATAGAATCTAATGGTCTGGAGGTCGAAGTTTTACCAGAATACAATGAAGATTCGGCTGAAGTAGATGGAAGAATTATTTTGCGTGATAATTTCGATCAAATATTCGGAAATAAACCTGAAACCTTAATTTTTGGAGAGGATGCCGGTGAAATTGGGGATGTAAACCAGGGATTGGAAGGACTTCAGGATAAATATGGAAAACTACGTGTAGCCGATGTTGGTATTCGCGAAGCTACTATTCTTGGCCAGGGAATTGGAATGGCAATGAGAGGACTAAGGCCTATTGCCGAGATTCAATATCTTGATTACGTGATGTACGCTATACAGGGAATGAGTGATGATCTTGCTACCCTTCAGTATAGAACTAAAGGAAAACAAAAAGCGCCGCTAATTATAAGAACTCGTGGCCACCGTTTAGAAGGAATCTGGCATAGTGGTTCGCAAATGGGCGGAATCTTAAATCTCGTACGAGGTATGTATGTACTTGTACCTAGAAACATGACTAAAGCTGCAGGATTCTATAATACTTTATTAGAACAGGATACCCCTGCATTATTAGTAGAATGCTTAAATGGCTATCGTTTAAAAGAGAAAAAACCAAGTAACCTGCCTAAACTTAGAACGCCAATAGGAAAAGTTGAAACAGTACGGAAAGGAAGCGATATCACCTTGATTTCTTACGGTTCTACTTTAAGAATTGTAGCTCAAACTGCAGAGGAATTAAGTGAATTCGGCATTAATGCTGAAGTAATTGACGTACAATCTTTACTTCCGTTTGATCTGGATCACGATATCGTAAAAAGTGTAGAGAAAACCAACCGACTTCTGGTTATAGACGAAGATGTTCCGGGTGGAGCTTCTGCATTTATTCTGGATAAGGTTTTAAACGAACAAAACGCCTGGAGATACCTTGACAGTAAGCCACAAACACTAACCGCTAAGGAACATCGTCCCGCTTACGGAACCGATGGGGATTACTTCAGCAAACCTTCAGCAGAAGATATTTTTGAAAAGGTTTACTCGATTTTTAACGAGGTTAATCCTGAGGAATATCCGGCGATAAGATAAATCTTATTGAATGTTTAAAATATAAATCCCCGATCTAGCTTTAGATTGGGGATTTTTTATTTCTTGATTTTCTCACATAATAGATCCTGAAATAAATTCAGGATGAACCTTGTATTCAAGGTTTAAAGCCATTGAAATTCACTGATTCTAAAGCCGATAAAACAATCGTCTACACAGCCTTTTTCAACAAAACCGCAATTAGAAATAATTCCGGCATCGTTTGTATTAAAGTAAACATCATTCTCACCGTTATTCACCCTTAAATATTCTGAAATGCAGGTTTCATATAATTCATCTATAAGCAAAGGATCAAAACCTTCAGAGTGACTACCGATTTCCTCTCCGGTTTCTGTGTATGATTCAATTTCTACTTCTTCCAGTTCGCTTTCCGCGTTAAGTACCTGTTCAAAATAAAGATATTCTCTTTTGCTAAAAAGGCCATCTTTTACAGTAATGGTAGTTCTACTGCCAAATCCCGATTAGGAAATAAAACTCACGGTGTAGCTATAGGTTTCTTCATTCTGTGTTTTTAATTCCTTCCACATTGTTTTACTATCATTGTAACTAATACCACTTTCGCCGGTAATTTCACCTCTATCATTATCACTCGTGGAACAAGATAAAAGAGTAATACAAAATAAAAATAGGATAAAACAGTTTGAAATCTTCATAGTCTCAGTTTTAAGTGACTATTTATAAGATGCAGAAAAGTATATTTGGTTGCGTGCCATTTACAAACTATTTGAGAATTAAGTTTTAATTTGACTTTTACATCCAGTTTCGCTTACCAACTTCCGCTTTGTACAAGACATAATTTATATACAGTAAAATATCATTGCTAACCGCGTAAAACTTAAGATCACCTCCCGCGGTATGAAAAACTATATTCACTAAATTTCGTCTGCGATACCAAATTGGTTGCTTCACACTTATAGATTGAATTTTGAATAACTCAAGGGTTTCTTCGGTTTTATTCCACAAACCTCTTTTCTTTTGTAAAAAATCTTCTGTAAATATTAATTTTCGAGCCTTAAAAGAGAGTATTTGTACGGCTATTGCGACGAAAACGTATAACCCAGCTAAAACTAAAACCGCCCACAATTGTAAGCTTACTAAAGCAGTAAAATACCAAGCAGCCAGGAAAATCAATGCAGGGACCATTGCCAGTGAAATTTTGCGGAAGAGTAATAGTTTATCTGGACTAAAAGTAGTTCTAAATTGAGCTTCTGAAGATTCGCTGTATAGAAAAGACTTTATCTTTTTTACAATTTCCTTTCCTAAGCCGGGAATCTTTATTTTGTTTTTCTGAAGTTCATTTTCGCTGCTGGATAAGGATATTTGAGCTTCATATAGATTAAAACGTTTTTGAACCGGATTCGTGCTAATTCGCATTAACTGAAGTCTTCTGGGTTGAAGCGACACCTTGGTATTGGTCCTTAATCCCATTTCCACTTCCAGTTTGTCTTTAGTTTGCTGAATTTTTAAGCCATAATACTTTATAAAAACTTCAACAATTGTAATGGTAATACTTAGCAATAAAAGTACTACAAAAAGCAGCACTAAATATCCAATGGACTGCAGTACTCCTGAGAATTGACTAAAATAAACTTCAACATCCTCAATCCTGTCTTTAAAATAAGTATTTATCCTGTTGTAAATACTTACCACAAAAGCAAAAACAAGAGATAAACCGCGCAGGTAATTTGTACTTATTCCAATTTTAAGCAGGGTAAGAATATCAACTTTATGCGTCCAGACTTCAGGACCTTCGACCTTTACCCATTCTTCTTCTATTTGATCTTCTTCAACTTTTTTAGATTTAGCTTTTAAAAGAATTTCTGAAAGTCTATTAGCATCATTTTCTGAAATAGCTTTTATTTCTACTTCTTTTTGGTTACTTCCGGCGGTATCTATCACCAGGCTATAGACATTGATTACCCGCTGAAGGATAGACCGCTTAAAATAAACCTGCTGAATCTTATCAAAAGGAATCGCTGAATTTTCAGTAGAAAAAATTCCTTTTTCCAATACGAATTCCTCCCGCTCATAATCAATATAAAAAATGAATTTAAGGTAATAGACGTAACTGTAGATTAAAGTTAATCCCGTCACTACCACCAGGCCTATGGCTGTATAAATTAAAGTACTTTTGCTGGGGCCACTCAATAATAAGTAAGCACCCATAGCCCAAAATATCTTAACCAGTTTATATAAGCTGGAAACAAAGATGAGTAGAATTCCTGCTATAGATTGACGTTGAGCGCTGTCGTATGCTTTAGAATTCATCTTTTGAGATCTTAACCGCAATGGCTTCTTTTAATCGCACTGCCATTTCAGGATCTAAACCGGGAATAGTGATATCGCTACCACTTCCACCCGCGGTAAAAATGTTTAGACTGGAAATACCTAAAAGCTTATCCCAAACTCCTCTTGAAATCGAGGCGTGCTGCACCCTATTAAATGGAATTATTGTTGTTTTATTGAAGATAAAACCTCTTTTGTAAACCACATCTTTATCTCTTACAGCATAACCCAGGCTGTGTAGCAATTTATAATTATTCCAGAACCTAAATATAAAAGCTGCTGAAATAAGGACTAAGATAATACCTGTTTGTAATTGATTTAGTTGAAAAAACCACAAAACACCAAGCATAATAAACAAGACGAGCATTAAAATGCCCGTCTGAATATTCATTTTTATAAGATATTTAGACGAAACTGAAGAAAAAGCCACCGACTCATATTTTGGTAAGGAAGCTAAATCAAGCTGCTCGTTGCTAAAATCTTTGGCTATGGGATCCATTTTTTATCAAAATTTGGTTTTCTCTTTTCTAGAAAGGCATCACGCCCTTCTTTAGCTTCATCGGTCATATAAGCGAGGCGGGTAACTTCTCCGGCAAAAACCTGCTGACCAACCATTCCGTCATCGGTCATGTTCATGGCGTACTTCAACATTTTTATAGAAGTTGGGGATTTAGCCATAATTTCTTGGGCCCATTCATAAGCGGTATCTTCCAATTCATCATGCGGAATTACTGCGTTTACCATGCCCATTTCGTAAGCTTCCTGTGCCGAATAATTTCTTCCGAGGAAAAAGATTTCTCTTGCTCTCTTCTGCCCTACCATTTTAGCTAAATAAGCTGAGCCATAACCGGCATCAAAACTGGTTACATCGGCATCTGTTTGTTTAAAAATAGCATGTTCTTTACTGGCAAGCGTAAGGTCACAAACTACGTGTAAACTATGACCACCGCCTACAGCCCAGCCTGGTACCACACAAATTACGGCTTTAGGCATAAACCGAATTAAACGCTGAACTTCTAAAATATTTAATCGGTGATAACCGTCTTCGCCAACATAACCCTGGCGACCGCGGGCTTTTTGATCGCCACCGCTACAAAACGCCCATTTCCCATCCTTAGTTGATGGCCCCTCTGCAGAAAGTAAAACACAACCAATTGAGGTATCTTCATGAGCATCGTGAAAGGCATCTAAAAGTTCTGACGTAGTTTTAGGCCTAAATGCATTCCGAACATCTGGTCGGTTAAAGGCGATTCGCGCTACACCATTAGATTTTTTATAAGTTAGATCTTCGTATTCTTTTGCAATTTTCCAGTTAATTTCACTCATAAGTCTTTATTTTACTCAAAAATAAGCTTTTCAATTTATCTTAATATCTTTGTACTACAAATAGATTTGCATTGTTTTTGCTATATTAAAAACAAAAGCCCTGATAATGAAATTTCGTCTCCTGTTTATAAGCTTATTCTTGTTAATAATAACTCCTGTTTCTGCCCAGGAATATTGGGATATGGCTGACTTTGAAATTAGTAATTACAGTATTGATCCGGCCTGGAGCGACCTTAGTTTTGGCCAGCAATTTTTTAAAGGAAGTTTTGATCTCCCCAGTGGAGATTTTCTAAATGTAGACGAAAATAAACGTACTACGGTAGATATGGTTGGGATTCTAGAGCAGCAACGCAATATGAAAAAACGCACCGTAGATATTGGCACGCCTTTACCTACAACTACTCAAGCTTTTGAGATTTCTAATAATTACAGAATTAGAGATAATGATGAAGTGTATAACGATGCGCTTAACTCCAATCCTTATTACCAAAACCAGCGAATCTATCAAAACGCGTTACACAGGCAAACCCAACGCAGAATGTATTATGGGTCTTCTTATTACGTGCCAAGAGGGAATTATTACTAAGCCTCCTCTTTAAGATAAAGTCCGTCGTCTTTAATATCTATTTTTCTTTGCTTATAAAGATTTCCGGCAGCACGTTTAAAACTCTTTTTGCTTATCCCCAATTGACCGTGAATTGCTTCAGGCGAAGATTTATCGGTAAGGTTTAGATAACCTTCGTTTTGCTTCAGTTTATCGAGAATAAGATCTGCATTTGGCTCAATACTTCTGTAACCGGGCCTTTGTAAACTCACATCAATTTTACCATCGGGACGTGTTTTAGTAATAAATCCGCGCATTTCATCACCCACGTTTATTTCCTGAAAAACATCGTCGTGATAGATCAAGCCTAAGTGCAATTGATTAATAATCACATTATAACCTAAATCACTTTTATTACTTATTATAAGATCTACTTCCTCAAAAGGCTCTATGGTTAATTCAGAATTATCTAAAAATGCGTGTACTTTACTGGAAGCTACCAAACGATCGGTTTCCTCATCTAAATAGCAAAAAATAAGATAACGGCCGCCCTTTTTCATAGGGTAAGCCTGTTCTTTAAACGGAACAAACAAGTGTTTTTCAAGACCCCAATCTAGAAAAGCGCCAAATTCAGTGGTTTCTACACATTTTAGAAATGCGAATTCATCCAACTTTACCAAAGGTTCTAATGTAGTGGCAACCGGTCTTTCTTCGTGGTCCAGGTAAATAAAAACATCTATCTCGTCTCCAATTTCGAAAGTTTCAGGAATATATTTATTTGGAAGTAAAACTTCATTCCCTTCAGCATCTGTTAAAAAGAGCCCGGGTTCGGTTTCCCTTACAATATTAAGCGTATGATTTTCGCCAATTCTAAGCATAATCTATATTTTGAGTGCAAAGATACTTTATATTTGCGGCTTTTCAATAAAACAAAAAAATCCGTTTTTATACTGGAAAAACGGATTCTTATATAATTTATAAAACTGAAGTTTATTTAAAAACACTTTCCTTTTTAAAGTGTTTAGTAAGCAGGTAGTAAACTACTGCACGATATTTATTACGGTTAGATTTCCCATATTTTTCCATCACAGCATTTAATCCCACATCCAGCTTTTCATCATCTTTTAGCCCTAACTTTTTAATAAGAAAATTGCGTTTCACGGTTTCCAATTCTGATTCTGAAGAACTGGAAACAGTTTCCGCATCACTTCTAAAGATACTTGGGCCACAAGATTCGGTTACTTTTCGTAACAAATCTACATCGGGTTCATCTCCTGTTTTGTCTTTTACATCCTGGATGTATTTTCCTACTTTTTCATCGGTTTTCGTACTCATAATTAAGTTTTTGGTTTATTTCTCAACAAGTTACTTAAATGAGTGTTTTTTCACGAATTTAAAATCTTAAGATTTCATAAAATTAAAATACTCCAATAACACCTCATCGTTAATTTTTCGTGGTGTAAAAATTTCCATGAGTTTTGGTTTCTCGGAATTACTAAAAAACTTTTCTAAATGTGTTTCTATCTCTTCGGAAGTTTTAGCCGAGTAATACTGAAACCCATACATTTCACTTAAAGATTTCGCCTGAAGTTGATGCGTGGTTTCAAAATAAGTTTCAAAATTCTCTGTATTCTTATTTCCGGGAAGGATTCTAAAAATTCCGCCGCCATTATTATTTAAAATAATTATCCTGAAATTTTTAGGAATATAATTATTCCACAGCGCATTGCTATCATAGAAAAAACTGAGATCCCCGGAAATCATTAAGGTAGGTTCGCCCTTAACGCAAGCAGCACCCACTGAGGTAGAAATGCTACCGTCAATTCCGCTGGTACCACGATTACAAAAAATTCGCAAACTCTCTTTCCATTTAAATAATTGCGCATACCGAATCGTAGAACTGTTACCAAGGTGCACAATATAATTCTCGGGAATAGCCGGAACAATTTCCTGCATTGCTTTTAAGTCAGAATACGGGATTTCATCCATATACTCTTCGTGACGAACTTGCCGTTTACTCTTAATTTCTTTCCAATAAGTTCCGTAATCGCTTTTAACTGTTTCAGTAAGCGGAAAAAAATGAGTAAAAAAAGAATTTACCGTAGTTTCAAAATGTTTATTGAGACAAAAAAAAGTGTTGTAAGCTTTTTTAGGATCAATATGCCAATGTTGCTGTGGCTGGTGATTTCTCAAAAATGCCTTGATCTTCTTAGAAACGATCATTCCTCCAAAAGTGAGCAGAATTTCAGGCTGAAGCTTTTTAAACAATGCTTCGCTGTTTTCATCTTTTTCAATTGGACCTATCAAGGTATCAATCCGAGTAAAGAATTCAGGATGATTTAAATTAGAAGTGGTTTCGGTAAGCACAATAACCGATTCATCCTGGGCTAACTTTTCTAAAAATTCCTGTTCAACAATATTAGGTTGTGCAACCCCAACTATTACCATTTTTCGCTTCGCTTTATTCCAAAGCTCGGCATAACCTTGCAGCTGATTTTCTGTATAGGTGCGTTCCTTAATTTCGGGTAAGATCTGTAATGGATTTACGTCTACATTCTCTACCAAATCATACAAAGGCTCGTAAAAAGGCACGTTAATATGAACGGGGCCCTTCCCTTCTATCGCCCTATTGAGCGCAAGATTAACTTCCCGTTCGTTATGTTTTTGTGACTCAAACTGCTTTTGCTGAAGTTTCTTATCAATCGCTTCAGAATCTAACACGAGTTCTGAATGTAAATTGGCCGAATATAAAATATGAATTTCAAAAACGTTTTTCTGTCTAATGGTTTGTCCATCGCCAATGTCTATTCTCTCTACAGGCCGGTCTGCCGAAATAATTACTAAAGGAATATCGCTATAATAAGCTTCAGCAATTGCAGGATAATAATTGAGCAAAGCCGATCCCGAAGTACAAACCAGTGCTACCGGTTTTTGCAGCTGCTGCGCCATTCCCAACGCGTAAAAAGCCGCGCATCTCTCATCTACAATACTGTACGGCTTAATATCTGGATGGTGTGTAAACCCAATGGTTAGGGGAGCATTTCTTGAGCCGGGAGAAATTACTACGTGATTTATATTTTTAGCAACGCAAAGCGCTACGATAGATCTGGCAACGGGTATTTTGGAGTATTTCACAAAGTTTATTTTGTAGTGGTAACCAGACCGCACAAATTTAAAAAACCTGTGAGGCCTTTATTTTTAATCACGTCAACCTGAACTTGTTTCAGGTTCTAAGCTGAATAACAACATAGATTCTGAAAGAATCCCGAAGCATCGGGACAGAATGACGAGAAATTTTACAGTAGACCTTAAAGTATTAAAAACCTAATTGGTCATTATGATCAACTCAAAATTACAATTTCAAAAGTATTTTAAGCGCAGGTTTTACCCTTATTTAACAAGCACCGATTTTATGGTATGCGATTTATTTACTGTTTCCTGCCATTCATCGGCTACATTAGAATCTTTAGTAATTCCGCCTCCGATAAATAGCCTGGCCTTTCCCGCTTCAAGCTTCATACAGCGTAGATTCACAAATAAAGAAGTTTGTTTTAAAATACTCGCATAAGCCTGGTTTTCCTGGTTTCTACGATTACTATTCCGTTTTATTTCCTTTTTCATATTCATTTCTCCCAAAAATCCCGAATAGAATTCGCGATTGTAACCTTCATTCTTTAAGATAAATTCTTTCGCATTTTTCTTAGGAAGTCCGCATACTGCCGGAGTTGGATGTAAGGCTAAAATCAAACTTTTAAGGTTCGATTTTTCTGAATCTAATATGCCCTGAATATCTGTTTGTAAATGCAGTAGATTTCCTGCTTTAGTAGTGTATGGCTCCGATCTATGAATAGTGCCGGAAACTTTATCTTGTAGGTTTTCTAAAATAGAATCGGTGACTATTTGCTGTTCCTCAATCTCCTTTTCTCCCCAATTCACGTTACTGGTCCCCCGGAATGACTGTGTACCGGCGAGAGACATGGTTTTAAATTTATCGCGTTCTACCTTTAAAAGTGTTTCGGGTGTGGCACCAAGCCAAATCCCGGTTTCCGGATGAAACCAGTAATACACGAAAGCAGTTTCATATTTTTTAAGCAAATTCTTAAAGATACCAAGCGCTTCAAGTTGAGTTTGTACGTCTTCATTTCTTGATAAGACCACTTTTTTAAATTCTCCTTCTTGAATGGCTTCAATACCTTGCTGAACTAGTTTTTCGTGTTGTATTTTAGCTTCAGCATTAGTAAACACTGGCGGAAAATCCTGATTTTCTTTATTTACTTCAGAATCCTTATCAGCCGCATATTCTGTGGTAATACTTTCAGCATTTTCGGAAGGAATAAAAAATGTATTATTATCACTTTCAAAAGGAGCAAAAACAAATCCGCTTTCATTAAAAACAGAGGTTCTGTAGACTTTACCCGAATCCTGAAGCAAAGCTTTGGTTAGTCCGTTTTTGTCGTTAGGATTTCTATAGGCCACAAATGGATTTCCATTCTGGATTTGCTTTTCTAATTTTGTAAAAAAATCTTCGGTATTCATTTCTCTATTTCTTTTTAGGCAACGCTATGGTAGTAAGTTTTACAATAGAAATAAGATTTTGGTCTTCATCGGTAATTCTAATTTCAAAAAGTTGAGTAGTTCTGCCTTTATGAATAAACGAAGCCCTGGCAAAAACAAAACCTTCTGATATACTCTTTAAGTGATTTGCCGAAATTTCAATTCCACGAACATAAAATTTTTCAGTATCCAGAAAAACATAACTTGCCATACTTCCAACACTTTCTGCCAAAGCCACACTGGCACCGCCGTGTAACACACCATCTGGCTGGTGCACTCTGGATGTAACCGGCATTTTTGCAATAAGGTAATCTTTTCCTACCTCAGTAAATTCTATCTCCAGAGTTTCCATTAAAGTGTTTTTACACACTTTTTTAGAAAGCTCCAAAATTTCTTCTTTGGTCATCATTTGAAAGCTTGGTTATTTTGTAAAAGTACAAAACCGGGTGGGAAAAAGCGAAATGAAAGTTATTGATGCTAAATCTCTAGAAAAAACAAAGCCGCTTTAAAGCGGCTTTGTAAAATTTAAAAATGTTTTATTAATATCCTGTGGACGAGGAAGGTTTAGGCAATTTAATATTAGACTGTCTAGATTTCGATCTTTCAACCTGTGCTAGCTCAGCAATTGGAGCTGTATCAATTTTTGCCACTCCACCTAAAACTAGTTCATTTGTTGAATCGTAAAATAAAGCAAAATCTCCTTCACCAGGTTCTATAACAGAAGCACATCCAATTGTAAGAGTTTCGACACCCTGCATTATAGGATGAACTCGGTTAGATTCCGTTGGTAATTCAACATATCCACAATCTATGGAACCTCCAGTATTAAATAGTACTGCTCCAATATTAACCAGGAATTGATTTTCAATGCCGATACCCGAAGACCCGTAAAAACCTTCGTGTTCACCCATAAAAATTATCCTTCCGCCTTCTGAAGCAAACTGTTTAAGCGTATTAATCTCTTCTAAAGTGTATTGAACATTAGGTAATGCTAGCAAGATTATTTTTACATCTGAATCAATACTAGTTAATGTACCACTACTTGAACTAATATCTGAAATGGTGAACCCTTCACCCTGAACAACATCTCTCATAGTACTCCAGGTACCTGCACAACTACCACAAGAGGAGCCTCTTCCAAAATCGAACATAAATGTTGAACCATTATTTCTTGAACCAGATGTAGTGAAATTAACCAGGTTTTTTACAAATTGAACATTATCGGGATCTTGCATTGCCGTATTATCAATAACATTTATATCATTTAATACTACAATGTCTCTACCCGGAACTTGAATACTTTCACAACCAACTTCATCCACTTCTACTCCTGGATCTGTACCGGGACATTCATCAATATCATTGGGTACTCCATCCCCATCATCGTCCGAGCCGGTTTGACCACCATCATCATCTTC
Organism: Salegentibacter salarius; assembly: GCF_900168265.1. Taxonomy (GTDB): domain Bacteria; phylum Bacteroidota; class Bacteroidia; order Flavobacteriales; family Flavobacteriaceae; genus Salegentibacter; species Salegentibacter salarius. The sequence continues at coordinate 104,289 of NZ_FVZF01000001.1, read as the reverse complement.
GCAATTAAAGAATATATGCCAGTAATTTATGTTATCACCATCTACAAAGAAACTCTGCACCTCGTTCCAGCTTAAATCTTCAGAAATAGGATCTACAGCGCCTGGTGCAGGATAATTAGCATCCCAATTGGCCAGGGTAGCAGTAACCCTAATATAATCAGTATCGGGTCCCTCTCCATATATAGGAGCTGGAATAGCTAAACATAAAGGATCGGCATACCAGTCGCCAGAATCGTCATCTTCTGTATTCCCTGTCATTGGCATTTCGCCGGTATATAAAGGTATATCGTTATCATCACCTATATAAGTTATATCAAATGTATAATTAGCGGTAAAATGTCTTCCTGCATCGTTACAGTAATTAGCAAATACGCAGAATTCATAAATTTCTACAGGTATAATATCAAAGAATTGATAGCCGTACAGATTTACATCTCGGTCATCAAAGCATAATACCTCAACATCGGTATAGGTTTTGGATCCTGCTCTCAAATCCCAGCTAAAAGGAAGGGATTGAGAAACGATACCAGCAAAATCGCTTCCGGTCTTGGGAGCTGCCCATATTACTTCTCCTGGAGCACCTCCATCATCATTCCATACAAGAAAATCGTTTAAGGTAACAGAAACTGTTGTTTCGCCGGAAGCTACAGGAATTTCCAGAGCTTCATCATAATCGGTAAACAAATCAGTTCCATCAATTATAATGGGAACAATAACATCTACAGGAGTTTCTGCATCACCATATACCAAAGAAATTTGTGCATAAGCTGGCGCATCTTCTGAACATTCAGGAAGTTCGGCCTCTTGTTTTTGGAGAGCTTTTCTTATCTCAGCATTAAGCACTGGACCTAAGTAGAGCTCTGCTACTCCCTCTGAAACTTGTTGCTCGACTCCAGAGTTCTCATCTTTACTACAAGAGGTGAAAATAAGGGCGAAAATCGCCAAAATCATCACGTTGAATTTAAAATTTCTCATATCTAAATTATTTAAATGGTTAATAAATATTCTGTTCTTAGTCCCCTCACGTACTAAAAAAAGAGGGATAAAATCTTAATCAATGAAACGATACTTTATAAATTGAAATACCTGCATAACAATATTGAGGCAAGATGTAAAGCATTAATATACAGGGTAGTAAAAACTTGAATAAATTTAGAATGATTTAGAAGAAAAACATATAGGGGTTTACCCCAGAAATTAAAAAAGCTTTAAAAATTTTATAGATGATAATACCCGACCCTTGCCTATATTGCCAAAAATGATTTTTTTTGATAAAAACTAACTACGAAAAATGAGTACCGAAAAGCAGCTTTCTTACCACATCACCAATACCTATAGCGTTTTAAATAATTTTACTGAAAAAACAAAAACGGTATGGTTGGTTTGCCACGGAATTGGTTATTTGAGCAGGTATTTCTTAAGGCATTTTTATCATTTAAACACCGAAGAAAATTATATTATCGCTCCGCAGGCGCAGTCTAAATATTATCTCAAAAACGAGTATAAACATGTGGGTGCCTCCTGGCTAACCAAAGAGCGTACTAAAGCCGAAACAGAAAATGTTCTTAACTATCTGGACGAAGTTTATAGGGCGGAAGATCTTAAAAACGCTCCCAGCCTTATTATTTTAGGATATTCTCAAGGAGTTTCGGTGGCAACACGTTGGATTGCCAAACGAAAGATTAATTGTAACGAATTAATTATGCATTCGGGAAAAGTTCCTGCGGAATTAAAGAGGGAAGACTTTCAATTTTTAAAAAATACAAACTTCACCTTTATCTATGGAACCGAAGATGAATATCTGAAAAATGGAATTATTGAAGTAGAGGAAAAAAGACTAAAAAAATTATTTCCTAATAATTTTGAAATAAAAAGATATAACGGCGGTCACGAAGTTAATACCGAAATAATTGCTGAATTTGTTTAAATTGTTTTCTCGACTACGCTCGAAGTGACATAATCGTTTTAACGATTAAAATTCTAAATGAAACATAAAAATACTTCTTCTAAAACATCTATTTTAAAAAGTATTGGTCCCGGCTTTTTATTGGCGGGAGCAGCTATTGGAGTTTCTCATTTGGTGCAAGCCACTCGCGCAGGTGCAGATTATGGATTTATTTTAATTTGGGTTTTGATTGTAGCCTGCATTTCAAAATATCCTTTTCTTGAATTTGGTCCCAGGTTTGCCGCCGGTACCGGAAATCACCTAATTACCGGTTATAAAAAGCTCGGTAAATTTCCTTATCGGATCTATATTTTGATCACCCTGGGAAGTATGTTTATTATTCAGGCCGCAGTAACAATCGTTACCGCGGGTTTAGCCGAGCGACTCTTCAATTTTGGCTGGTCGCCTTTTCTTTGGAGTGGGATTATCCTCATTGCGTGTATCGCTTTACTTTTAATAGGAAAATATCCAGGCCTCGATAAAAGTATGAAGGTGATCGTCACTTTATTGACCTTTGCCACTCTTGCTGCCGTAATTATGGCTTTTGGTGCCGGTACTGTGAATGATGCGGTAACTACCGAATCGCCTTCGCTTTGGACTACTGCCAGTTTAGGTTTTATAATCGCTTTTATGGGATGGATGCCTATTCCTTTAGATGCTTCGGTTTGGCACTCCATCTGGACTAAAGAAAAGGCAGTACAAAACAAAGAGAAAATTTCAGTAAAAGGTGCTTTTGCCGATTTTAACGTGGGCTATCTTTCGGCTGCATTTATAGGTTTACTTTTCTTTTTGCTAGGTGTTTTAGTAATGTTTGGCAGCGGCACTTCGTTTTCCGACAACAGTGTAGAGTTCTCGAGCCAGTTAGTGGAGCTTTACGGAAAAACCCTTGGGGAATGGAGCAAACCTTTGATCTCTGTAGCAGCTTTTGTTACCATGCTAAGTACCGTTCTAACAGTTACTGATGCTTACCCGAGAGTAATTTCTGAATTAAAAGATCCTGAAAAGGACAAACCTGAAGACAAAAAAGAGAAATGGAAAATTTACCGAATTTCCATCTTTATTATTCCGGTTCTTTCGCTTTCTATTTTGTATTTTCTCTCCGGTTCTTTTACCATTTTGGTAGATTTCGCCGCCGGACTTTCATTTCTATCGGCACCATTTTTGGCCTGGTTTAATTATAAACTGGTAACAGGAAAACAAATGCGGGAAGAACACCGCCCGGGAAAGAGTTATAGAGTTTTTAGCTTGATTTGTTTTGGGCTTTTAGTGGTGTTTAATTTTGTGTATTTGTATTATACATTTTTGAGTTAAAAGATGATTCTTACAAGTTTGAAATTCTTAAGATTTAATCCTCTATCCATTACAACTAAAGATTTCCTCAACTTCTCGTTCTGGGTTATTTGAAAACGCCCGGCTTTCTTCGTCTGTAAAATCTTTTACTTTTTTACCAAAACAGTTATATAGGTGCTTAACGCCAACAGAATTACATCTCGGGTCGTTTACTAGGATCTAAAAAACTGTTTCGCCTTCATATTCACTTTTTAAAATAGCAACCTTACAGGCATATTCTCCACAATTTAACTCGGCAATTAAATCTTGCATCCACTCTAATTCTAATGGATTATCTGCAGTACACGCGTTTTGAGCTTTTAGTTGTGAATCTGCAATTACTTCATTATCATTATTGGTACAAGAAATTATCGTTGCTGAAAAGAATAATGTTAATAGAATAAATTTCTTCATAATTGTTGGTATTTATATAGTAGATGTAAAAATCACAAAATGGTTGCGTGTGAAAATGAAAAAAGCGCAATCAAACTAATGATTGCGCTTTTTTTATTATTGATGTGATTTAGTTACAAGCGAGTTCGGGATAAGTCTCTCTACTCCGCTCGAGACAGGCTATCTATTTAACTTCCTCAAAATCTACATCTTCTACGTCGTCTCCGCTTTTAGAGTCTCGTCCAGCTTGCTGTCCGCCTTCAGCTCCGGTAGCACCTTGTTGTGGTCCTGCCTGGCCGCCTTGAGCTTCAGCTTGTGCTTTATACATTTCTTCAGAAGCTGTTTTCCAGGCTTCGTTCAATTTGTCTAAAGCAGGAGTTATTTGATCCAGCTCTTTGGTTTCATAAGCTTTCTTCAATTCTTCTAAAGCTTCTTCAACCGGCTTTTTCTTATCTTCAGAAATCTTATCACCAAATTCTTTCAACTGCTTTTCAGTTTGGAAGATCATAGCATCAGCTTCATTAAGCTTATCTACTTTTTCTTTGGCTTGCTTATCGGCATCAGCATTTGCTTCAGCTTCTTTCTTCATTTTCTCGATTTCTTCTTCTGTTAATCCTGAAGAAGCTTCGATACGAATATCCTGAGATTTTCCAGTTGCTTTATCGGTAGCGCTTACTTTAATGATACCATTGGCATCAATATCAAAAGTCACTTCAATTTGAGGAGTTCCTCTTGGCGCTGGCGGAATTCCATCTAAGTGGAATCTACCAATTGTTTTATTATCTGCCGCCATTGGACGCTCACCCTGCAACACGTGAATTTCTACTGAAGGCTGATTATCTGCCGCGGTAGAGAATGTTTGTGATTTCTTGGTTGGAATCGTAGTATTAGATTCAATTAACTTAGTGTTAACTCCTCCCATAGTTTCAATACCTAAAGAAAGTGGAGTAACATCAAGTAACAATACATCTTTTACATCTCCTGTAAGTACACCACCCTGGATAGCTGCACCAATTGCAACAACCTCATCTGGATTTACACCTTTAGAAGGTTTCTTACCAAAGAATGCTTCTACTTCTTCCTGAATTTTAGGAATACGAGTAGAACCACCAACAAGAATTACTTCGTCGATATCGCTTTTTGAAAGTCCTGCATCGCTAAGTGCTTTTTTAACAGGATCCATAGAACGGGTTACTAATTCTGAAGCTAACTGCTCAAACTTAGAACGACTAATTGTTTCAACGAGGTGTTTTGGTCCGCTTGAAGTTGCCGTTACATAAGGTAAATTGATCTCAGTTTGACTTGAAGAAGACAACTCAATTTTAGCTTTTTCAGCAGCTTCTTTTAAACGCTGAAGTGCCATTGGATCTTTTCTTAAATCAATATCTTCAGCTTTTTGGAAAGTATCTGCAAGATAGTCGATTAATACCTCATCAAAATCATCTCCACCAAGGTGAGTATCACCATTTGTAGACAATACTTCAAATACACCATCACCTAATTCAAGGATAGAGATATCAAAAGTACCACCACCAAGGTCATAAACAGCGATCTTCTGATCCTGAGATTTTTTATCAAGTCCGTAAGCCAATGCTGCTGCAGTAGGCTCGTTTATAATACGGCTTACTTTTAAACCAGCAATCTCACCGGCTTCTTTTGTAGCCTGACGCTGAGAATCGTTAAAGTATGCAGGTACGGTAATTACCGCTTCTGTTACATCCTGTCCAAGATAATCTTCTGCGGTTTTCTTCATTTTCTGAAGTACCATTGCAGAAAGTTCCTGCGGAGTATATTTTCTTCCATCCACATCTACACGTGGAGTATCATTATCACCTTTCACTACTTTATAAGGAACTCTTCCTGCTTCTTTAGAAGATTCAGAATATTTGTTCCCCATAAAACGTTTAATAGACGAAATAGTTTTTTCTGGGTTAGTTACTGCCTGACGCTTAGCCGGGTCACCAACTTTTATTTCGCCACCTTCTACAAATGCGATTACAGAAGGTGTAGTTCTTTTTCCTTCGGCATTAGGTATTACCGTAGGCTCGTTACCTTCCATTACGGCAACGCAAGAGTTGGTAGTACCTAAGTCAATTCCAATTATTTTACTCATAACTTTATACGTTGAATTTTATATTATTGATTTCAATTCTTCGATGTGTTAAAGTCAATCATTATGCCAGCAGAAAACTTATGACAGGTTGTCATTTTTTCCTGAAAGTACTTGCCAAATCTGCGCTTTAATCGGTAACCGAATTTTAAATGCAGCTAAATCCGCCTATAAATCAAAAATATTATTTCAAAGGAAGCTCTCTAACCTTTCCCGAAGTAAGTTACTCGCTACGAAATCGTTTTAATATTTCTTCAATTCATTCTACTTCATACTAACAAATCCTTATTTTTGCAGTAAAATAGGAGTTATACGATGCGAAAAATTGAATGTATTAGTGTTTTTGATATGTTGAAGGTGGGCGTGGGCCCTTCCAGTTCTCATACTTTAGGACCCTGGCGTGCAGCACAACGCTGGATTGCAGAATTAAAGCAAAAAGGCACTTTTGAGGACGTAGAACAGATACATATAGATCTCTATGGCTCTCTTTCCCTTACCGGAATAGGTCACGCCACAGATGTTGCTACTGTTTTAGGACTTTGTGGTCACGATCCTGTAACTATGGATATTTCGGTAATTGATCCTGAAATTCAAAAGATTAGGGAAACAAAAAAACTTCAATTTAACGGCGAAAAAGAGATCGATTTTAGCATTGCTGACGATGTAAAGTTTAACAAGAAATTCCTTGAGTTTCATCCTAACGGAATGACATTTCGGGCTAAACTGAAAAACGGTAAAAAAACTTCCTCTTCTTTTTATTCTATCGGTGGCGGTTTCGTTGTAAAGAAAGAGCGTAAAAATGCCAGCAAGAAGATGAAAAGCTTTTTGGAATTTTCTTTTCCTATTGAAAAAGCTACGGAACTCCTCGCCTATTGTAAAGCTGAAAACAAACCTATTTCTGAAATAGTTCTGGAAAATGAAAAATCCCTTAGAACCGAAGAAGAAATAAATGCCGGCTTAAAACAAATTTGGGATGTGATGCTGGAATCGATGTTCATTGGCTGCCATACCGAAGGAACCCTTCCCGGCGGACTGAATGTGAAACGTCGTTCGTTTGAAATGCACCAACGCCTTATTGGCGAAGAAAAATATGATTCGCCCGAAGATTGGATAACCGCTATTAGAAGAACCGAAGTAAAGTTCAGACAAATCCTTAAGTGGGTGAGTTGTTTTGCCATTAGCGTAAATGAAGTAAATGCCTCTTTGGGTCGTGTAGTTACTGCACCAACAAATGGTAGTGCCGGCACCGTACCTTCAGTAATGATGTATTATATGGTGATAGAAAACCACGAAGCCACTTTTGAAGATATGAAACGCTTTATGCTGGTTGCCGGTGAAATTGGCAGTCTCTTTAAAAAAGGAGCCACGATTTCTGCAGCTATGGGTGGTTGCCAGGCAGAGATTGGTGTATCCTCTGCAATGGCTGCCGGCGGATTAACAGAACTACTTGGTGGCACACCGGAACAGGTACTAATGGCCGCAGAAATCGCAATGGAGCATCACCTTGGATTAACCTGCGATCCTATTGCCGGTTTAGTACAGGTACCGTGTATTGAAAGAAACGCAATGGGCGCCATAAAAGCCATTAATGCAGCTGAGATCGCCCTGGAAAGCGATGCTGCCAAAGCAAAAGTTCCACTAGATAAGGTGATTGAAACAATGTGGGACACCGCAAAAGATATGAATTCTAAATATAAAGAAACCTCCGAAGGCGGGCTCGCTGTAAAGGTGAGTTTAAGTGATTGTTAATCCTGGCGTCATTGCGAAGAGCGAAGCGATGCGGCAATCTGTTCTTTTGCTGCTCTCTGAAGGTTATCGATTGTTGGTTTCTAGTTCCGTTTTAGATTACCTGTCATTCAAAAAGAAAAATTGGTGAATTCGCGGCAAAAACAAAAGCCGTCATTGCGAAGAGCAAAGCGATGCGGCAATCTGTTTTTGATCTGTTCTCGGTTTTCGGTTATTGTTCATTTTTTAATTACAGTTTTTATTATTTCAGAAATAAAAATTCGTGAATTCGTGGCTTAAAATATCATACAGTATTAAATTGCAGCAATAATCAAATTCAATCCCTTGCAGCTCCTAAACATCCCACCAAAAGTCAGCAACCTCTTTCGCAATTACTGGTTCATGATAGGGACCTATTTTCTGTTTTTCTTTTTATTGGGATTTTTAAATACATTTTTACCAGAATTAGACCTCGAGAAATACCAGCAAACTGAACTATTCAACTTAATGGATCAGAGTCCGCTGGCATTTATTCTTATGGCGGTTATTATAGCGCCCATTTTGGAAGAAAGTATGTTTAGGACACTCATCAAGCCTTCTTTTGCCGAAATCTATATTTTTATTTGTGCGGTGCTTGCTTTTGTAGGCCTCGGTTTTATTCCTCAGGAAGCTCATTCTTTACTTAAATACGGCCTGGTAATATTATCTGCTATTATCATTTTTCTTTTTTTACAATCTCTTCAACCTTCAAGATTCCTTAGAATATTTCGTATAATTTTATACCGAAATTATAGGTTTATATGGCTACTTACTGCTGCTCTTTTTGGCCTGGTTCATATCTGGAATTATGTTGAAGGCTGGCAATTTGACCTGATTTTATTCCTATTGATTTTCCCAAGAATTATCGCCGGATATTTCTTCGGAAAAATAAAAGTCGAAAACGGAAACCTTATCTGGCCAATTACAATGCACGCCATGAATAACGGAATTGTAGTATTCTTCCTGCTTCCAAAGCTCTTATAAACTTATTTAACAAAGACTTAAAACAGAAGCTTTTAGCCTTTTTGTAACTTCATCTAATTAAAAAAATGTTATGAAAGCTATACAGGTAAAAGAAAAAGGCGGTGATTTTCATGTTGTTGAAATAGACAAACCATCACCAAAAGAGAACGAAGTTTTAATCAATGTAGAAGCTTGTGGCATTTGCCATAGCGATGCCTTCGTAAAAGATGGCGCATTTCCGGGGATTGAATATCCACGGGTTCCCGGCCACGAAGTGGTAGGAATTGTAGAAGAAGTTGGTGGTCGTGTAAACAACTGGAAAAAAGGCCAGCGCGTTGGCGTAGGTTGGCACGGCGGACATTGTTTTGAATGTGAACCTTGCCGTCGTGGCGATTTTATTAGCTGCGAAAACGCAAAAATAAGCGGGATTTCCTACGATGGTGGTTATGCCGAATTTATGACTGCGCCACAGGAAGCGGTAGCAAGTATTCCGGAAGATCTATCTTCTGCCGAAGCTGCTCCCCTGCTCTGTGCCGGGATCACCGTTTTTAATGCCTTGAGAAATTCAGGAATTACCGCCGGAGATACCGTTGCTGTTCAGGGAATTGGCGGTTTGGGCCATTTAGCCATTCAGTATGCTGCAAAAATGGGAATGCGCACCGTAGCCATTTCTACCAGTGACAGCAAAAAAGAACTAGCTGAAGAATTAGGCGCACATCATTTTATAAATGCAAAACAAAAAGATGCGGCCAAGGAACTGCAAAATATGGGCGGTGCAAAACTCATTCTTGCTACTGCACCAAATAGCGAAGCAATTACCTCGGTAATTGGTGGCCTGGGAATAGACGGTAAACTATTAATGGTGGCAGCAACCGGAGATCCTATTGAGGTTTCGCCAATGGAACTTTTAATGGGAAGAAAATCGGTTGCGGGTTGGCCTAGCGGTACCGCAATGGATTCTGAAGATACTTTAAAGTTTAGTGCAATGACCGGTACAAAACCAAAAATAGAAGAATATCCGCTAGATAAAGTCAGTGAAGCTTATGATAAAATAATCAATAATAAAGCGAGGTTTAGAGTGGTTTTAAAGCCTTAATAAACTTTGATTTTTATAAAAACTGCCACGGAATTTACAAATACTAATTTTGAATTTCGTGGCTTTTTATTTGTGCGATTTTACCACGAATTCACGAATAATAATTTTATAAAGGCCTTACATCTAAGTTGCAGAAAACCACTTTAAAGTTTTTATTCCTTTAATTAGTATAATATTAGTGTATTTGTGGCTGGAAAATATTTTTACCAATGGCCAATCTTTAGTTAGAAACACTTCTATATCTTTAGCCGAAAATTGATTAATGCATTTCTTCTTCATAAAATATTTCGTCGTCGCCTGTCTCTTCTGTTCATTTTTCAGCTGTAAAAATCAGGAAAAAGAGAAGGCTAAAACTTCCGAAGAAAAGATTGAAAGAACTGACAAATCCTATCACGAAAAATATCTGGAAGAAATTGCCGAAATAGAAGAAGGCGATTCAGTTTCAACCTCTGGAATGCTAAAAATTGAAGGAGGGGAATATATGATGGGTGGAAATTCGCAACAAGCCCGGCGCGATGAATTTCCGCAGCATAACGAAACAATTGAAACAATTTGGGTAGATGAAACTGAGGTGACTAATGCTGAGTTCAGAAAATTTGTAGAAAAAACCGGATACGTAACTACCGGCGCAATGGTTTTTGATGCCGAAAATCCGCAGGCCTGGTGGAAGTTTAGAGAAGGTGCCAACTGGAAACATCCGCAAGGGCCCGAGAGCAATATTAAAGGTAAAGAAAATCATCCGGTGGTGCAGGTTTCCTGGTATGATGCTATGGCCTATGCGAAATGGGTGGGAAAACGTTTACCTACTGAAGCAGAATTTGAATACCTGACTCGAGGCGGAAAAGAAAATCAAGTCTATCACTGGGGAAATGACTTTGAAGAAGCTATCGAGTTTGTTAATTTTCATCAGGGCGATTTTCCACTTACTAATGAAGTAAAAGACAATTTTGAAAAAACAGCACCCGTAAAAAGCTTTCCTCCTAATGCTTTCGGACTTTATGAAGTTTCCGGGAATGTCTGGGAATGGGTTTTAGACACTTATTATCCCAATGCCTATTCAAAACTGGAACAACGCACCGATGGCTATTTCAAGGAATATTTTAATGAAGAACAACAAAAAGTTATTCGGGGTGGTTCTTTTTTATGCAGTGAATCTTACTGTACCGGCTATAGAACTGCCGCCCGAATGAGTTCTACACCCGAAAGCGGCCTGGAACATTTAGGCTTTAGATGTGTAAAAGATGTAGAATGAAAATTTATTTACAACCTAATTTACTGCGAGTGTCTACCAGGTAAATAATTTTCCATTCGCCTTTAGACTTCATCAATTGAAAAGTATTTACCCCGCAATGACTTAATTCATCATTTAAAAAAAATCTATACGGCGTACTTGCATTGGCGATAATTCCGTTAGTATTGATTTTAAAGTCGCTTAATTCCTCTCTGAATTTGGTAGATTTTGGGATAGAAGCAATAGATTTCAAGAAAGCAGTGTATTCTTCGGTAGATAGAATAGTATTCCCTTTTGCATCAATGGCCACCGATTGCATTTTAATTTCTGGATGGGCAAATTCTTTTAGCGCAGTAGAGTCCTGGGCGTGAAAAGCTTCAAAAAAGTCTTCAATTAAAACCTTAATATCTTCCGTGTCAGTATTCTTTTGGCTCCACGCGCACTGGTAAATCAGGAATAAACCTATTAACAATAACTTCTTCATTAAATCTTCTTATTTAAACGCTAACTTAGTATTTTAAAATATCACTCTCAAGGTTTTAGATTATGAAAATTGTAAAAAACATGCTGCTTATACTATCGGTAGGAATAATTCTCGCTAACTGCCAATTACAAGCTCAGGAACAAAATTCAAAGAAGATTGTAGGTTATATTGTTGCCGGCAATGTAGATGATAAATTCGATGAAATCTCTGCAGATAAGCTTACTCACATTAACTACGCTTTTGCGAATATTAAAGACGGAAAAATTATAGAGGGAAATGCAAAAGATGTAGAACGCTTGAAAAAACTAAACAGTTTAAAGAAGAATAATCCTGAATTAAAAATCCTGATTTCAGTTGGAGGCTGGACCTGGTCTGGTGGCTTTTCTGAAGCCGTGGCTACCAAAAATGACAGGGAGCGATTTGCCAATAGCGGAATTTCCTTTCTTCAAAAACATAAAATTGATGGGATAGATCTAGACTGGGAATACCCAGGACAACCGGGAGCAGGAAATATTCATTCTCCTAATGACAAAGAAAATTTCACCGCTATCCTGAAACTATTTAGGAAAAAGTTAGATTCAATTGGTAAAATCGATAATCGAAACTACCTACTAACTATTGCCACTGCTGCAAATGAAGAATATTTAAAGCACGTTGAATTAAATAAGATTCATCCTCACCTGGATATTATAAATATTATGAGTTACGATTACCAGGGTGGCTGGAACGATTCTACTTCACATCATACCAATTTATATGTTTCAGAAACCGATCCTGATGATTATAAACAGAGTACTAAAACTGCGGTAAAAGAACATTTGGCAGCGGGTGCTCCTTCAGAAAAACTTGTTATAGGAATGGCTTTTTATGGGCGAGGTTGGCACGAAACCCAAAATCAAAACTCAGGTCTTCACCAAAAAGCTTTCGGAAATTCTTTCAGTATAAATTATCGAGAATTAAAAGACAGTTTAAAAACAAGTAATTATAGGCGCTTGTGGGATGAAACGGCTAAAGCACCGTATTTATGGCGCGAAGATACCGGCACCTTTATCACGTATGATGATCCCGAGTCTATAAAGAAAAAAGCTCAATTTATTAAAGAGAATGATCTTGGCGGAGCAATGTTTTGGCAATATCATGGAGACGATGGCGAATTATTAAAAACGCTATATTCTGAACTTAAAAAACAATAAAACCAGCTTCTTGCCTAAAAACCGAGTGTTTTTGTACTTTTACCTTCCAAAATTGAAAATATGTCTGTAGCTAAGAAAGAATATAAAAGAGTTACCACTAAGTCACTGGTAGATATGAAAAAGAATGGCGAGAATATCGCTATGCTTACCGCATATGATTACTCGATGGCAAAAATTGTAGATGGCGCTGGAATAGATGTAATTCTTGTGGGAGATTCTGCCAGTAATGTGATGGCAGGACATGAAACCACGCTTCCTATTACTTTAGACCAAATGATTTATCACGCAACCAGCGTGGTAAGAGCTATAAATCGTGCGCTTGTTGTTGTAGATCTTCCTTTTGGAAGTTACCAAAGTGATCCTAAAGAAGCTTTGAGATCGGCTATTAGAATTATGAAAGAAAGCGGCGGACACGCTGTAAAACTTGAAGGCGGAAAAGAGATTAAAGAATCGCTGAAACGTATTCTTAACGCAGGAATTCCGGTAATGGGACATTTAGGGCTAACCCCGCAATCAATTTATAAATTTGGTACATATACCGTTAGAGCAAAAGAGGAAGAAGAAGCCTATAAATTGAAATCTGATGCGCTATTATTAGAACGCCTTGGTTGTTTCGCCATAGTTTTAGAAAAAGTTCCGGCAAAATTGGCAAAAGAAGTAGCTGAAAGTATAAATATCCCTGTTATAGGAATTGGCGCAGGAAACGGTGTAGATGGCCAGGTTTTGGTTGTTCACGATATGCTGGGCATGACACACGAATTCAACCCGAGATTCTTAAGAAGATACGCCGATTTACATACCGAAATGACTAAAGCTTTTGAAGGTTATAGAGACGATGTAAAAAGCAAAAAATTCCCGTCTGATGACGAACAATATTAGTTCAGTAAGCAGTAAAAAATTGTAGGTTACAGGCAAATAAAATATCCAGTTTGGGAAAAACAATTTCAGATAAAAATAACCTCCAGGTACTTTTTGAAGATAATCACATCATCGTGGTAAATAAGCGACCCGGTGATATTGTGCAGGGAGACAAAACCGGTGACAAACCGCTTAGCGAAGTCGTAAAATCTTATTTAAAAGAAAAATATAATAAACCCGGAAATGTTTATTTGGGTGTAGTTCATCGTCTTGACAGGCCAACTAGCGGAATTGTACTTTTTGCGAAAACCTCTAAAGCCCTTCCCAGGCTCAATAAACTTTTTAAGGAAAAGAAAGCGCAAAAAACCTATTGGGCTATTGTAAAAAATGAGCCACCAAAAAGGTCGGATACTTTAATTCATTTTTTAAAGAGAAATCCGAAACAAAACAAATCTTACGCACATATTAAAGAAGTTCCTGAAAGTAAAAAGGCTATTCTGGAATATCGACTTATAAAAAAACTCGATAACTATTTTTTGTTGGAAATAGATTTGCATACAGGGCGGCATCATCAAATTAGGAGTCAACTTTCCGCGATAGGCAGCCCGATTAAAGGCGATCTAAAATATGGATTTGACCGAAGTAACAAAGATGCCAGTATTCATCTGAACGCCAGGGCACTTAAATTTATCCATCCTGTAAAAAAAGAAGAAATTCACATTCTTGCACCTCCTCCAGATGAAGTACTTTGGAATAACTGTATCAACTAAAAACTACCTAAATCACCTATGAAGAACTTTTACCTCAGCTTAATTTTTACAGTAATTTCATTTTCCGCATTTGCCCAGGATACTATTTATATGGACAATAATTACCAGGAATTGGATACGAAAGAAGGTGCTAAATATTTTAAAATTGTTATTCCTACTCCAGATAAAGACTACGAATTTTTAAGAACCACGTATTTTGCGGATGGCACAAAAAAAGCTGAGCAATCTTATGATCTTAAAGATGAAAAGAAAGTTTATGAAGGGTTACATAAACATTATTATGAATCTGGAGAATTATTTCATTCGATAGAATTTAAGAAAGGAAAAATGCACGGAGAATTAGTTGCATATTGGAAAAATGGAATCAAAAGGAGACACGATTATTTTAAGCGAAACAAGCTAAAAAAAGGGAAGGTTTGGAATGAAGCTGGAGAAGAAATTGAATACTTTCATTTTCAGATTCCACCTGAATTTCCTGGAGGGCAAAAAGCTTTAAAAAAGTATCTAATAGAAAATATTAAAATACCTAGTTATCATAATTCTATGCAGAGAGTAGTAGTAAGATTTACTATTGATACTGATGGAAACACAACTAATATAAAAATAAAAGAGAAAGCCCCTGCAGAATATATGGTAGAAGCATACCGGGTTGTAGATGAAATGCCCAATTGGAAACCAGGGAAGCGATTTGGAAAGGAGGTAAATGTAAGTTATGGTCTTCCTCTTGTGTTTCAATAATCACTATCTACTCACCAAAGCCGCTTTTTCAGCGATCACATCAGCCACAGGGCGGTTTTGTATTTTACTTTCTAGCCAGGAAATTATATCAAGATATAAAAAGGCCCTGCGTTCATAAGGATGATCTTCAAATTCCTTTAGTTTACTATGCAGTTTTTTGAATTCATCTTTAATTTCAAGCGGGGATACTTCGGGTAAATTTCTAAGAAAACGAATCATTTCTTTTTGTACCTCGTGCAAATCGTTCATTTTAATCAAAAACTTGTAGGTAGATTTTACCAGGCGATCTAAATGATAATCTAGGCCGGCTTCATAATGCGCGACCAAACTTAAAATTCGGGCAAAACACATTAAGTCTTCCCGCATTTCCAGGGATTTATTATTAATAATCTTATTTAGATATTCAATACACTTTTTATTATTTCCGTCCCCAAAATAAAGACTGGCAATTTTATAGTAAAAAACCATAATGTGATGTTCGTCAATACGGTCTTTATATTTTTTTATTCGCTTCTGAATTTTTTCAACCAAATCATCCCCATTAGCAAAATTCCCCTGCATAAAACGTAAATTTAGTTTATTGGAATATAAATAAAGAAAAGCAAGGGCTTTTATATTATCATCATCTGGAATCTTAGACTCTTTGAGCATACCTTCAAGGTTCTTCAGCGTCTTTTCAAATAAATTGGTATGATTTAGATAAAATAGAGATTCTAGTAAATAGTGATTACCCTTTAAGTACGAAACAGGGTGAATAGATACTAAATGCTTATGCTCGTTAAAAAGGTCTATCCATTTCATAGAATAGCGATAGCAGGCTAAAAAATCCTGTGTGATAAAGCTAAACCAAAGATGAGCCTTATAAAGCCATAGTTTTTCTCTAAAGCCTATATCTTTGATCTTATATTCCGGAAGATTTTGGTAAAAATAATTTCTGATACTATCAGCTTCCTCCTGTGTCCTGGCGTAACCCATTTTTAAGAAGATAGCATATAATTGTAAAGATAAGTTTGAAAGCTTGCTGGATATTAAATTTAGCTTGCTCAAATCTTCTGTTTGCTGAATAAGACTTTCGGCCCGGTTTTCTATACTTCGTGTAATATATTGCGACTCTATTATCTTTTCCAGCTCCAGGATCTCATAGGCCAGGTTTTTCTCTTCGTATTCCAGCGCCTGCCCCTTTATCTTATCTAGTAATTTCAGACTTTGTTTATATAAACCTTTTCGGTAAAGAATATAAGCAAAATCGAATTGCTCCCTAATTTGCACCGGAATGCTTTGATGGGCAGGATTCAACCTTAAACTAATAAGAATTTGCTTATATAAATGCGCCTTAACATTAGATAACTGCTGCTTGCTAATTTTGGTTTTCTGAAGAATTTCCTTCTCATTATACTTCTTCAGCTTGGTCATTACCTTAAATAAATTGAGAAATTTACTATCGGTATTCACACCAATTCTTCCTACATACAACGAAAACTGTCGTTTTTCTGAAGGGGAAAGCGACTTTATTAAAGAAAATAAGTTGTCGGTTAAATCATTAGTCATTGTAACACAATCGTTTATAAAACACTGATTTACAGTGATATTACATTTTTATTTTTAATTTAATTATCGTAATGACCTAATCCGCGAAGGTCTGGAGTGTATAGATTAGCAATACTTTAGTTAAAGATAAAGTAAAATAAATCTCTTATGAGCACAGAAAAGGTAGAAATTTTTGACACGACGTTACGAGACGGAGAGCAGGTTCCAGGTTGTAAATTAAATACAGCCCAAAAACTTAAAATCGCTGCGCGCCTTGATGAGCTGGGAGTAGATGTTATTGAGGCAGGTTTTCCTGTTTCCAGTCCCGGCGATTTTCAATCGGTTTACGAAATCTCTAAATTGGCTAAGAACGCCGCCGTTTGTGGACTCACCCGTGCTGTAAAAAAAGATATTGAAGTTGCTGCTGAAGCTTTAAAACCCGCCAAAAAACCACGTATTCATACCGGGATTGGCACTTCAGATTCTCATATTAAATACAAATTCAATTCAACACGAGAAGAAATTATTGTGCGTGGTGTTGCCGCGGTAAAACACGCCAAAAATTTTGTAGATGATGTTGAATTTTATGCGGAAGACGCTGGAAGAACAGATAACGAATTTTTAGCTCGTGTCTGTACCGAGATGATCAAAGCCGGAGCCACTGTATTAAATATTCCCGACACTACAGGATATTGCCTTCCTGAAGAATATGGAAGAAAAATAAAGTACTTAAAAGATAATGTTAAAGATATTGACAAGGTTAGAATTTCCTGTCACTGCCATAACGATTTAGGTCTTGCCACGGCAAATGCCATCGCTGGAGTGATGAACGGTGCCCGCCAAATAGAATGTACCATTAATGGTATTGGCGAGCGTGCAGGAAACACGGCTTTAGAAGAGGTTGTTATGATCTTGAGACAACATCCGAATTTGAATTTAAATACCTTAATAGATCCAAAATTCCTTTTTGATACCAGTTGTATGGTTTCTAAAGAAATGGGAATGTTCGTGCAGCCAAATAAAGCTATTGTAGGCGCTAATGCATTTGCTCATAGCTCAGGGATACACCAGGACGGAGTGATCAAAAATCGTGAAACCTACGAAATTATTGATCCTGCAGAAGTTGGGGTTACCGAATCGGCTATTGTTTTAACTGCAAGAAGCGGTAGAGCAGCTTTAGCACATAAAGCCAAAAAAATGGGCTACAATTTAACAAAACTTCAATTAGATGAGGTTTATTCTGAATTCTTGAATTATGCTGATGCGAGAAGATGCGTAGAAGATCAGGATATCCATGAGATTATGGAAATTTCAGAAAGAAGAATTAGAGCAATCGCCTAAAGGCAGAACGCAAAATGGCAGCACAGGAAAGGACTATTAACCTGTGATGAATTCCCGGGATGGGATTGAATTTATAAACAAATGAAGAAAACTTTATTCGATAAAATTTGGGACTCCCACGTGGTGGAATCTGTACCAGATGGGCCGGATATTTTATATATCGATAAACACCTAATTCACGAAGTCACGAGTCCGCAAGCTTTTAATGAGCTAAAGGAACGTGACATTTCGGTGTTTCGACCAGATCAGATTGTTGCTACGGCAGACCATAATACGCCCACCGAAAATCAGCATTTACCGGTTAAAGATTTATTGTCCAGAAAGCAACTTAAGGAGTTAACCCAAAATTGCGAGGAAAATAATATTACACTTTACAACCTGGGTCATCCTTATAACGGGATTGTTCACGTAATGGCACCAGAACTCGGGATTACCCAACCGGGAATGACGATGGTTTGTGGCGACAGCCACACCTCTACTCACGGTGCTTTTGGTACTATTGCTTTTGGAATTGGCACCAGCCAAGTTTCCCAGGTTTTTGCCAGCCAATGTGTTTTGGTCCAGAAACCAAAGAAATTGCGGGTAAACGTAAATGGAAAACTTAAAAAAGGGGTTTTACCAAAAGACGTGATTCTTTATATAATAAGTAAACTCGGCACAAATTCCGGAACAGGATACTTCTGCGAATATGCGGGGAATGTCTTTGAAGAAATGTCTATGGAAGGCCGCATGACGGTTTGTAATATGAGCATTGAAATGGGTGCCCGTGGTGGTTTGATCGCTCCCGATGAAACAACCTTTGAATATGTAAAAGGTAAAGAATTCGCACCGAAAGGTGAAGAATTTGAATCAGCAAAAGCTTACTGGGAAACTTTAAAAACCGATGAAGATGCTGATTTTGACCAGGAATATTCATTTGATGCCGAAGATATTGAACCCATGATCACCTACGGAACAAATCCGGGGATGGGAATTAAAATTACTGGTGCAATCCCTATGGAAGGTGGAAAAAGCGACGCTAAAGCTTTGGCCTATATGGGCTTTAAACCGGGAGAATCTTTACTGGAAAAACCTATTAATTGGATTTTCATCGGAAGTTGTACTAACTCAAGAATCGAAGATTTTCGCCAGGCAGCAGCTTATATAAAAGGTAAACAAAAAGCGAAAAATGTAAATGCTTTAATTGTACCGGGTTCACGCCAGGTGGCCGCACAAATTGAAGCAGAAGGTCTTCGCGAAGTATTTGAAAATGCGGGCTTCACGCTCCGGCAACCGGGATGTTCTGCGTGTCTAGCGATGAATGACGATAAGATTCCCGCCGGCGAATACTGCGTTTCTACCAGTAACCGAAATTTTGAAGGAAGACAGGGCCAGGGTTCCAGAACCATATTAGCAAGTCCGTTAACGGCGGCAGCCACTGCAGTTTCAGGCAAATTAACCGACTTTACAAAACACTTAAATTAAATGGAAAAGTTTATCACATTAACCGATACAGCGGTTCCTTTAGAAATAGAAAACGTAGATACCGATCAGATAATTCCTGCCAGGTTTCTTAAAGCAACCGATAAATCGGGGTTTGGAGAAAACCTATTTCGTGATTGGCGTTTTGATAACAATGACGAGCCAAATCCCGAATTTGCTTTAAACAAACCAGAATATAAAGGATCTATTTTAGTTGCAGGAGATAATTTTGGTTGCGGCTCCAGCCGGGAACACGCGGCCTGGGCTCTTAAAGCTTATGGCTTTACGGTAGTGGTCTCCAGTTATTTTGCCGATATCTTCAAAGGAAACGCGCTAAATAATGGCCTGCTTCCCGTTCAGGTAAGTCCGGAATTTTTAGACCAGCTTTTTGTTGAAATCACCAAAGATCCTTCCGTAGAAATTAATGTAGATCTGGAAGCCCAGAAAATTAGTATTCCGAAGGGAGATATTTCAGAAAGCTTTGAGATAGATCCGTATAAAAAAACCTGTATGATCAATGGCTTTGACGATATAGATTTTCTGGTAAGCAAACTGGATGCAATAAAAGAATATGAACAGAAAAGATCACAAAAACTAGAAGGGACCACAGCCTTGTAGATTTGAATATGAGTAGATACCTGGAATAAACGTCAAGCTGAACTTGTTTCAGGATCTAAGTTGAATAAACACTTAAGAAGCTGAAACAAGTTCAGCTTGACGAGATAAAAATTCGGAGGTAATTTCGGATTAAAAAATAACCACACATAAAGAAGAAGAAAAATGAAATTAAAAATAGCAGTCTTGCCCGGAGACGGGATAGGTCCTGAAATCACACAGCAATCAGTTAAAGTTTTGAAAGCTGTAGCAGATCGTTTTGATCACCACTTTCAATTTGAAGACGCCTTGGTAGGTGCGGCAGCAATAGATTTGCTGGACAATCCGTTACCTGAAGCTACGCTGGAATTGTGCAAGAAATCTGATGCTGTGTTATTTGGGGCCATAGGACATCCAAAGTATGACAATGATCCCGATGCAAAAGTTAGACCTGAACAAGGGCTCTTGCACCTAAGAAAAGGCCTCGGACTTTTTGCCAATATTAGACCCGTAAAAGCTTATGATAAACTTATAGAACAATCGCCATTAAAGGCCGATCGTATTGCAGGTGCAGATATGATGATTTACCGGGAACTTACGGGCGGAATTTATTTTGGCGATAAATTTACGGCTGAAGATGGCCAAAGCGCCACCGATATTTGCACCTATTCTGTCGAAGAAATTTCCAGGATGGCACACCTTGCTTTTAAAGCTGCACAACAACGATCTAAAAAATTAACCCTGGTAGATAAAGCCAATGTTCTGGAAACTTCCAGGTTATGGCGAAAAACAGTAACTAAAATTGGCGAAGAATATCCAGATGTGGCGCTGGACTTCCTTTTTGTAGACAACGCGGCCATGCAAATGATTCTTAACCCAACTCAATTTGATGTAATTCTTACCGAAAATATGTTTGGCGATATTCTTTCAGATGAAGCCAGTGTAATTGGTGGCAGCATCGGGTTATTGGCATCGGCATCTGTAGGAAAAGAAAACGCAATGTTTGAACCTATTCACGGTTCCTATCCGCAGGCAACCGGTAAAGGAATTGCAAACCCTGTAGCTTCCATTTTATCGGCAGCAATGCTTTTAGAGCATTTCGGTTTGGTAGAAGAAGCCGAGGCAGTAAAAAAGGCGGTGGAACTTAGTATTAAACTAAATGTTTGCACCATAGATATTAACAAAGATAACCATTATACCACCGAAAAAGTGGGTGATTTCCTTGAGGGACTTATCAGTGAAGTTGATAATATTAGTATCAACAACGAAAACCTGAACCTTGGGCAAATGACTATTATTTAAGATTATTTTTCTTCATTTATGTTTTGAACCCTTCGCATTTCGTGTGGTTTTGTGGGGGGTTTTTTAGTGATACCCAGATCCTGGGAGCTTGAATAGCTTCCAGGATCTGTTGGTAGAACTATCCCGACTTTTTTGTCGGGATCTTATTAATTTAATCTAAACTCACATAAAAATTCAAAAACCTAGGCCTGATCTTTTTTTCTCCTAATTTCTTCCAGCGCCAGATTATCCTTACTTCCTAAATGTGAATGCTTTTTTCCTTTAGCAGCTTCATAAGTTCCTTCCTGCACCTGGCCGCCAATTATTTGATAAGCCTCTCTAAAAGATTTTCCCTGCATCACCAAATCGTTAATACTATCTACCGTAAAAAGATATTTATATTTTTCATCCTGTAAATTGATATCCTTCACCTTAATTAAAGCGATGGAGTGAATAAAAACATCAAGGATTTCTTTAATATTTTCTACCGCATAAATACTGTTTTCTTTTATCAGTTGATAATCCCGGTGGTAACCGCTCGGTAAATTATTAGTAATTAAAATCATCTCGTTGGCGATACTCTGCAACTTGTTGCATTTCCCACGAATCAATTCAAAAACATCGGGGTTTTTCTTGTGTGGCATAATGCTGGAGCCTGTGGTAAGTTCATCGGGGAAGGTGATAAAATCGAAATTCTGACTCATATATAAACAAATATCCATAGCGAAACGAGCCAGTGTATTTGCTACTGAAGAAATATTCGAAGTCACTGTTCGCTCACATTTTCCACGTCCCAATTGCGCCGCCACTACATTATATTTTAGAGTAGAAAACCCTAACTCTTTGGTGGTGAATTCCCGATCTATAGGAAAAGAAGAGCCATAACCTGCCGCAGAACCTAACGGATTTTGATCTACAACTTTCAACCCGGCTTCGAGCAAATAAAGATCATCGATAAGCAATTCTGCGTAAGCTGAAAACCATAAACCGAAACTCGAGGGCATCGCTACCTGCAAATGCGTATATCCAGGAAGCAATTTTTCCTGATGTTTATCTGCAAGGCCTAAAAGAACATCTATCAATTGTTTTGTTTTACCAGAAATCTCTTTCAAATTTTCTTTGAAATACAATTGCATAGCTACCAAAACCTGGTCGTTCCTGGATCGGGCTGTATGGATTTTTTTACCGGTATCCCCAAGCACTTTTGTAAGTTCAAATTCAATTTTAGAATGTACATCTTCAAAATCCTCTTCAATCTCAAAACTTCCATTTTCAAGTTGCTGCTGAAGTTTTTCTAATTCTATTTCTATACTTTTCACTTCTTCTGAAGTCAGAATATCAACTTTCCCTAGCATTCTTGCGTGAGCTTTTGAAGCTTTTAAATCGTATTCAGCAAGGTGCATATCAAGTTCCCGGTCATTTCCCACCGTAAACTTTTCGATCTTTTTATCTATAGCTAATCCTTTATCCCAGAGTTTCATAGTTTTATTTTTTTGTTCAAGTCATTTGAAACATGTTGCAAGCGTCATCCTGAATTTATTTCAGGATCTAATGTTTTAGAACCCTGAAGAAATTAGAAGCTGAAACAAGTTCAGCTTGACGAAAGTATACATCATTAATCAGTCTTTTTCCTGGTTATCATCTAAAAGCCTTATCAAGCAATTTTATATACTTTTCAATCCCTTCTTCAATTTCTTTCACATAAATAAATTCATCTGCGGAATGCGACCTGGTGGAATCCCCCGGACCCAATTTCAAAGAAGGACAACTTAACATCGCCTGGTCGGAAAGTGTAGGTGAACCATAAGTTTCCATTCCTAAAGCAATTCCAGCCTTTACTAACTCGTGCTTCTTAGGAATTGAAGAAGAATTCAACCGAAGCGAGCGCGCAAATATTTCATCTACTGGAGCTTTTTCCTGTAAAATTTGTTCAATTTCAGCGTTGGAATAAGCATCATTCACCCGTACATCTATTACCAAATCTACGTGTCCCGGCACAACGTTATGTTGACTACCGGCATTGATCTGGGTTACCGTAAGTTTTACTTTACCCAAAGCTTCAGATTCCTTCGGAAAATCAAATTCCTGAAACCATTTTAAAGCTTCTGCTGTTTTGTAGATCGAATTATTATCATTGGGATGAGCGGCGTGTGAAGGAGTTCCCTTTACTTTTGCATCAAAGACTACCAGGCCTTTTTCGACAATTGCCAATTGCATTAATGTAGGCTCCCCAACGATGGCAACATCAACTTTGGGCATTTTAGGCAACATACAGGAAATCCCGTTTTTGCCATTTATTTCTTCTTCGGCAGTTCCTGCAAAAATCAGGTTATATTCCAGATCTTTGGCTTCATAAAACCAGGTGAAAGTAGCGAGTAAAGAAACCAGGCAACCACCGGCATCATTACTACCCAAACCATATAATTTACCGTTTTCAATTTTGGCTTCAAATGGATCTCGAGTATATGCTGAATTAGGTTTTACCGTATCATGATGAGAATTCAGCAACAAGCTTGGTTTAGTCGGATCAAAATATTTATTGGTAGCCCAAACATTGTTCAAATGCCGATAAAAGGTCATCTCTTTAGTTCGAAACCATTCTTCCAGTAATTCGGCTGTTTTATCTTCTTCCTTTGAGAAGGATTGCGTTTTAATAAGATTTTTTAGTAATGCTAAAGCATCCCTTTGTAATTCTTCGAGCATCATCAATTCGTGATTTTAGTATAAACTGATTCTTTCTTTAATAACCTGAAATCTCCCAGGAATATATTCTTAACCCCGTTTCCCAAAGCATGAAAACTGTTGTGCAGTTTAGGAAGCATTCCATCATTTATTATTTTTCCTTCAAGTAGTTCCCGGTATTTTTCCCGATTAATTTCTTCAATTACCGAATCCTCATTTTTTGTATCGGCCAAAACGCCTTTTTTCTCAAAGCAGAGATAAAGTTCGGTTTCATAAATTGAACTCATCGCCTTGGCGATTTCCGCGGCAACAGAATCACCATTTGTGTTTAAAAGCACACCCTCTTTTGTACAGGAAATTGCCGAAAAAACCAGCGTAATATCTTGTTTTAATAGGGAATCGATAAACTTAGAATTCACCTTCTCGACATCTCCTACAAAACCGAAATCGACTTCCTTAACAGGACGTTTTTTGGAAGTAATACTCATCCCGTCGGCACCACTTAAACCAATTGCATTGTTTTGAAGTGCCTGAAGTTTAGCAACAATATTTTTATTGATGAAGCCTCCATAAACCATAGTGATCACCTTAATAGAATCGGCATCGGTGATTCTCCGCCCTTCGAACATTTGGGTTTTATAACCGAGTTTTCCTGCAATTTCGGTAGCGAGGTTTCCGCCGCCGTGAACCAGGATTTTGGGACCTTCTAAAGCAACAAAATCTTCAAGGAAGGCTGAAAACTTAGTTTCATTTTCAATAAGCTTCCCTCCTATTTTTACAACTTTTAAAAGCTCGTTTTTCATTTTTTAAATTTTGGTCTTCAATTATATGTCACATCGAGCGGAGTCGAGATGGCAAACCTAGTTAAATGTTTTCTCAACTGCTTTCGAACTTACAAGAGCTTAAGCATTCTTCCCCAATTCTGTTTCCTTTACTTTTTCTTTTAAAACCCTTTTTAAAACCGCCTGCGCAGCAAAAGTTCTGTTTCCCGCCTGTTGAATCACCACGGAGTTTTCTGAATCCAAAACCTCATCAGCAATTACCATATTTCTTCTAACCGGCAAACAATGCATCACTTTTGCATTATTGGTAAGTTTTAATTTTTCCGCAGAAAAAGTCCAGTTTCGGTCTTCACTTAATTTCTGACCGTAACTTTCATAACTGCTCCAGTTTTTTACATACACAAAATCGGCATCTTTTAAAGCCTCAGCCTGATCGTGCATAACTGGAATATTTTTAGTGATTTTTGGGTTCAAATCATAGTCTTCCGGATTGGTGATCACAAAATCGGCATCCAGTTTTTGCATAATTTCAGCAAAAGAATTGGGTACACTTTGCGGTAAAGTTTTTGGATGTGGAGCCCAGCTAAGCACAACTTTTGGTCTGTCTTTTTTCTTTAATTCTGAAATAGTAATCGCATCGGTAAGTGCCTGCAATGGGTGTCCGGTAGCACTTTCCAGATTTACAACAGGTACAGAAGCATATTTTTTAAAACTATTCAATACCGTTTCAGCCTCATCTTTTTCTTTGTCCTTTAAATCAGGAAACGCCCGTACTGCGATAATATCACAATATTGTGATAATACGGCGGCTGCTTCTTTAATATGTTCAGCTTTATCAGAATCCATTATTGCCCCATCCTCAAACTCCAGCTTCCAGCTATCACTTCCTGCATTCATTACCATCACTTCCATCCCCAACAATTTCGCGGCTTTTTCGGTACTTAAACGCGTACGTAAACTGGGATTGAAAAACAGCATTCCCAGGGTCTTCCCTTTACCAATTTCTAAAGTAGATGTGCTTTTTTTCAGCTCTAGCGCTTCAGTAATTAATTGCTGTAAATCTTCTATGTCTGATAATTCAGTGTAATTTTTCATTCTATTTTCTTTCTTTTGATGCAATCTAAAAGTTCTCAATCTCGTCATCCTGAATTTATTTCAGGATCGAACATATTAGAAGCTGAAACAAGTTCAGCTTGACGATTTTTTTGAAAGTGATTCTTTTAATACTGAAATCACTTAATTAACTAAATCTCGCCTTTGTTCGACGTGGTAGTTGTTCAATTTAAAACAATTTTCAAAGCTTTAAATAACTCATCAAAATGCTCTTTTTTAATATTTAAAGGCGGTAAAATCCGCAGTAGTTTTTTGTTGGCAGAAGCACCGGTAAAAATTTGATGTTTATACAACAACTCTTTTCTCAATTGTGCGATCTCAAAATCGAATTCTAAACCAATCATTAATCCACGTCCTTTGATCTTTTTGATCTGTGGAATATCAGACGCTTTCTGCTTTACATATTCAAATAATTCAGCAGCATTCTTTAAAAGATTTTCTTTTTCAATAACCTCCAAAACCGCAATCCCCGCGGCACAAGCCAAATGGTTTCCACCAAAAGTAGTTCCCAGCATTCCGCGTTTTGCTTCAATAGCTTTATCGATTAAAACACCGCCAATTGGAAATCCATTCCCCATTCCTTTGGCGACGGAAATGATATCAGGTCGAATTTCGTGCTTCTGAAAGGCGAAAAAATCACCAGTCCTACCGTAACCGGACTGCACCTCGTCTGCAATTAGAACTGAATTATATTTTTCACATAATTCAGCTGTTTTTTGATAAAATTCGGAAGAAGCCTCGTCCAGGCCACCAACGCCCTGGATCACTTCAAAAATAACTGCGGCCACATCGCCTTTTTTCAACTCATTTTCAAGCGCTTCAGAATCTTCAAAAGCTATTTTCGTCGCTCTATGATTTTGATTGAAGGGTGCTTTAATCTTTTCATTGTCAGTCACCGAAACCACTCCAGAAGTTCTTCCGTGAAAAGCATTTTTAAAATAAATCACGCGGTCTTTCCCGGTATGAAAAGAAGCAACTTTGAGCGCATTTTCATTTGCTTCAGCCCCCGAATTACATAAAAACAGACTGTAATCTTCTATTCCTGAAAGTTTTTCCAGCTTATCGGCAAGTTTATTTTGCAAAGGATTTTTGACCGAATTTGAATAAAAACCCAGTTCTGAAACCTGTTTAGAAATTGAATTCACATAAGCAGGATGAGAATGACCAATAGAAATTACCGCGTGACCGCCATAAAGGTCGAGGTATTTATTTCCTTCTTTATCATAAACAAAAGCGCCCTTGCCCTTCACCGGGGTGATATCGTAAAGCGGATAAACATCAAATAATTCCATAGTTAGTCGGTTGTAATGGTGTTTATTTTCTTGAAGGAAGCCTGGATTCCTTTTATCAGTGAAGAACTAAGTCCGTTGTGTTCCATTTCGTTTAAGCCTTCTATAGTGCAACCTCGTGGCGTAGTTACTTTATCGATTTCCTCTTCGGGATGTTTTCCAGATTCAATAAGCAAGCTGGAAGCACCCAAACAGGTTTGCATAGCCAGTTGCTGCGCATCTTTAGCATCAAAACCAAGTTGCACAGCGCCCTGGGTGGTAGCGCGAATCAGTCGCATCCAAAAAGCGACTCCACTGGCGCAAATCACCGTAGCAGCCTGCATTTTGTTTTCCGGAATAATAATACTTGTGCCCAATCGATTAAAAATAGCCTCAGCGATCGCGATGCGTTTTTCACCTTTTTCGTTGCTGCAAAGACAGGTCATTGATTTACCCACGGCAATTGCCGTGTTGGGCATAGAACGCACAATAAACTGATCCCTGCCAACAATAGCTTCCATAGCAGCGATCTTAAAGCCTGTGACGGTAGAAATAAGAACATGTTTCTCGGTAAGCTGATCTTTAATCTCTTCCAAAATGCGCTCCATTTGCATAGGTTGAACCGCAAAAACAAGGATATCGGAATTTTGAATGGCTTCCCGATTATCTTTAGTTACCGTAACTTTTGAATATTCTTCGTACTCCTGAAGCTCCTCGATCTTTCGTTTTGTGAGGTAAAGCGTGGTAAACGCATTGTTCACAATAAGTCCTTTGGCTATGGAAAGTCCAAGGTTTCCGGCTCCTATGATGGCTATTTTCATATTTTTGGTTTTAGTTGGTTTGCCACGAATTCACGAATATTTATGAAACCTTACAGGTTTTAATTCCGGTTCCTAAGGGAATTAGATCCTGAAACAAGTTCAGGATGACGCCTTTCATTTTTATTCGATCAATTATATTTGTGTATTAGTGGCATATCTCATTAAAAATAACTCGCTTTTAATTTTAATCCGGTAGTTTCCTCAAAACCAAACATCAAGTTCATATTTTGAACTGCCTGCCCGGAAGCGCCTTTCAGTAAATTATCAATTACACTGGTTATTAAAATCTTATTACCGAATTTCTGTAATTTCAGCAGGCATTTATTGGTGTTTACTACTTGTTTTAAATGCAGCTCTTCCTCTACCACAAACGTAAATACCGAATCTTTATAGGCTTCAGAATAAATCGCCTTGGCTTCCTCCAGGCTTCCTTCAAACATTGTATATGCAGTTGCGTGGATTCCCCTAGAAAAATTCCCCCTATTTGGAATAAAATTAATTTCCGGGAGTTTGTTATTCTGAAGTAGCTTTAAGCTCTGCCCTATTTCATTTAAATGCTGATGTTCAAAAGCTTTGTAACTGGAAAAATTATTATCTCTCCAGGTAAAATGCGTAGTAGCCGAAAGTGAAGTTCCCGCTCCGGTTGCTCCGGTTACCGCATTGATATGCACTTCATCCTGCAACAATCCGGCTTTCGCAAGTGGCAAAATTGCTAAACTGATAGCCGTGGCAAAACATCCGGGATTAGCTATAAAATCAGCTTTTTTGATCTTTTCTTTATTGAATTCAGGTAAACCGTAAACAAAAGCATGTTCGCCATTCATTCGATAATCGGTACTTAGATCTACAATTTTTGTTTTTTCTGAAAACTGATTTTCAGCAAGGAATTTTATCGAATTTCCGTGTCCCAGACATAGAAAAACCACGTCTGCATTTTTATTGATCTCTCCGCTGAACTGCAGATCGATCTCACCCAGTAAATCCTGATGAACACCTGCAACAGGTTTCCCCGGTTGGGAGGTGCTATACACAAAGTCCAGATCTACCTCTGGATGATTTATTAAGATCCTGATGAGTTCTCCGGCCGTATAACCGGCGCCACCTATTATTCCTGCTTTTATCATTTTTCTGCATTAACGTGTTGATAGATCTTTCCCGCATTCGATAGAATCTTTATAAATCCTTTAGCATCATCGGCGGTCCAGGCTTTATTTTCTTCACCATAATTTCCAAATCCGGAATTCATTAAATCGTTTTCAGATTTAATTCCGTCTAAAGTGAATCTGTAAGGATGCAAAGTGATAAAAACTTCTCCGCTAACCTGCTTTTGTGAACTTTCTAAAAAAGCCTCCAAATCTCGCATTACAGGTTCTAAATACTGGCCTTCGTGCAAATGCGTACCATACCAGTTAGCCAAATAATCTTTATGTTGCAATTGCCATTTACTTAGCGTATGTTTTTCCAGTAAATGGTGCGCTTTAATAGTAATTAAGGCTGCGGCAGCTTCAAACCCCACTCTACCTTTAATTCCAATAATTGTATCACCTACGTGGATGTCTCGCCCAATTGCATACTTGGAAGCGATATTTTCCAGGATCTCAATATTCTTCTCAGGAGAATTATCTTTTCCATTTACCGCGGAAAGTTCACCTTGTGAAAATGTCAAGCTGATTTGTTTCGGTTCTTCCTCCTGAAGCTGGGAAGGAAAGGCCGATTCGGGCAAAGGTTTTTCTGACGTCAAAGTTTCGGCTCCACCAACACTGGTGCCCCAAAGACCTTTATTCACTGAATATTTTGACTTTTCCCAATTCATTTCCACGCCATTCTGCTTAAGGTATTCAATTTCTTCCTGTCTACTGAGTTGCTTATCCCTGATTGGCGTAATAATCTCAATTTCCGGAGCAATAATTTGAAAGATCATATCAAAACGCACCTGGTCGTTTCCCGCTCCTGTACTACCGTGAGCAATATATTTAGCATCAATACTTTTTGCGTAATTCACGATCTCTATGGCCTGTACAATTCTTTCAGCACTAACCGATAGTGGATAGGTATTGTTCTTTAAAACATTTCCGAAGATTAGGTACTTCACCACTTTATGGTAAAATGAGGAAACTGCATCGATATTCTTATAGGTCTTTGCCCCTATTTTTTGTGCGTTTTCTCCAATTTTCTTCACTTCTTCTTCTGAAAATCCTCCGGTATTCACACTTACCGCGTGGACTTCAAAATTTTCTTCTTTAGATAAATATTTTGCGCAGTAGGAAGTATCTAAACCTCCACTATATGCTATAACTACTTTTTTCATTTTTTAAATTTAAAACGTGGGGTTCGCCACGAATTCACTAATATTTTATATTTCTCCTCCCTGAAAGGCTTGCGGGGTGGTTGAACCCTTCCGTTAGGCTTTCGCCTGCCACCTTCCCTTGAAAGGGAAGGAACTATTCAATTCTCGTTTTTCTCCTTTTTGTAAAACAGGGTTTGTTTAATATTCTTCAGCCTTTTAAAAGCTTTATCATTTAAACTTTCCTTTTTCTGTGTTTTCTTAGTGTCCTTTTTTCTCTCAGGATCATACATCATCCCGGTGCAAAGGCACATATTACGTTCAGTCCTGGTAAGGATATCGTAATTTTTGCAGGTTTGGCAACCTTTCCAAAAAGCGTCATCATCGGTTAATTCAGAAAAAGGGACGGGTTGATAGCCCAACTCATAATTTATTTTCATCACAGCCAAACCGGTAGTGATCCCAAAGATCTTTGCGTTGGGATACATTTTTCTGGAATGATTAAAAACCACTTCTTTGATCTCTTTAGCTAAACCCTGGTTCCTGAAATCGGGGTGTACAATTAGGCCTGAGTTTGCCACATACCTATCGTGGCTCCAGGTTTCGATATAGCAGAAGCCGGCAAATTTTTCACCGTCTAAAGCAATAACCGCATTCCCTTTTTCCATTTTACCAATGATATATTCGGGAGTTCGGCGGGCAATACCCGTGCCTCGAACCTTTGCAGATTCTTCTATAGTTGTACAAATAATCTCAGCATATGGAGCGTGAGATTTATTAGCAATGATAATCTTCATTTGCTAAGAAATTAATGAGAAAATAAAATTTGATTTGGTCTTTTTGAAAGGGGAACCGGACTCACCTAAGTTCCATATAAATTATACACGCACAAACGTGCGACGCGGGTAGCGGCGGCGAATAGGTGTGATTTCAGAAGTAATTCTGAAATCTAAATTGGACGGTATGTTTTGTGAATCTTTCAAATTATAATTAAAATCAAATAATATTAAAAAAAGAAAATAAGGGTGTTTTTCTTACCTGCGGCGGCGCGGGAAGAAGCGAAAAACGGGAAATACTATTTGTCTCATTGAAAGCATGTTGTAAATGTACATAATTATTTTAACCAACAAAATATTTATACTAAATACTGAAACAAATTAGGCTTATCGTTAAGATATTCCCCGTAAAAATTATTCGCTTTCATCCTATCAACTAATGGCTCAAAATCTGCCGGATCGTTTATTTCTATACCCACAACCGCGGGAGCGTTTTCCCTATGATGCTTTTTAGAATATTCAAAATGAGTAATATCGTCTTTTGGTCCCAAAACTTTTTCCAGAAAATCTTTTAATGCACCTGCCCGTTGCGGAAAGCTTATTACAAAATAATGTTTTAAGCCTGCATACAATAAAGCACGTTCTTTAATTTCAGCTGTTCTGGTGATATCATTATTACTTCCGCTAACGATGCACACAACATTTTTACCTTTAATTTCTTCAGCAAAAAAATCGAGCGCACTTATGGCCATTGCCCCGGCGGGTTCTACCACAATAGCATCCTGGTTATAAAGATCAAGAATGGTTTGGCAAATTTTACCCTCAGGAACCGTAATCATTTTATCAAGATTTTCTTTACAAATCTCGAAGTTGCGACTACCTACTTTTTGCACGGCAGCGCCATCTACAAATCGCTCTATAGATTTTAATTCTACCAGTTTCCCTTCTTTCAAAGAAGAGGTCATGGACGCGGCACCCTCGGGCTCTACGCCAATTATTTTAGTATTGGGAGAAAGCTCTTTGAACATAGAAGATATTCCGGCTAACAGTCCGCCACCTCCAAGAGGAGCAAAAACATAATCTATAGGTTCGTTTGCCTGTTCCAGAATTTCTAAACCAATAGTAGCCTGGCCTTCAATTACCTTTTCATCGTCAAAAGGATGAATAAAAACCAATCCGAATTTCTCGGCGTGCTTCATCGAGCTTTTAAAAGAATCATCAAAAGTGTCCCCTTTTAAAACTACCTCAACCCATTCTCCGCCAAACATTTTTGTTTGTTCCACTTTTTGCCTGGGAGTGGTAATTGGCATATAGATCACGCCTTTTGCCTGCAGTTTATTGCAGGCAAAAGCTACACCTTGCGCGTGATTTCCGGCGCTGGCACAAATAACCCCTTTATTAAGTTGTTCTTGTGGTAGGCTTGAAATCTTATTAAAAGCCCCACGAATTTTATAAGAACGAACCTGTTGCAAATCTTCTCTTTTCAACATCACATTAGCTGAAAATTTGTTAGTATAAGTAAAAGATTGCATAAGCGGTGTTTTTACCACCACTTTAGAAATTCGCTCAGCCGCTTCCTTTACAGCTTCAACTTGAGGTTTGTATATTTTTTTATCTGCCAGCAAAGTATCCATTTTATTCCTGTATTTTTTTCATTGCGGTCATCGCTTTTCGTAACCTTCCGCCTACTTTTTCTACCGGATGTTGTCTAATTTCATCATTCACGGCTATTAACTGCTGATTATCAACTCCGGTATAATCGGTTCCAAAAGAATGGCCTATCACCTCTTTTGGTAAGCCGTTCACATAATCTTTAATAAGTGGTTTCGCCGAATGATCAAATAAATAACAACCGTATTCTGCCGTATCAGAAATTATCCTGTTCATCTCGAACAATTTCTTTCTGGCTATGGTATTGGCAATTAAAGGAGTTTCGTGCAACGATTCGTAATAAGCCGAATCTGCCACAATGCCTGCCTCTACCATAGTTTCAAAAGCCAGTTCTACACCGGATTTCACAAAAGCTACTAACAATACACCTTTATCAAAATATTCCTGTTCTTTTATTTCTTTAGAAGTGGCTTCAGATTTTTCAAAAGCGGTTTCTCCGGTTGCGGCACGCCATTCCAGTAATTCTTTGTCATTATTTTCCCAATCGCGCATCATTCGGCTACTAAATTCTCCCGAAATAATATCGTCCATATGCTTTTGAAAAAGCGGACGCAATATCTGCTTTAATTCTTCGGAAATCGCATCAGCTTTTATCTTGGCAGGATTTGATAGCCTATCCATCATATTGGTGATTCCGCCGTGTTTTAAGGCTTCGGTGATGGTTTCCCAACCATATTGAATCAATTTTGAAGCATAAGAAGGCTCCACACCTTCAGCCACCATTTTATCAAAACTCAAAATAGACCCGGTTTGCAGCACTCCACATAATATGGTTTGCTCACCCATAAGATCTGATTTTACTTCAGCAACAAAAGAAGATTCCAAAACTCCGGCACGGTCACCACCAGTGGATACGGCATAAGCTTTAGCCCATTCAAAACCAATTCCATGTGGATCGTTTTCTGGATGTACGGCAATTAAAGTCGGCACTCCAAAACCTCTTTTATATTCTTCTCTAACTTCACTTCCGGGGCACTTTGGCGCCACCATAATTACGGTAATATCTTCCCGAATTTTCATTCCTTCTTCCACCATATTAAAACCGTGAGAGTAAGAAAGCACCGCGTCTTTTTTGATGTGCGGCTGAATCGCTTTTATTACCGAAGTATGTTGTTTATCTGGCGTTAGGTTAATTACCAGATCAGCTGTGGGAATCAATTCTTCGTAAGTCCCGACTTTAAAATTATTTTCTGAAGCGTTTTTATAAGATTGGCGCCTTTCCTTAATAGCTCCATCCCGAAGCGCATAAGAAATATCAAGGCCGCTATCTCGCATATTCAAGCCCTGGTTAAGGCCTTGAGCGCCGCAGCCCACAATCACTATCTTTTTTCCTTTTAAAGCAGCCACTCCGTCGCTGAATTCATCACTACCCATAAACCTACAGGTTCCTAATTGGGCTAATTGTTCACGTAAAGAAAGACTGTTAAAATAATTCGTCATCACTTTTATTTAATTGGTTGTATCAAATTGTTCTAAAATGTTCGAGATTGGCATTTCGTTCTTAGTCACTGCAATAGTGCCCGAACGTACAAACTGCATCAATCCATAAGGTTTTAATTTTTCGTAAAGACTATCGGTTTCATGTCGTTTTCCGGTTTTTTCAATCACAAAAAACTTTGGAGTAACCGTGACAATGCGCGCATTAGATTCCTTTATAAAATCCTGGATATTAAGATCTTCAACAAAATCGGCTGAATTTATCTTGTAAAGCGCCGTTTCCTGGTAGATCATTTCATCATCGGTATGATAAAAAGCTTTAATTACTTCAATTTGCTTTTCTATTTGCCCAGCGACTTTTTTAATCTGCTCTTCGGTAACCTGCACCACGATTATAAAGCGCATCACTCCGTTCACTTCACTTCTGGAAGCGGTGATGCTCTCTATGTTGATGTGCCTTTTCTGAAAAATAGCCGCAATTCGGCTCAACAAACCTATGTTGTTTTCGGTATACACCGAAACCGTAAAATTTTTCTTTTCCATTACTCTAATCTTATATCAGAAACTGAAGCCCCGGTAGGAACCATTGGGAAAACATTTTCTTCCTGTTCAACTTTTACTTCAAGGAAATATGCCTCATTAGATTGCATCATTTCGGTAACTGCTTCTTTTAAATCCTCCCGCTTACTAACCTGTTTTGCCTTAATATGATATCCTTTGGCAATTGTTATAAAATCGGGGTTTATCATTTCTGTGGAAGCATATCGTTTCTCAAAAAATAATTGCTGCCATTGCCGCACCATTCCTAGGAAATCGTTATTTAAAACAACAATTTTCACAGGAACTTTAGTCTGAAAAATAGTTCCTAATTCCTGTATGGTCATTTGATAACCGCCATCACCAATTACAGCTACAACATCCCGATCTGGTGCGCCCATTTTAGCGCCAATAGCTGCCGGAAGCGCAAATCCCATCGTTCCGAGTCCACCTGAAGTTACATTACTCCGGGTTTGATTGAATTTTGAATAACGGCAAGCCACCATTTGATGCTGACCAACATCTGAAACAATTACCGCGTCTCCTTTAGAGCATTTATTGATCTCATCAATAACTTCCGCCATTCCAATTTTACCGCGTTCAGCGTTCAAATCATTTTTAATGATCTTATCAAACTCTATTTGATGATGATTTTTAAATTTTTGATGCCAGGCTTCGTGCTTGTTTGGTTTCAAAAGTTCTAATAAGACTTTAAGCGTTTCGTTTACATTTCCCAGAACCGGAATATCGGCATAAACGTTTTTATTAATTTCAGCCGGATCTATTTCAAAATGGATCACTTTGGCCTGTTTTGCATATTTCTCCAAATTTCCGGTTACCCGGTCGTCAAAACGCATTCCTATAGCGATCAACACATCGCATTCGTTGGTTAACACGTTTGGGCCATAATTCCCGTGCATTCCAACCATTCCAACATTAAGTGGATGATCGGTTGGCATTGCTGAAAGTCCTAAAATAGTCCAGGCAGCCGGCACGCCAGATTTCTCTACTACCTGCTTAAATAATTCTTCGGCGCCACCTAAAATCACTCCCTGCCCAAAAACGATCATTGGTTTTTTAGCATTGTTGATCGCTTCAGCAGCTCTTTCAACTTCTATTAAATTTATTTCAGGAGTAGGTTTATAACTTCTAATCCCTGAACATTTTTTATAAGTAAAATCCAGCGAAGCAAATTGTGCATCTTTGGTAATATCTATTAAAACCGGACCCGGTCTTCCTGAACGGGCGATAAAAAAAGCTTTTGCCAAGATTTCCGGGATTTCTTCAGCTTTTGTAATTTGATAATTCCATTTAGTAATAGGCGTTGAAATACCAATAATATCGGTTTCCTGAAAAGCATCACTTCCCAGCAAATGCGAGCCTACCTGCCCGGTGATACACACCATAGGTGTAGAATCTATTTGTGCATCGGCAATTCCTGTTACCAAATTCGTGGCTCCGGGACCCGATGTTGCCATCGCTACCCCTACTTTTCCACTAACTCTGGCATAACCCTGTGCAGCGTGGGTTGCACCCTGTTCGTGACGGGTGAGGACGTGGTGAATTTGTTTCTGATATTTATACAATTCATCATAAACGGGCATAATTGCTCCGCCGGGATAGCCGTAAAGCGTATCCACCCCTTCCTCCAGCAAACATTTTATCACTGCTTCAGCTCCTGAAACCGTGGTTGCTTTTGGGGAAGCCGTTTTTTCGAAACTAGCTGTTTTAACTTCCATAATTCACCTTATTAAAATTCGTCGGTAACACAACCTTGTGAGGCCGAAGAAACCGTTCTTGCATATTTGTAAAGCACACCCTTATTAAATTTTAAAGCGGGGGCTTTCCAGTTTTCTTTTCTTTTCTCTATTTCTTCTGCTGAAAGCGCGACTTCAATTTTATTGGTTTCAGCGTTTATGGTAATCTGGTCTCCATCTTTCAGAAATGCCAGCAAACCACCTTCCTGGGCTTCCGGCGTAATGTGCCCGACGACAAAACCGTGGGTTCCTCCAGAAAACCTTCCGTCAGTAATTAAAGCCACATCTTTACCGAGTTTTGCTCCCATTATTGCTGAAGTTGGTTTCAGCATTTCCGGCATTCCCGGACCACCTTTTGGCCCTTCATACCGAATGACGACGACATCACCCTTTCTTACTTTTCCTTCTGAAATCCCATCATTAGCATCATATTCACTATTAAATACTTTTGCTGTTCCGGTAAATTGCAAACCTTCCTTTCCGGTGATTTTTGCTACCGATCCTCCTTCAGCAAGATTCCCGTAGAGGATCCTGATATGCCCTGTTTTCTTGATTGGGTTATCCAAAGGCCTGAACACATCCTGGCCTTCTTCCATATCTGGAACATCAGCAAGATTTTCGGCTAAGGTTTTTCCGGTTACAGTCAAACAATCGCCGTGAAGCATATCGTTTTTCAACATATATTTTAGAACCGCAGGAATTCCGCCTATTCTATGCACATCTTCCATCGCATACTTTCCGCTTGGTTTTAGATCGGCTAAAAACGGAGTGCTATCGCATACTTTTTCAAAATCGGTTAAGCTAAAATCAACTTCGGCCGATTTCGCAATGGCCAAAAAGTGTAATACTGCATTGGTAGAACCACCTAGCACCGTAAGTAATCGAATGGCATTTTCTAGCGATTTACGATTTACAATATCACGAGGCTTTATATCTTTTTCAATTAGCAAACGCACCGCTTTTCCGGCTTCTTCACTTTCAGTTTTCTTTTCTTCTCCCACCGCAGGGTTTGAAGAATTATAAGGCAAGGCCATTCCCAAAGCTTCAATTGCAGAAGCCATAGTATTCGCGGTGTACATTCCACCGCAGGCACCTGCACCCGGACAGGCTTTTTCTATAATACTATCGTATTCCTCTTTGTCTATATCCCCGGCAGTTTTTGCGCCCCAAGCTTCAAAAGCGGAAACCACATCGAGTTTTTTACCGTTATGGCAACCGGAAGCAATTGTACCGCCATAAACCAGAATTGCCGGACGGTTAATTCGCAGCATTGCCATAAGTGCACCCGGCATATTTTTATCGCATCCTACCACGGTGATCAACGCATCATAAGACATCGCATGAATTACCGTTTCCATAGAATCGGCTATAATATCACGGGATGGCAACGAATAACGCATTCCCGGGGTTCCCATAGAAATCCCGTCGCTTACGCCAATGGTATTAAAAATTAAACCAACAAGTTCATTCTCATTAGCGCCCTTTTTAACCAATTTGGCCAAATCGTTAAGGTGCATATTACAAGGATTGCCCTCGTAACCTGTACTGGCAATACCCACAAATGGTTTTTTAAAATCTTCTTTGGTTAAACCTATGGCGTGCAACATGGCCTGTGATGCCGGTTGCGAATCGCTTTGTGTTAAAACTTTACTGAATTTATTATGCATTACTTATTCTTCTTCGTGTGATTTAAAGATTAAAAGTAAGCCGATAAGAATTCAACAGGTAAGTTGCAGTATAGAAAGCACTACTTTCGGAATAAAAACAATTTACCTAAATAACTGTTTTACAGTATTTTAACTGTGTTTTAATTACGATACCTGAAAAGTCATTTTGAAGAAGAAAAATTATAGCAAGAAAAAGCCCGAAATTGGTGGAATTTCGGGCTTTTGAAAAATTCTTAATTTATTGAGGTAATTTTTGTTTTTTGAGTGTTTTAAGCGAAGTTTCTAATAATTTGATAATTATACTAGGTTCTCGAAATAATTCACATTTTAGAAAAGATTGCCACGGCCTGAGGCCTCGCAAGGATGAAAAACAAGTTAATGTAAGGTCCCTATCGCAAATACTTCCAACTGATAACTGAGACTGCTTACTGAAATCTACTTTTTCTTTTTTAAAGAATACAAATCCTTCCTTCTATCTTTCATATTTCTTACACTTCCAAAAGCGTGTAGTTCTTTTAGCAGATCCAGGTCTACATCAACCAATAATGTACTTTCAGTATTTGGCGTAGCTTCGGCTTTTATTCCGTTTACGGGAAATGCGAAATCTGATGGCGTTAATACCGCGCTTTGCGCATATTGAATATCCATATTATTCACTTTAGGTAAGTTCCCAACAGACCCCGCAATAGCCACATAACATTCATTTTCTACCGCCCTGGCCTGCGCGCAAATTTTTACGCGGGAATAACCGTTTTGGGTATCGGTCATAAACGGAACAAAAAGAATATTCATTCCTTCTTCGGCTAAAATTCGGCCTACTTCAGGGAATTCAATGTCATAACAAATTAGTACACCTATTTTCCCACAGTCGGTATCAAAGGTTTGGAGTTTGCTACCGCCCTTCATTCCCCAGGCGGATTCTTCAGCCGGAGTAATATGTAATTTTTCATAACGCTCATAACTTCCGTCGCGACGACATAAAAAGCCCACGTTATACATATGCTCGCCGATAACCATAGGCATACTTCCGGTGATGATATTTATATTGTAATTCACCGCGAACTGCTGGAAGGTTTCCAACAAACGTTCGGTATAGGTAGAAAGTCCGCGGATGGCTTCAGGTTCAGTTAATTCATTGAATTCGGCCATAAGTGGCGCATTGAATAATTCAGGAAAAAGGATAAAATCACTCTGATAATCACTTACCGCATCTACAAAGAATTCAATTTGGGAAACCAGCGCGTCATAATCCTTAAAAAGTCGCATTTGCCATTGCACCAAACCAAGGCGAACCACGGTTTTAGGTGTATCGATCAATTTGGTGGTTTTGGTGTAGTAAATATTATTCCACTCCATTAACACCGCATATTCCTTGCTTTCGGCATCGCCGGGCAAATAGCCTTTAATCACTTTTTTTACGTGAAAGTCGTTAGAAAGCTGAAAAGACAAAACAGGATCATGAATTTCCTGAAGTTTTACTTTTTCAATATATTTTTTAGGCGTGAGTTCTTTAGAATATGTCGCGTAATTAGGAATACGCCCACCAAACACAATAGATTTTAGATTAAGCTGTTCACAAACCTCTTTTCGGGCTTCGTATAAACGTCTACCCAGGCGCATTCCGCGGTAATCTGGATGAATAAAAACATCTATTCCGTATAAAATATCACCGTTTTTAGTATGTGTAGAAAAGTTTTCGCCGCCAATTATTTCATCATAAGTATGATCTTCATCAAACTTTTTTGAATCTATAATGATAGAAAGCGCACAGCCCGCAATTTTATTATCTATAATAATACAGAATTGTCCTTCGGGAAACTTATTGACCAGGTTCCTAATTTCATCTTTACTCCAGTATTCCTCTGGCATTTTCTGGTAGCTCTTTATCATAGAAACTTTGAGTTCCTGATAATCTTTTAGTTTTAAATTTCGAAGTTCAATTTTGGGAGTTTCGTTCACGACATTATTTTTTTGAGATTGCGAAGATACAGCAGAAAGTTATCTATTAAAAATGAGAAAGTGATTTGGCTCGAATTCGCGAATAGTTTTTCGGAATTGTTACATTTTATAATTTTAATCATTGTTCGAGCTATCGTCACCCTGAACTCGTTTCAGGGTCTAAGCTAATCTTAAGTGCTCTTCATCTTAGATGCTGAAACAAGTTCAGCATGACGTTCTATGATAAGATCAGAATTATTAGAAACAGATCCAAATAATCTTAATTCTGTTTAAAATTTCCGTAACTCCCCCTTTGGGGGCTGGGGGGCCTTACAACAACAAAATCCTGTGCTTAATCGCATAAAGCACCAAACCGGTACGGCTTCTTACGTTTAGTTTTTGAAACAAACTTTCTCGATATCCGTCTATGGTTTTTGGGCTAAGATTCATTTCGTTCGCCACTTCTTTATAGGTCATTTCAGAACAGGCCAGGCTAAGAAATTCCAGTTCGCGTTTAGTAAGGTTTGCAAGTTTATTTTCTTTATCCTTATTTTTAATGGCTTCAGAAACCGCATCGCTATAGAAAAAGCCTTCCTTTATCACCTCATCCATGGCAAACTTAAACTCATCTGGATCTATATCTTTTAGCAAATACCCGCGACAACCCAACTTCACCATAAAAGGCACGGTTTCCTCATCGTCTTCCATAGTAAGCGCCAAAACTTTTTGGTCAGGATAATTCTCTTTAAGCCAGGCCATCGTTTCAGGACCATCCATTATAGGCATTCTAATATCCAACAACACCAAATCGGGTTTAGGCTGGTTAGCTTTAAATTTAGTCACCAGTTCCTGCCCGTTTTTATACACGCCATTAACCTCGTAATTCTCAAAAGAATTCACCAGGTTTTTTAACGATTGTGAAAATAAAGTGTGATCGTCTACAATTGCTACGGTATTATTCATCTTGTTGCCTCATTAAAGAATAGCGTAAAGATAAGGAAGTTCCTGCGCCTATAGAAGTTTCCAGTTCAAACTTTGCCTGTATCAGCGCTGCCCTGCTTTCCATATTGAACAATCCCGAATTCTTCTTTACCGCTTCCATATCAAATCCCTGCCCGTTATCTTTTGCGGTTATAATAATTTCTTCGGAAGTAAAACTAATATGAACACTTAATGCTGAAGCTTTCGCGTGTTTGATCACGTTAGAAAAGAATTCCTGAAGTATCCTGAATAAAATTATACTGTGTTGCTGCGGAATTTCCTGTTTTTCTCCGGTTATTTCCAAGTGGGTTTCAATAACGCCCATACGCTGAAACCTAGCCAGTTCATTTTCTACTGAAACCACCAAACCGGCATAACCAATTACCTGGTTGTTTAAGGACTTTGAGAGCGAACGCACTTCCTGAAGTGAATTCGCCACGGTTTCTTTAATTTCTAAAGCTGAGTTTTTTTCGGTTTCTGAAACATTTTTAGAGAAAATATTAAGCTGCATATTGGCTACTGAAAGTAACTGACCAATATTATCGTGCAACTCCCAGCCCACGTTTTTTAAGGTTTGTTCCTGCATTTCTAAACGCGAATTCGCAATTTCCCGTTCAAAGCGCTGTTTAGCTTCAAATTGTTCCTGTAGCATTTTATTCTTGCGCCTTTGGTACACCACAAAAAAAACGATCACAAAAGCTGTTAACAACAGGATCACTACCACAAAGTAGATAATAAGTAAAATTTCTTCTTTAGAAAGCATTTTTTAAATTCTTAGTAGACGGTTTTTTCTTATTGGCCAGGCTTAAAAAGGCAAAACTGTAGGAACTATACATTAAAATATTCAACCCAATTAGAACAGATCTACTAAGTTCAACAAATTCCGGACTTTGAGTAGTATAATAGTTATAGTAAATTAAAATAGGAGTAGTAGTTAAAAAAAACAGGAGGGCAGCAAAGGAAATATAGAAACTGATCTCCCTTTTTATACTCAGTATTTTTGAACTCAATAAAATTTCAAAATAATAATAGAAAATTACTCCTAACAGCAAAAAACTTCCTAGCATATAAGTTATTACAGAATGACTTTGAAAAAATACATCTGAAAATAATAAATTGGCAATACAGATTATAACATATAAAATCAAACAATGATTGATAATCCGTCTTATTTTTTTATTCGAAATATTCCAGGTAAAGTATAGAATATAAATCACAAAACTGATAATCAAATAAGGATTATAAATCCAGAAATTATTGTAAAGAAAAGTTTCTTTTAGAAAATGTAATGGCTCATTCCAATAAATTATTTTGGGGATTGCAGCTAGCGCTTCTACAAAAAAAGTAAGTAATAAAAAATAGGAAAAAAAACCGACCGCTTTATCAGTCGGCTTTTTCTGATAATAATATAATCCGGAAATTGCAGCAAAACCTTCAAGTAGAATTATTAAAAAAATAAGAATTTGCATTAATAATTCATTGGAGGCTCACCACCCTGGATAATATTCATTGGCTCAATTTCATAATTATTAGGGTCAGAGTCTTCCCCGGCACTTTCTGTGTCTCCCTGGGCTTCTTTGGTAGGTGAGAGAAACATGGTAGTATAACTTTTTTTCTCTTTGGTTTTAGGGTAAGCCCCTAAATAAAACCGAATCCCCGGTTTTTCTACTCCCTGCTCCTTAGATTTCTCGCGAACATAATCCAGGTATTCCTGTAATTCGTCCAGGCTATACCAGAATTCGCGGGTATCTTCATAACCCTCGGCTTCCCTAATATCTTTTCCACGGGTCTTCACCCATTCGTCCTGTTCCTTACGCGCTTCTTCAACGCTAATGCATTTTTTTGGTTTTTTCATTTTTAAGCTGGTTGGTTAAAAACTTAATTTTTTGTTAAGGTAAATTTAGGAGAATTTTTCATTTTGGCAAATCTTTGGTTGTCAGTTGTTTTTCGGTTATCGGTTCTCAGCTGTGAGTTACCTGTTTTTTGGTTAATCGGGTTAAGTGGCAGTCTGGTGTTTATTGTTTGAGGTTTGTTGTTTTTCGCCACGAATACACTAATATTTTTTGTTTTGTCAATTCGAGGAAGCGTTAGCCGACGTGGTAATCTGTTCTGGATGAGTTCTCGGTTGTGGGTAATGAGTTTTCGGTTGTCGGTCGGAACACTTGAAGTGACGGGGACCTCCAAACAAAAGATCGCCGCACTCGTTCCTCGTTCGCGATGACGGAAAGAAAAAGCAGCGTCATTGCGGGGAAGCGGTAGCCGACGTGGTAATCTGTTCTGGATGAGTTCTCGGTTGTGGGTTATAGTTGTCAATTCGAGTGACTTTATTTGAGCGCGAGCGAAAATAAGGCTTTATCGAGAACCATTCGATAGCCAACGTGACGGCTCAATCGCGATGACGTTAATGAAGATCCCGACTGAAGTCGGGATAATTCGATCAGCATTTTTTAAGCGCCTTCGGCTTTTAAAAATGCGATCTCATTAGAAAGGGGATTTTTCCCCTTGTGACGAGCGTACTTATCTTCTACTTTTGACATAGTCATTTTAGTTAGCTAAAGTGTTTTGGGGCAAAAAAGTGTCGTCAACGGTGAGGAGTTTGATTGGTAGGGTAATCAAGCTTCTCGTAACCAAGGCGGCACTTTTTTATTTTTAGTGAGCCTATTTTTAAAAAGGCCTCCGGCCTCATTTAAAATATTAGAGCGAACTAATCCCGATTTCACATCGGGACAAAAGCCCCCTAGCCCCCAAAGGGGGAATTTT
This sequence comes from Salegentibacter salarius, assembly GCF_900168265.1. Classification (GTDB taxonomy): domain Bacteria; phylum Bacteroidota; class Bacteroidia; order Flavobacteriales; family Flavobacteriaceae; genus Salegentibacter; species Salegentibacter salarius. The sequence goes on along the minus strand of NZ_FVZF01000001.1, from coordinate 60,737 downwards.
TCACCCTCTTTGCTTAAAATAATTCTTCAAAATGAACTTTATTCGAATGTTTATCGTGTTAGAACCTGAAACAAGTTCAGGTTGACGTAAGTATAAAGAAAAGTATAACACAACTTTTTTAGGATAATGCTTCTCCCCCTTTGGGGGTCGGGGGGCTTTTAAACCTAATTTTATCCCCCGCCTTTTTCTGTGCCATCATATTAATTCCTTTCTCGCTTAATTGCAAAACCCGTGGATAACCACCCGTGGTTTGACAATCGCGCATTAGCACGATTAACTTTCCGCCGGGAGTAAGTTGAATGGTTCCGGGAAGCACCGGGCCGGTAATAATTGGCTCCAGTTCGTTTTCTAAGATCTCACTCAGCTGAATCGCCATTCTATTATTATTTTTATCAATACTAAACTTACTTTGTCTTAAATGACTTTTTAAAGTTTCAGGCAGTTTTTCAAATTCAGGGCCGGGAAAAACTTCTATTTCTTCAGAATTCAAATATTCCTCATCAAATTTTATCGCGGCGTGAGTCTCATATTTTTCCTCCTCAGAAGCTTCGTATTGAAGTTTCATCCCTTTCTCTAGCTTTTCGTGGCTGGTAATATCTTCGTACCAACTACGGCTTCCCAGAACCTTTTCCGTTTTAAATCCGTCAAGGATTGCTAGATAGGAACGCATTCCGTATTCCGGTCTTCCAAAAGATAAAATATCACCTTCATGAATTTTTACCACTTCATTATTGTCAATTTCAGTATCGTTTAGTTTTGGAGAAAGATGTGCTCCGCTAATGGCTATTTTTGTCGCTGCCGAAAATTTAAGTTTTGGTCCCATTTGGGTAATTTCCATCACCGCGGCATCGGCCTGATTTTGCAAAATAAGGTTGGCGGTTTTTAAAGCGATCCTATCCATCACTCCACCTAAAGGAACCCCATATTTTTGAAATCCACGACGACCAAAATCCTGGATGGTGGAAAATAATCCCGGATATAAAATTTCAACTTCAGCCTTCATAATTTTCTTTTTTTAGTTGAAAAGTTCCTTCGGAAATTTGCTCCGAAATTTCTTCAAATTCTTCTTTAGAAACCGAATAAAATTTCACTTTATCACCCGCCGAAATCTCACAAGGCGGATCGTTATTTTTATCAAAAAATTGAACCGGACAGTTGCCTAAAATTTGCCATCCGCCGGGACTTGATTTCGGGTAAATCCCAGTCTGGTTTTCGCCTATTCCAACAGCCCCTTTTTCGATCTTCATTCGGGGTTGATCTTTACGCGAAATTTGTAGCTTTTCGTCAAGCCCTCCCAGGTATAAAAATCCGGGTAAAAAACCTGTGAAAAATACGGTATAAAATGGTTTGGTATGCAGCTCGACAATTTCTTCTTTTGAGAGTTTTTTTTCTTTGGAAATGTATTCCAGATCCCAACCGAATTCCTCCTCATAGCAAACAGGTAAATGGAAAATTTGTTGGTTATTTGTTTTTCCTATCTTAGCCTCTCCAAACAGCTCTTTAATTGCTGAAATCTCATTATAGACGTTTTCTATACTGAACATATAACTAATTAATAACGAGTTATATGTATTGATCACCTCAACATTTACTTCATCGTAAAATTCTTCTAGTTTATCTTTATAAAAAAGGAGTTTTCCGAGAAGCTTTTCACTGATTTCAGGCTCAAATTCTATCAGAATTCCCCGCTCTCCCATCGGTGTTATTTTAGGAAAATCATTCATTTTGCATTCTTAATTTTAATATTATGCTCAGCAAATTTCTGCTGTAAAAAACTCATAATTTCAACTGAATTTGGCGTGTCACTGTGCAGGCAAAAAGTAGTGGCGCTGCAACTAATTTTAGCTTCATTTTCACAGGTAATTTTCCCTTCAGAAAACATAGAAAAAAGATGTTCAAAAACGGCTTCTTTTTCGCTTATTAAAGCATTGGATTTTGAACGCGAAACCAGGCTGTAATCGGGGTTATAATTACGGTCGGCAAAAGCTTCAAAAACGATCGGAATCCTCCCTTTCGCAAGTTTAGAAATTACCGAATTTAACGGACAAAAAAGCGCTAAATTTTGATCGAATTCCAGTAAAGAATCTATGATAATTTGAGCTGTTTTTTCATCTTTTGCGGCTTCATTATAAAGTGCTCCATGAGGTTTTACATGGGTGAGTTTTATCCCTTCTGCTTCCGCCAATTGTTTTAAACTTAAAATTTGCGCAACAATGGAACGCTGCAATTCTTCCGCAGAAATCTTCATAGTTTTTCTTCCAAAATTCTCCTTATCGGGATAAGAAGGATGCGCTCCTATTTCTACTCCATGTTCCACAGCAAGTTTAATCGTTTGCTGCATGGTTTCAAGGTTTCCGGCGTGGCCGCCACAAGCAATATTACAGGCAGAAATATGCGGCATTAGATCTGCATCAAAATCGCCACCTTCACCTAAATCGCAGTTTATATGGATTTTTTTCATCTTTTTTATTTTAAGTTATGCAACTTTCTACTAATTAAACTTCTATACAATATCAGGAACTTTATACCTACAAGGTTTTAGAAACCTTGCAGGAAAATAGAGTAGATATATTAAAAGCTTTGTAAAACGCTTAGAATCGCTTTAATTCCTAAAAATACGGAAAGTGCAATAACAAGTATTCCCAATACATTTTGAAGCTTAGAATTGCGGTGTTTACCCAGTACCGAAGCTTTATTGACTACCCAAAATAAGAAAATAGCAATTACCGGCAAGAGGATTCCGTTAGCGATTTGGGCAAAGCGTATAATCTCAATAGGATTAATTTGCAGGGAAGAGAAGAACACACCCAAAATAAGAACCACGGCCCAGACAGTTTTAAATTTCGCTGACTTCATTCCGCCTTCCCAACCAAAGCAGCCTTTTACTACGTAAGCTGCGGCTAAAGGAGCGGTAATAGAAGAAGTGATCCCGGCAGCCAAAAGTCCCAAAGACATAAACCAGGTAGCAAATTTCCCAAAAAGTGGCTCTAGGCTTACCGCCATATCAGCTGCAGAATTCACATTAGTTAAGCCGGAAGAAGCAGCACTAATTAGAATTGCCATAGAAACTGTACCACCAAGGATTATAGAAACTATTAGTTCTTTCCTGGCAATTGGCAAATAAGAAGCTTCTTTCCACTTTTCACTAACGAGAGAAGCGTGTAGAAACAAATTGTAAGGAACAACCGTAGTCCCTACAATAGCCATCACCGTAAGCAATCCGGCAGCATTGCTTGTTGGGACAAGTCCACTTAAAATTTCTAAAATATCAGGTTTGGTTAGAATAGCAGTTAGCACAAAACTTATACTCATTAACAAAACCAGGCCAATAAAGATCTTTTCGAGGGTTTTGTAGCTTCCGGTGAATAAAAGTACAAACGCGACTGCGCCAATAAAAATACTCCATAAATTAAGCTTAAAATCGCCAATTTGCAGATTTTGAATTCCGAAGATAGCTTCGGCTCCAAGAACAGCGCCGGTAATATTACCTGCTTCGTAAGCAGCATTCCCAATAACTATGGCTGAAAAAATAAGGATAATCGCTAAAACCCTGAAAATCGGTTTTTTGATCTCTTCCCGAATAACATCACTTAAATCCTTTTGAGAGACTACGCCCAGCCTGGCTGCCATTTCCTGTAAAATTATACATGAAAATATGGAAAGCACTAAAGCCCAAAGCAGGCTATAACCAAATTCAACCCCGGCGAGCGTACAAACCGTAACCGTTCCCGGACCAATAAATGCCGCCGAAACCAGGATTCCCGGCCCAAGGTTTTTCAAGAAATTTCGCACTACATATCTTTAGATTCCTGCAAAGCATAAATAGCAAATGTGCCTAACCAATGGCCGCCTTCGTAACTATCTCCTACCAAATTAGGAAAAGAATAAGCCACGTGCCTATCGGCAATTTCCTGTAAATGCGAGAATTTCTCAGGGTATTGATTTATAAGTCCGTAGAAAACCCAGGCACGACTAAAGTTAAGTCCATCAAGGTGTACCAGTTTTCCATCGGTTCTATCTGACACCTCTCCTACTTCCATATCAAAATCTTCAGATTTCAACTGTGGAAGAAAGTCTTCCAGCCACATTTCAAAGGCATTCTTTGGCAAAACACGGCTCATAATACTCACCTCCTCTAAACAAGGTGAAAGAAAATCGAACCCGCTAGGCTCCCAGGTTAAAGGACAATCATCATCCTTTAAATAAAAGTCTTTCGCACGTTTTGAAATAAGTTCTTTCAATTCCGTGTGTTCTGCTGCAACCGCATAATCGTAAGCGAAGCTAAGTCCGAAGGCCGTGTTTGCGTGCTCCCCTACCCTTATCGGATAATTTAATTTTGGTAGGAATTCTATGTATTTCTTAACTATAAGATCGGCTAAAGGGGCTAAATTCTGACCAAGTTCCACGGCCAGGGGATCATTCCAGGTTTCAATTTCTTCCGCCAGTTTCAGCAACCAGGCCCAACCGTAAGTACGTTCAAAAGAATCGCTTTGCTCCCTTTTAAAGTAATCGATCTCACCCTGAATATTTTCCGCAGAAAGAGATTCCTTTAATTTTCCTCTAATAGTTTCGGCTTTTTTAAGATCAGGAAACTGTTTTAATAAACTTACCAGAGACCAATGTGCGTGTACCGAAGAGTGCCAATCAAAACAACCATAAAATGCCGGGTGTAATTCTGAAGGCTCACCTATAGCCTCTTTGTTTTCCAGCGTTTGGCCCAGTTTGTTAGGATATTGAGTATTAATACAATTTAACGGAAGCTCAGCCAGGCTATTCGCTTGCTTAACAGTAAATTCTACCCGATCTTCCCCAAGCAATTCCCCGCTTAATATACTCTTCTCTTTAATACTATCGCTTTCCATTTCTGAAACTTCTTTAACTTCAGGATCGCCTTTACACGCAACTATAAAAACTAATATTAGTAAGGATAAACTTCTCTTCATCATAGTTTGGTCTTATTAAACTCAGCCCGGAAACGAAATATAATATTTTTGATTCTATTATTTCCAAAGTGAGTAAACAACTTCGGAACAAGCTCGCGAAGCATTAATATTGGAAAAATAATTTGATTTCGAGGCAAGCCTCGGAGCATTCAATCTAGATTATCGAGTAAATATAAATTTAAAAGTTGACATATTTAAACCTCTAAGGTTTTCAAAAATATCAAAATTAACTTAAAAGAGAAGAAAATTATCCCAACCAGCCATCGCGGTCCAGACTTCTATACTGAATAGCTTCGCTTATATGGTTACCTTTAATGTTTTCTGAATTCTCTAAATCGGCGATAGTCCTGGAAACTTTAAGAATGCGATCGTAAGCACGAGCAGATAGGTTTAAACGTTCCATTGCGGTTTTAAGTAAAGCTTTTGAAGCATCATCAAGTGCACAAAATTTTCGAATTTGCCGTACACTCATTTGCGCATTATAATGCACAGAATCAGAATCTGCGAAGCGTTCGGTCTGAAATTGGCGTGCCTTTGTAACTCTTTTTCTAATTTCAACGCTGCTTTCTCCCCGGCGTTCTTCACTCAATTTTTCAAATGGCACAGGAGTGACTTCAATATGAATATCTATCCTATCTAATAATGGGCCACTAATTTTACTTAAATAGCGTTGCATTTCTGCCGGGGACGAACTTGCTGGCGCATCGGGATCATTAAAATAGCCGCTTGGGCTGGGGTTCATACTGGCCACCAACATAAAACTTGATGGATAGGTTACCGTAAATTTAGCCCTGGAAATAGTTACTTCCCTATCTTCTAAAGGTTGACGCATTACTTCTAAAACGCCACGTTTAAATTCCGGGAGTTCATCGAGAAATAAAACACCGTTATGCGAAAGGGAAATCTCTCCCGGTTGCGGATAAGCCCCGCCACCGACAAGTGCGACATCTGAAATTGTGTGATGCGGACTCCTAAAAGGCCTTTGAGACATTAAACCCACGTGTTCCTTAACACGACCAACTACACTGTGAATTTTTGTAGTTTCCAGGGCTTCATGTAAAGTCATTGGTGGTAAAATGCTGGGTAGGCGTTTGGCAAGCATGGTTTTACCGGCTCCCGGCGGACCAATTAGAATAATATTATGACCGCCCGCAGCGGCAATTTCCATACAACGTTTTATAGATTCCTGGCCTTTAACATCGGCAAAATCATGTTCAGGGTGATCCAGGTTTTTGTAGAATTCTTCGCGGGTATTGATAATAGTTCGCTCTAAAGCTTCATCTTTATCAAAAAAATTGATTACTTCTGTGATGTTTTCGACTCCGTAAACTTCGATTCCGCTTACAATGGCGGCTTCTTTAGCGTTTTGCTTCGGAAGAATAAAACCTTTAAAACCTTCTTCTTTAGCTTTAATAGCAATGGGTAAGGCGCCCTTTATGGGTTGCAAGCTTCCGTCTAGCGAAAGCTCACCCATAATAAGATATTCTGATATATTATCTGCTTTAATTTGGCCTGAAGCGGCCAGAATCCCGAGACTTAAACTAAGATCGTAAGCCGAACCTTCTTTTCTAAGGTCGGCTGGCGCCATATTGACGATAATTTTTTTACCCGGAAATTTATAAGCGTTATTCTGAAGGGCAGCTGCAATTCTAAAACTGCTTTCCCTCACCGCGTTATCGGGCAGACCTACCAGATGGTAACCTATGCCGGTTGCTACATTTACCTCTATGGTAATTGTAGTAGCCTTCACCCCAAATACGGCACTTCCATAAACTTTTGTCAACATCTAAGCCTTGAATTTCTTAAATGTACTAAAAATTATGAAAAAATATAATTATTTATCGATAAGCACTTCTTTTCTATAATATTCTATCAAGGAATCAATTGGCCTACGAACAATATTTCCAATTTCTATCCCGTAAGGTTGCGCTACAGCTCGAATGATATCTTCGCTAAAATAAGCGATGGTTCCTATAAAATGCACCGGTGTATTTTGTGCTTGTTTATAGCACATTACACGAGAATGCATAAAATCGGTAATTCCTTCGTGTACTAATTTGTAGAAATACCCATTACGTTCATTAGAAAAAATAAATTCAGCAAAAGAAGCGAGGTAAGTATTTGGATTCTCTTTACGATAAAGATTTTTCTTAATCTCATCAGATTCCATATTATATATCTTGCCAAATTCTTCGGAAAGTTCCGGAGGCATTCTTTTATAGTAATAATCTCTTATTAGCCTTTTTCCGAAGTAATTCCCGCTGGCCTCATCCATTAGAATATATCCCAGGGAATGCACGGCTTGATGTATATCTTTACCGTCAAAGTAACAACTGTTAGATCCGGTACCAAGAATACAAACAATTCCGGGCTCTGTGGTAGCAGCATAAACGGCAGCAACCATATCTTCCAAAATAATGACTTCTTCTACATTGGTAAAGAAATTAGTGAAAATCCCTTCCAATAGTTTTTTAGGAGTTTCGGTACCACAACCGGCACCATAAAAATGCACCCGTTCTACTTTATCTTTTACTTCCCTTAAATCGGCATTCTCTTCAACACGTTGCTCCAGTACTACTTCAGGAAATACTGCCGGATTTAATCCTTTAGTGCGGGTTCTAAGTAATTCTTCCCCTGTTGCACTAAGTAAGATCCAGTCACATTTTGTTGATCCACCGTCCGCTATTAATATCATGTGTGTGAATATGGTTTAAATTAAAAAGCCTGAGGAAAGCGCTAAAAGATTAAAATAACCTAAGCGTAACTTTCTTCAGGCTCTAAAATAAAATATTAAATTGAATTAACGTGTGCTGCCAATTCTAAAAGCTTAGCAGAATAACCATATTCGTTATCATACCACGCAATTAATTTGAAAAAGTTATCATTAAGTGCGATTCCAGCATCAGCATCAAAATTACAAGTATGTGCATCTGATACGAAATCCTGAGAAACCACCGCATCATCTGTATAAGAAATCACTCCTTTATAAGAACCTTCAGAAGCTTTTTTGAATGCAGCTTTTACATCGTCATAACTTACAGACTTTTCTGTCTTAACCGTAAGGTCTACTACAGAAACATCAGCAGTTGGTACTCTAAAAGCCATCCCGGTAAGTTTACCATCTAATTTAGGGATTACTTTACCTACAGCTACAGCTGCCCCGGTTGAAGAAGGGATAATATTCATAAGAGCACTTCTTCCTCCTCTAAAATCTTTTGCTGATGGGCCATCTACGGTAAGCTGAGTAGCCGTAGTTGCGTGAACCGTGGTCATTAAACCTTCCACAAGTCCGAACTCATCATCTATCACTTTCGCAAGTGGTGCAAGACAGTTGGTTGTACAAGAAGCGTTAGAAACTATCGTATCTTCTGGTTTTACGTCCTGGTGATTCACACCCATTACAAACATAGGTGCAGTTTTAGAAGGTGCAGAAATTACAACTTTCTTAGCTCCTGCTTTAAGGTGTGCGCTAGCGCTATCTTTTTCTTTGAAAATTCCGGTACAATCTACCACAACGTCTACTCCAACATCTCCCCACTTAAGGTCTTCCGGATTTTTCTCTGCAGTAATACGAATGTTTTTACCATTCACTACAAGATTTCCGTCTTTAACAGAAACATCTCCTTTAAATCTACCGTGAACAGAATCATACTTCAGCAAATAAGCCAAATGATCAACATCCAGTAAATCGTTTATTGCTACAACTTCTACGTCACTCTTTTCAGCCGCGATTCTAAACGCGATACGTCCAATTCGGCCAAAACCATTAATTCCAATTTTTGTACTCATAATTTAAATTTTAAAAATTTTACACGGAAGTGATGTTTGCCACCCTTCTCAATTCTTGATCAAATTCCCTGTCTTCTTTTAAAGCAGTTTCCAAAGGTACGTGCACCACTTTTTGATGATGTACACCTACCATGATGTTGGTTTTACCATCGGTTAATGCTTCAACCGCACCAACACCAAGTTTACTGGCCAGAACGCGATCAAAACAACTTGGAGAACCTCCTCTTTGAATATGACCCAGCACAGAGACTCTAATGTCATATTCTTTGTGGCTTTGCGAGATAAATTCAGCTAACTGAAAAATATTCTTTCCGCTCTTTTCACCTTCAGCCACCACTATAATACTGGAGGTTTTTCCGGATTTCTTACTTTTTTCCAAAGAATCCATCATACGCTGAATTCCCTGGTCTTCTTCCGGAAGTAATATTTCTTCGGCTCCTGCACCAATACCACTATTTAAAGCAATATCACCTGCATCCCGACCCATAACCTCAATTAAAAACAAACGGTTATGAGAACTTGCGGTATCCCGAATCTTGTCTATGGCTTCTACCACCGTATTTAAAGCGGTGTCATAACCAAGGGTATAATCGGTACCGTTAATATCGTTATCTATAGTTGCGGGAATTCCCACAATAGGAAAATCAAATTCTCTATTAAAGTAAAGGCCTCCGGTAAAAGTTCCATCTCCACCAATCACCACCAAAGCATCTACACCGGCATCGGTAAGTTTCTCATGAGCTTTTGCTCGTCCTTCTTCGGTTTTAAATTCTTCAGATCGGGAAGATTTTAGGAAAGTTCCTCCTTTATTAATGATATTTCTAACAGATCTTGCAGTAAGATCTTCAAAATCTCCTTCTATAAGTCCCTGGTAGCCGCGGTAAACACCAACGCACTCCAGGTTATAATATGAACAGGATCTAACAACCGCCCTTATAGCGGCGTTCATTCCGGGTGCATCACCACCGGATGTTAAGACTGCAATTTTATTAATTTTCTTCGCCATTAGGCCAAAGCTATTTTAATTCTACAATATAACCTAATTTACTAAAAAACTAAAACGTTTTCGGTTAATAACTAACAAAAACAGCCCTTTTGAGAGGGCTGTTTTTACTATTTTAGTAAATTTATTACTTATTTATTAAGATAAAGAACTGCCAGGGTTTCAAATCCATATTTTTATCTTCGGAAATTTCTATCATTTCACCCGATAAATAGTCTTCAAAATTCCCTTCTATTTTTATGCTGAAATTGGTACTCTCATCACTCATATTAGCAATATAAATTAACTCAGCACCATCTTTTTCCCTTTTAAAGGCCAAAACTTTTTCTTCTTCTGAAGTTTCAATATTCTCATAAGAAGCCGCTTCTTTTCCACCGTGTAGGGCTTTATTCTCATTTTTTAACTCTCCAAGTTTCTCCAATAATGGCCAAACCTTTCCTTTTTCCTTCGGAATAGTATCTTTTTCAAAAAATAAAAGCCTTTTATCCATATCATACTCCTGCCCGCTGTAAATTAGCGGCATTCCCGGTAAAGTGTAAGTAAGCGCCATCATAGTTTCTGAAGCATCTCCCATTCTCTCCTTTACCGTCCCGTTCCAGGAATTCTCATCGTGATTCGTCACGAAATTCATCAAATAATCGTCATCCTGATAAGTAGTATCGATTTTCTGCATATATGCGTCCCAATCTTTCGCGGTCTTTTTACCCTGCGCCATCTCGTTCATAATATGGTGACCTTCCCAGTTGTAACCCATATCAAATGCATTTTCAAAAAGATCCTTGTCTTCTGACTCGGCTAACATGAAAACCGGTTTTATTTCTTTTAATTGAGGAACAATGCTTTCCCAAAATTCGGTAGGTACTTCTCCCGCAACATCGGCTCTAAAACCGTCTACATTGTACTTTTCTACCCAAAACTTCATTTCTTCACCCATAGCTTCATGTAGTTCTTCGTTTTCAAAATTTAGATGAGCTACATCTGTCCATCCCCAGGATTCCCCGGTTGCAGGATTTATAGGGTCTGTAACTTCGCCTTTGTCATTTTTATGATAATATTCAGGCTTTTCCTCAATCCATTTATGGTCCCAGCCGGTATGGTTAGCAACCCAATCCAGAATTACATACATTCCGTTTTCGTGGGCGGTCTCCACCAGTTCTTCAAAATCCTCAAAGTTTCCAAATTCAGGATTAACATCGGTATAATCTGAAATTGCATAATAACTTCCCAGGTATTTTTTTCTTTCTTCCGGATCCTCAATATCTTCTACTGAAAGATCGCCGGTGGCCTTTCTATTTTTCATAGAAATCGGGTAAATAGGCATTAGCCAAATCACTTTTACACCTAGTTCCTTTAATTGCGGAATATCTTCAGTAAAAGCATCAAAAGTTCCTTCGGGAGAATACTGGCGAATATTCGCTTCATAAATCACCGCCGATTCCAACGCATCGTTAGATACCGGTGCGATTGCTTGTTCTTCTTCACGTTTTGGCTGCTCTTGTGTTTCGTTTTCTTTACAGGAAAACAAGGCCGTAAAGGCCAGCAGCATTATTAATGGTTTTTTCATTTTTATTTATTTTAGTTGAAATTTAGTTTTTCCATTAGTCTTTCTTTAAACGTCATCCTGAACTCGTTTCAGGATCTAACATGTTTGAATTTAAAATCATATTAGAACCCCGAAGTAAATTCGGGATAAAGTCTGAAACAAGCCCGCCTGAATGGACGGGCAGGTTCAGCTTGACGTGCACTATATTTTTCCTCCTGCAAGGTTTCTAAAACCTTGTAGGTTTTCCTTTTTTTACATACCTACGAGGTTTTGAAAACCTCGCAGGATTTAGGTTACTCCATTTTAGTAGTAAAAAAATAAACGCCTTCTTCAGGTAATTCTAAAGAATCTTCCCACTGAAATGTTTCTTCTGAAATAAGATTTTTAAAGCTTTTTCCTTCTAAATTTAATTCGCTGAAACGTTCAAGGTCTAAAGTAACTGCTTCTTTATTTTTACTAAGAATAAGCACTATTACCTCATCTCCGGCTTTTCGGGTAATTAAGTAGGTACCATCTTCCGGGGCGAAATGTTTAGTTTCTCCTGAATGGATTGCCTCGCTGTTTTTGCGATAATTCATCACTTTTTTAACAAATTCCTGCATACCAGCTTTTTCTTCTGAAAGTCCTTCACCCGTAAAAGCATTCACTTCACTATCGTCCCAACCACCGGGAAATTCGGTTCTAATTAAACCATGATCACCAGGATTTTCGGTATCGTCCATTAAAATTTCGGTACCGTAATACATTTGGAAAATTCTTGGCAAAACGGCCATATAAGCCACCGTCATTTTGGTTTTGGCTACGTCTTCTCCAAGTTGGGTGTAGATTCGGCTTTTATCGTGGTTATCGGGGAAAATCATAATGTTTTCAGGATCGGCATAAGCGAAATCATTGGCCAGCGCTTCATAGATTTCAACCAACCCGGTGCCCCAGGTTTCTTCGGCTTTTAAACCGGTTACAATTTTTTCCTGCATCGCGAAATCCATCGTAGATTTCAGGTTAGAATCATAACCATTATCCACGCCATCCTGCCAGTAGCGAATAAGCAAGGGATTCAAACTCCATTCCTCACCTACTATATTGAAGTTTGGATATTCTCTCATAATCGCGCCGGCCCATTCGCTCATAAATTCCTTATCGGGATATGGATAAGTATCCTGGCGAATTCCTCCTAAACCAAGAGTTTCAATCCACCAAATACTATTCTGAATAAGATATTTGGCCATAAACGGATTTTCCTGGTTTAGATCTGGCATAGTTTCTACGAACCAACCTTCAGTCATTCCTTTTTTATCGGTTTCTGAAGCGTATAAATCCTGGTTGGTCGTTCTACGATGATTGGAATACACCAAATCTTCGCCGTTTTCAAATTTCTCCTGATAGTTGATCCAATTGTCAAAAGGAAGATCATCCATCCACCAATGCTCCACTCCGGCGTGGTTAGCCACCTGGTCCATAACCAGTTTAATTCCACGATTGGCAGCTTTATCTGCTAATTCTCTGTATTCTTCCAAAGTTCCAAACCGCGGATCTACCTTATAAAAATCGGTCATTGCGTACCCGTGATAAGAACCCGATTTCATATCGTTAATTACCAAAGGGGAAGGCCAAATAGCGGTAAAGCCCATTTCCTCTATATAATCCAAATGATTTATAATCCCACGAATATCACCACCATGTCGCCCATAATCGTCGTCTCGGTCTTTGGTTTTTTCATTCAGATAATCAAAGCTATCGTTAGCTTTATCTCCGTTGGAAAAACGATCTGGAGTGATTAAATAGATCGCGTCAGAATTATCAAAACCCACGTAATCTGACGCAGGCTTTTCCCGACTTTTCAATTCATATTCATACACTTCTTCTAAACCGTCTTCAAGCTGAAAAGTGAGTTCAAAAGTTCCCGGTTTTGCTTCCCCGATTTTCAAATCGATAAACAGGTAATTCGGGCTATCGGCTTTTTCAACATTTTCAATGCTAACTCCGGGATAATCGATATTCGGGATGGCATTTCCAATATTTTCGCCATAAACCATTAACTGGAGTTCGGTTTCTTCAAAACCCACCCACCAGTTTGGCGGCTCTACGCGTTCTATTTGCGCAAACCCGGTTAAACCGGTGAAGAGAATTAAAGTGATTAATATTTTTTTCATGATTTTTTGTTTAAATTATTGTATTCTCAATATCCTCGTCATTGCGATCCCGATTTTTATCGGGAGAAGCAATCTTTTGTTATTAGGAAGAGATTACTTCACTCCGTTCGTAATGACGATTATTTAGACTTAGATCCTGAAACAAGTTCAGGAGGACGTATTAAACCACACACTCCTGATTGGGTTGCACTTCTATAACTTTCCCATTTACATTAATTTCAATCGCGTTATCGCCTTCCAGGAAGAAAACCGTTTTATCTGCAGTAACTTTTACTTTTAAAATCTGATCTCTAAAATTCACTTTAAAAGAATAGGTTTTCCAGTCTTCCGGAATTGTAGGATTAAAAGAAAGTTGATCCTCTTTCACTCGCATTCCACCAAAACCTTCTACAATACTCATCCAGGTTCCGGCCATACTGGTAATATGGCATCCCTGCTCTACTTCTTTGTTATAATCATCTAAATCCAATCTTGAAGTTCTCAAATAGAACTCGTAAGCCTGTTTTGTTCTACCTAAAAGTGCTGCCTGGATGCTGTGTACACAAGGAGAAAGCGATGATTCGTGAACGGTAATAGGTTCGTAATAATCAAAATGCTTTTCAAGCTCTTTTTTGCTGAAGTGATCTTCAAAAAAGTAGAAGCCCTGTAAAACATCAGCTTGTTTAATGTAACAGGAACGTAGAATCCTGTCCCAGCTCCATTTCTGGTTAATTGGGCGCTGAGATTTGTCTAATTCGGCGATTGGGACGATCTCTTTATCTAAAAATCCATCCTGCTGAAGGAAAACCTCATGCTTTTCAGAATATGGGAAATACATATTCTCAGCAACTTCTCTCCACTTTGCCATTTCGCCTTCATTGAGCTTAGTTTTGCCCATTACCCGTTCGTAATCTTCAATATGAGATTCCTTAACCTTTTCAATGGTTTCCAAGCAATATTCAATACACCATTTCGCTAAATAGTTAGTGTACCAGTTATTATGCACGTTATTTTCGTACTCGTTTGGCCCGGTAACACCAAGCATTACGTATTTATTTTTCTGTTCGCTGAAATTCACTCGTTGCTGCCAAAATCTTGCAATCGCGATCATTACTTCCAGGCCTTTTTCCGGAATATAATCGAAATCGCCCGTGTAGCGTACGTAATTATAAATGGCATAAACCATCGCGCCATTTCTATGAATTTCCTCAAAGGTAATTTCCCATTCGTTATGGCTTTCTTCGCCATTCATGGTAACCATTGGATATAACGCCGCGCCATTGGTAAATCCAAGTTTTTCGGCATTCTCAATCGCTTTATCCAAATGATTATAACGATAGGTCAATAAATTTCTGGCTACCTGCTGATCTTTGGTTGCCATATAAAAAGGAATACAATAGGCTTCGGTATCCCAATAAGTGCTTCCGCCGTATTTCTCGCCGGTAAAGCCTTTTGGACCAATATTTAAACGCTCATCTTTTCCTAAATAAGTTTGATTTAGCTGAAAAATATTAAAGCGAATTCCCTGTTGGGCTTTTACATCACCTTCAATAGTGATATCGGCCATTTCCCAAATTTTCTCCCAGGCTTCTTTTTGCTCCTGAAGCAATTTGGAAAACCCTGCTTTAGTGGCGTAATCTAATACTTTACTAGCCGCTTCCACGAGATCCGAACGCTTATGGTTCATATCGGTCACGTAGCCGGCGTATTTTCTAAGACTTACTTTTTGTCCCTTTTCAGCATTAATTGAATAGGAAAAAGTAAGTTTATCTTCAGTTTTCGTTTTAGTAAAATCTGCATCTTGTTTTTGCCCATCTAGCAAAACTTCAGATTGCATATAGGTATTCACATGGAATTCGGTTTTTAGGGTTTTAGAGAGTACAAAACCTTTGTCGCCTTCAGATTTCACCTCTAAAGTTTTCCAGAATCGTTCTTCCCAGTTGGCATCTGTATTTGTGATTCCGCCATCTAGATAAGGCTCAAAACGAACCTCAGCATCACTATTCAAAACTTCAATTTCAAAATCTATCGCACCAAGTTCATCTTCAACAATAGAAAGAAAACGCGTTGCTTTTACCGAAATTTCGATGTCGTTTGGAAGCGTGGCTATAAAACTACGTCGGTGAAAACCTTCTTTCATATTAAGCTCGCGCTTAAAATCTTCTACTTTTTTACAGGTAAAAAGGTCTAAAGCTTCATCGTTTATAAAAACGTTAATCCCAATCCAGTTGGGTGCGTTAAGTACTTTCGCAAAATATTCTGGATAGCCGTTTTTCCACCAGCCAACTTTGGTTTTATCGGGATAATAAACCCCGCCAATGTAGCTTCCCTGGAAACTTGGCCCGGAATAATTTTCTTCAAAATTGGCTCGCTGGCCCATAACGCCGTTACCTATACTAAAAAGGCTTTCAGACGATTTTACGCGTTCTACATCAAATCCTTCTTCCAGAATGGACCACTCGTTAGGTTGTATATAATCTTGGTTCATTGCTTTATTTCTGTCTCGTTTCTATTTAAATAACACCGGCACAAGGCCGTAAGGTGCAAATTCTAATATTTTAAAAAATCTTACTTAGTGAGTAATTTCTTTATAAATTCTATATCTATTTCGGTGAAATCGGTAAACACATAATTGGCTTCGCCCAATGTTTTTTGTTCCCCAATTCCTATGCTTATCATATTTGCATTATTTGCGGCCTGCACTCCTGCAACCGAATCTTCAAATACGATGCTGTTTTCAGGTTTAATATTTAGTGCTTCTGCAGCGATTAGAAAAACCTCAGGATCGGGTTTTGCTTTGCTTACATCTGTCCCATCCACTATCGCATCAAACTTGTCCAGTAAGTTGATCTTTTTTAGAATATTTCGCGCATTTTTACTTGCCGATCCTAAAGCGAAAGGAACATTATTTTCAATTAAATAATCAATTACTTCTTGAACGCCGGGCAGAATTTCGTCCTCGTCCATTTTAGCAACATAAGAGAGGTAATTTTCATTTTTAAGCGCCATTTGGCGTTTAAACTCTGTTTTAGAAAGTTCAAGTTCTCCCCAATCTAATATTTTCTTTAATGAGTCTTCGCGACTTACACCTTTAAGCTGCTCGTTTTGCTCTTTGGTAAAATCGAATCCCAAATCATTGGCTAGTTTTCGCCAGGCCAAAAAATGAAATTTCGCGGTATCGACAATTACCCCGTCTAAATCGAATATTACTCCTTTATTTGTCTCCATCATTTTAAATTATCTCTCAATCTGTGTTTAATATGTAGTATTATCATTTGCTAATAGAACTTGCATCCTATTTTATACTGTCACTTCGAGTGATCCCGATTATTATCGGGATTTTATCGAGAAGTTCTCGATACGTTTTGATTTCACTATGTTTCATCAAATCTACTCGAACTGACATTCTTATGCTTTAACGGGTTCATCCACATCATCTATTCTAAAAGTAAGAATAGCCGCTATTAAAAAGGCAATTCCGCTGGTGACTAAAGCGTAGATTGGGTTTCCGTCGTAAAGATATTTTACCATTAGCCCGCCAACAAGTGCATTTACAATTTGTGGGATCACAATAAAAAAGTTGAAGATCCCCATATAAACCCCCATTTTTTTCGGTGGAATTGATCCGGCAAGAATTGCGTAGGGCATTGCTAAAATACTGGCCCAACCAATACCAATAGCAAACATAGAAAGCAGTAGCCAATATTCATTAGGCATAATATAAATGGAAAGCATCCCCAGCGCGCCAATAAATAGTGACATAATATGGGTACTTTTTCTTCCAATTTTTAAGGCAATAGCCGGAAGAAAAAATGCGAAAACCGCTGAAACAGCATTGTAAACCCCGAATAGTACACCAACCCAGTCTCCGGCATCCTGATAGGTTTCACTGCTACTATCTGAAAGTGGTAATCCATAAATATGGTGAGCAATTGCGGGAGTTGAAAAAACCCACATTCCAAAAAGCCCAAACCAGGAAAAGAATTGTACCCAGCTAAGCTGCCGCATAGTATGAGGCATTTTAGCAAAATCTGAAAAGATATCCAGCAAACTGGATTTTTCCTTTTCATCGACCGGTTCTTCAACGTGGTCGTCCATTTTTTCCAGTTCTTCGGGAGAATATTCTTTGGTTGTAATCACCGTTACCAGAATACTCCCAACCAGGATAGCTGCTCCAATTACAAAAGAAAGCAGAAGGTTTAGCGGAGCTTCCCCTATCACCGCTCTATTGCTAATATCAAACCAGTTGGTCAATACATAAGGCAACCAGGAACCAATTACGGCCCCAATTCCTATTAAAACAGTTTGTACACTAAAGCCAAGGGTTCTTTGATCTGAAGGTAATTTATCTGCCACCAGGGCGCGAAAGGGTTCCATCGCTACATTAAAGGAGGCATCCATAATAAAGAGCATCCCGGCACCCACCCAAAGGGAAGGTAAAATGGCGATAAACCAATCGGCATTAGGCATTAAAATAAGGCCTATTGCCGCTAAAATTGCTCCAGTTAGAAAGAATGGTCGCCTACGGCCAAGGCTGGTCCAGGTTCTGTCGCTATAGTAGCCTATAATAGGCTGAACGATTAAACCGGTAACCGGCGCAACCAACCAAAACCACGAAAGTTCGTGAATATCAGCACCAAAGATTTGTAAAATTCTACTTGCGTTGGCATTTTGGAGTGCAAACCCCATCTGAATTCCAAGAAAACCAAAACTCATGTTCCAGATCTCCCAGAAACTTAATCTACGTTTTTGCATATCGTACAATTAACGTTTACGATAAGCGTAAGGCTTATCAAAACTTATTTTAGGTAGGAAGTAAAAATATAAGTTCTGATAAATTAATTAAGCTGCGGTAAATATATACAAAATTTTAAAGCTGAGACTTCAAAATTACTCGATAATCTAGAGTTAAATACTATAAGGATTGTTTCAACACTCAAAAAAATCACTTAATAGCCTGTACACTTGATTCAAGTGTAGTTTACAATTTGGTGGAATTTCTTTCTATTAAACTCGTTTCAACAATTACGGTTTTATACGATTCCTCCTCCTCTGGTTTTCTTTCCAGTTTATCAATTAATAAGCGAGCAGCTTCGGCTCCCATTCGCTCGCCGTGCTGACTTACCGTGGTAAGACTCGGGATAAAACGTTTAGAAAGCTCTCCGTCTGTAAAGCCTATTACCGAAACATCGTCAGGCACTTTTAATCCTTTTTCCTGAACGGCCTTTATGGCGTGGATGGCAAAATGTTCGTTTACGGCAAATACCGCATCCAAGTCATTTTTATTGATAAAATCTTTTATTTCGGCCTCACTGTGATCCATATCCTCTATTTTAAGGATAAGGTTTTCATCAATTTCAACGTTATTTTCTCTTAAAATCTCAAGATACCCACGGGTTCTAAGTTTTCCTACACTAACATAATCTACGGTAGAAACCAGACCTATTTTTTTTGCTCCTTTATCTATTAGGTATTGCACCGCTTTTTTAGCACCAATTACATCGTCTATAATTACTTTATCGCAATGAACCTCATCTATTACACGATCAAACAAAACCAGCGGCATTCCCTGGTTAGTCACTTCGGTAAGGTGATGGTAATCTTCTTTTTGAAGGGTCTCTTTAGCCATAGACATAATAAAACCATCTGTACTACCATTGGCTAGCAGCTCCATATTGAGTACTTCTTTATCGAAAGAGTTATTAGAGAGACATACAATTACATTATAACCTTTTTCGTTGGCCACTTGCTCAACTCCGCTAATCACTGTAGTAAAGAAATAATGAACTATTTCAGGAATAATTATTCCAATAGTTTTTGTTTTTCGGTTTTTGAGACTTAAAGCAATATTATTAGGCCTATAGTTATAAAGTTTCGCAAAAGCTTTGATTTTTTTCTTGGTCTCCTCTCCAATTTCAGAACTATCCCTTAATGCTTTCGAAACCGTAGAAATTGAAACATCTAATTCTCTTGCAATTTGCTTTAAAGTTAATTTTGGCCTCATATAAAACTATTATTTAGAAATAACCGAAGTATTATTTTTAAGATGTCGTAAAAATACCACAAAAATTACGTGAAAGCCTTAAAATACAAAAGTTTTCAACACTCAAACGTTTTCGCAAAATAGTGTTAACGAAGATCCTATTTCTTCACATTCTATTTACATACATTTAACCTCAGGAAGTAAAAATATAAGCTTAATTTTTAGTAAAAATCAATAGAAAAATTTATGAAAACACTATTTAAAAGCACGTTGATGTTGCTCTTTATGCTGCCAATGAGCTTTTTTGCACAGGAAACCGTGAGCGGTGTTGTTAGCGAAAGCGCAACCGGTCTTCCGATTCCGGGCGCAAACGTTATTGTTAAAGGAACAACTAATGGTGCCGTTACAGATTTTGATGGTAATTATACCATTACTAATGTAAGCGAAGACGACATTCTTGTCTTTTCGTTCCTGGGTTTTGCTACAGAGGAAATCCCATATGCAGGACAGGAAACTTTAGATGTTCAACTAGACGAAGATCAGGCTACTTTAGAAGAAGTAGTGCTTATTGGTTATGGTAGTACCTCAGAACAGGATGCTACTGGATCTGTAGAAAAAATCTCTTCGGAAAGCTTTAACCAGGGAGCAGTAGTTTCACCAGAGCAATTAATTGCAGGTAAATCGGCCGGGGTTAGAATTACTCCCGGAAGCGGTGAACCAGGTGGTGGATCTGAAATTAGAATTCGTGGCGGATCTTCTCTTTCAGGAAATAACTCGCCGCTTATTGTAGTAGATGGGATCCCATTAGACCAAAGAGGAGTTCAGGGTGTAAGAAACCAGTTGAATTCTATTAACCCGAATGAAATTGAAGATTTTATAGTTTTAAAAGATGCCGCAGCAACTTCTATTTACGGTTCAAGGGCTTCTAACGGGGTTATTTTAATTACTACTAAAAAAGGTAAAAAGGATAGTCCTCTTTCTTTAACTTATGATCTTAAAGTTTCTGCCGGAAGAATTATCGATAAAGTGGATGTTCTTAACGCAGAGCAATTCAGAACCTTAATTGAAAACACTCCGGGTACAGATCCTTCTTTATTAGGAGATACCAGCACCGACTGGCAGGACCAAATTTACCAAACTTCTGTAGGAGCAATTCATAACTTTACAGCAACACAAGGTTTCGAGAATTTCTCTTACCGTGTTAATTTTAACCACACTTCTCAAACAGGGGTTTTAAAAACCGATGTTTACGAAAGAAATGCGTTAAACATAGCTCTTAATCAGGATTTGTTTGATAATCACTTAAAATTGACCTTGTCTTCTAAAGGGATCGTAGATGAAAACCGTTTTGCTGATCAAGGTGCTATTGGCTCTGCTGTAGCTTTTGATCCTACGCAGCCGGTTTACCAGGAGGGAAGTTATTTTGATGGATATTATGAATTCACTACCTCTCCACAGCAACAGCAAATACAGGCTACCCGTAATCCATTAGCGCTTTTAGAGCAATTAGATGGACGTGGTACTACTAAGAGAAATATCACAAACCTAAATGCTGAGTATAAATTTCATTTTCTTCCGGAATTGAAGTTTAATGTCAATGCTGGTTTTGATTATTCAGAAAATGATGGTTACAATAGAAGACCTTTAACTTCTGCAGCAAATAATCAAGATATTGCCTATTTTGAAGACTATGGCGGATTCAACAGAAACACACTGCTTGATTTCTATTTCAACTATAAAAATGATATAGATTTTCTAAACACCGAATTAGATCTTACTGCAGGACATTCTTACCAGGAATTCTATATTACCAGTAAAAGAATTGAAACGATCTCTAACGATATCCAGGATTTCCCTAGAGAGACCAATCGTAATGCCTTAGAATCTTATTTTGCGAGAGCAAGCTTTGATATTGCCGATAAGTATTTACTTTCTGGTAGTATCCGTAGAGATGGTTCTTCAAGATTTGGAGGCGATAATAAATGGAGTATTTTCCCGGCGGTTTCTGCAGGCTGGAAATTACAAAATGAAAACTTCCTATCAAGTTCTAACGTAATAAACCAGTTAAAACTTCGTGCAGGTTTCGGGGTTACCGGGAACCAGGAGATTGGACCTAATTATGGTTACTTCGGGGTTTACAACCCTAGTGTAGGTGGAGTGCGTTACCAGTTTGGTGATCAATTCTATAATACTTTACGTCCTGAAGCTTTTGACTCTGACCTGAAATGGGAAGAATTAAAAACTTATAACGTTGGTATTGACTATGGTTTATTCAACAATAGGATTTCAGGTACGGTAGAAGCTTATTACCGTGAAACCGAAGATCTTCTAGCAACAGTACCGGTACCTGCAGGAGCTAACCTTACCGACCTTTTGGTTACTAACGTAGGTAGTACAGTAAGTAAAGGTTTAGAATTTGCAATTAACGGTGCTATTATTCAGCAGGAAGATTTTAACTGGGATGTAAATTATAACATCACTTTCCAGGACCTGGAGATCACCAACCTTACTTTAGGTGAGAATCCAGATTTTGAAATTCCACAAGGTGGAATAAGCGGAGGTGTTGGTAACAACATTCAGCTTTGGAAAGAAGGTTACGATCCAACAACTTTTAATGTGTTCCGCCAGGTTTACAATGAAGATGGGCAGCCAATTGAAGGTGCTTATGTAGATGTAAATGGTGATAACGAAATTACTGAAGAAGATCGTGTTCCTTACAAAAAGGCCACCCCAGATTACTTTATGGGTCTAACCAATACGGTAAACTATAAAAACTTTGATTTCAGCTTTACCTTCAGAGGTAACTTTGGGAATTACATGTATAATAACACGCAGTCTGGAAACGGATTTGTTGGAGCAGGTACGGTAACACCGCAACCTTACTATTCTAATTTTAACAGCAATGTTTTAGAAAGTAACTTCAATAACAACCAGTTCTTTTCAGATTATTACATCCAGAGTGCAGATTTCGTGAAATTGGATAACATCTCTGTAGGATATTTATTCCCGGGAGAAGATTTGGATGTTAGAACTTCACTTACCGCTACCAATGTATGGACCATAACCAACTACGAAGGCTTAGATCCTGAAATTTCTAACGGTATTGACAATAATTTTTATCCAAGATCAACTACGGTTGTACTTGGCTTAAATCTTTCATTTTAAGAAATAATATTTAATAAATTAGTTATGTTAAAAACAATAAAACCATTCTTTATCCTTTTTATAAGCGCAGGTTTCTTCTGGGCTTGTGAAGACGATTTAGATTTGCAGCCTGAAGATAACAGGCTCACGGCAGAAACTACTTTTGAAGATCCAGAATCTTACAAGCAGTTTTTAGCTAAACTTTATGCCAGTCTTGCGGTTAGTGGCCAGGAAGGCCCTGCCGGAGATCCAGACCTTATAGGTCTTGACGAAGGTTTCTCCCAGTATTTAAGATTATACTGGTCTATGCAGGAACTTACTACAGATGAAGCTGTAATTGGCTGGAACGATGGAACTATTCAGGATCTACACGGCCAAAACTGGACTGCAGGAAACGAGTTTATTAGAACTATGTATTCCAGAATTATGTACCAGGTGGCTTTAACCAACGAATTCTTAAGGCAGAGTACACCAGAGCTTTTAGAATCCAGAGGCCTTGCTGCTGAAGAAAGAGAAAATATAGCTCGTTACCGAGCAGAAGCTAGATTTCTAAGAGCTTTACATTATTACCACGCTTTAGATCTATTTGGTAACGTACCATTTGTAACCGAAGAGGATGCCGTAGGTGCATTTCTTCCGCAGCAAATTAAGAGACCGGAGTTATTTGATTACGTAGAAAGCGAACTTCTAGCTATAGAAAGTGAAATTGTTAGCGCAAATTCTAATGAATATGGTCGTGCAGACCAGGCTGCAGTTTGGATGTTACTTTCAAAACTTTACCTAAATGCTGAAGTTTATACTGGCGAAGATCACTATACTGAAGCTTTAGATTATTCTGAAAGAGTAATTAATGCTAACTATTCTTTAGCTGATGATTACCAGAAACTGTTCCTTGCGGATAATGACTCTAATGGAGCACAATCTGAAGTTATCTTCCCTATCACTTTTGATGGGCAGGAAACACAGTCTTACGGTGGAATGGCATTTATTATCCACGCCTCCATTGGTGGAGATATGGATCCTGAAGCTTTTGGTGTAAGCAGCGGCTGGGCCGGACTTAGAACTACTTCTGCATTAGTAAATAAATTCCCTGATGGAGCAGATTCTGAAGATAACAGAGCATTATTCTTTACTGAAGGACAAACAAAAGAAATCGAGGATATTTCCAGCTTTAATGATGGGTTTGCAATTACCAAATTCAAAAACGTAACTGTAAATGGAGAACAGGGATCTGATGATACCGGAGAATTTCCTGATACCGATTTCCCAATGTTTAGACTTGCAGATGCTTACTTAATGTATGCAGAAGCACACTTAAGAGGTGGCGGTGGTAGCCAGGCGGCTGCTTTAGGATATGTGAACGAATTAAGAGAGCGAGCTGATGCCAATCAAATTGGTAGTTCAGACTTAAACCTGGACTTCATTCTAAGTGAGCGTGCCCGTGAACTATATTGGGAAGCACATAGAAGATCAGATCTTATTAGATTCAACCAATTTACTGAAAATGGTGTTTGGCCGTGGAAAGGTAATGTTCCCCAGGGAACCACAACCGAAAGTTATAGAAACCTAATGCCTATTCCGGCTTCAGATTTAGGAGTAAACACCAACTTAGAACAAAATCCAGGATATTAATTTTATAAAAGAATTAAAATGAAAAAATTTTCAATTTTATTATTAGCATTTGTCGCGCTACTAAGTTTTAACGC
The DNA here is from genome assembly GCF_900168265.1 of Salegentibacter salarius. Classification (GTDB taxonomy): domain Bacteria; phylum Bacteroidota; class Bacteroidia; order Flavobacteriales; family Flavobacteriaceae; genus Salegentibacter; species Salegentibacter salarius. The sequence goes on along the minus strand of NZ_FVZF01000001.1, from coordinate 36,497 downwards.
GTGTACACAAGACGACGATATTGTATTCGTTGCACAACCAGACCCTGAAGGAATTCAGTTTAGCAATTCTTTGCAAAACACCTATGTGTTACCATCTGGGAATCCAGATAATCTTGCCGAAAGATTTGTTTGGAATGAAGTAGACTTTGAAGCTCCTACCACGATCTCTTACGAACTTCAGGGATCTGCCTCTGAAGCTTTTGATAGCTATATGGTAATAGGAAGCACTGGAAGTAACAACCTTGGTGTAACTATTGGCCAAATGCTGGATCTTGCAGAAGAAGCAGGTTTAGATAACGATCCTGAAACCGAAATGCCAAATACAGGTACCATTTACTTTAAGGTACGTGCTTTTGCCGGTGAAGGTGAAGGAAATGCTTTGGAAGAATTTTCTGAGATCTTAAGTGTTAATGTAGAACTTCCTGAAGCTGAAGAAGAAGGTGAAGCCCCTAAAATGGAACTTTATCTTGTAGGAGATGCCACCGCAGCCGGTTGGGATCCTGCTAACAACAACACCCCTTTGTTTAGAGATGGTGAAAACGAAAACATCTACTACTTCCAGGGCCGTTTTGCCGGAGGTGCAGACGTAGAAGGTTTCAAATTTCTACAAACTACAGAGTGGCAACCACAATGGGGATTATCTAATGGTGAACTTACTAATAGTGACATCTTAGGTGAAGATCCTAATGCATTCCCGGTAGAAGATGATGCTTATTATTCTTTAATGGTAAATGTTGATGAAATGACCTATACCTGGGAAGCAATAGATGAAAGCGCAGCAGATGTTCAAACAAATATTGGAATAATTGGAGATTCAACTCCTGACGGATGGGATGCTGATACGAATATGACACAATCTGAATTCAATCCTCATATCTGGTATATCCAGGGAATTGAACTAGTTGATGGTTTCGCTAAGTTTAGAGCTAATGATGCCTGGGACATTAACTGGGGGTCAGAAACTCCGGTAAGCGGACAAACCACATCTGGCGGACCAGATATTCCGGTAACCGCAGGAACTTACGATGTTTGGTTCAACACTCTTGATGGTCGTTATACTTTTATCCCACAGGTAGAAGAATAAAGACTCCATAACTTAAGGGCTGCCTGGAAGGTTATTAAATCGTCATTCTGAATTAATTTCAGAATCTAAGTTTTTGATTATCAAAACATATTAGAAGCTGAAACCAGTTCAGCTTGACGCAAATGCAACCTTTCAGACAGCCCTTTTTAATTCTTATTTATTATGAAAAAAACTAAAATTTTATTTCCTTTTCTTTTTAGCTTACTGTTAGTAGTATCAGGTTGCTCTAAAGACGATGACGAAGTTGTTGATGGAACAGATGATATTACCGGTGGAGAAGAACCTGAAGCAACTCCTGATGATCCTGAAGCCTTAGACCTTTCGCAATATTCCAGCGGGCAAAAAGTTTTGATGCAAACTTTCTACTGGGATGTAGAACCACGTTTTGAATGGTGGAATAACCTTTCAGATAAAGTTGAAGGCTGGGCAGAGGCCGGTATAGATAGAATATGGCTTCCCGTAGCTACCAAAGGCCAATCTGGTGGTTACTCCATGGGTTACGACCCTTCAGATTATTTTGATTTTGGAGAATACCATCAGCATGGCACTGTTCCTACACGTTTTGGAACTCGCGAAGAGCTGGAAAATCTTATCTCAAAATCTCACGACCTTGGCCTGGAAGTAATTGCAGATATCGTATTAAATCATAATTCGGGTGGCGGTCTGGAATACAATCCATATCGCGAAAAGGATACCTACACCCTATTCAACGAAGAAAATGGAAATGCCTCGGGAATGTTCAATAGGAATTACGAACATTTTCATCCAAATGATGTGAGCCAAAGTGATGATGGCGATCTTTTCTTTTCTGAACAGGATGTAGATCACGATGTTCCTTATGTACAGGATTGGCTGTGGAAGAATGATAATTCTGTCGCGAAATATTACAAAAATGAAATGGGCTTTGACGGCTGGCGATTTGATTACGTAAAAGGTTTTGGAACCTGGGTAATTGAAGACTGGATGAACGAAGTTGGCGGATTTGCCGTTGGAGAAAATTTTGATGGAAATGCAGATGTTTTAGTAGACTGGGTTGATGCCACTGGAGTTTCAGCTTTCGATTTTGCTGCTTTCTATAAAATGGAAGAAGCTTTTGATCGTTTTGATGACCTAAATTATTTAGACGGAAATACACTTCGTAAGGTTAATCCCGATAAAGCTGTGACTTTTGTAGCCAATCATGACACCGAAAAAGACGAAAATGAAGACAATCGCATCGCTACAGAAAATAAAATGAAGGCTTATGCCTATATTTTAACACACGATGGATATCCTACAATATTCTACTCAGATTACGAAAATGAAGCTTTTAAAGAAGAAATTAAGCAGTTAATCGAGATTCATAACAGTCTGGCTGTGGGTGATGTAGAAGTACTTCATGTAGATAATGACGAATATTTAATGAAAAGAGAAGGGAATGCTGAAAACCCCGGATTAATTCTATATATTAGCACCGGAAGTACTACAAAGCGTAGAAACGTTCAAACTAATTGGAATAACGTTACCCTGTTAGATTACAGTGGCAACTCAACATACACCCCTACCTCCGATGAAAACGGAATGGTAACAATTGAAGCTCCGGCGAATGGATATTCAATATATTCCATCACGAAATAGGTTTTATTTTGAATTTTCATAGGTGTTAATTCAAAGACTGGCTGGTTGTTAATTCAACCAGCCTCTTTTTTTTATACTAATTCGACTTTTTCGCTTCAAAATAATTTCGATTAGCTTCAATTTCTCATTACTTTCAGACTTAGATATCTTCTACAATTTTTGCAGATTCAATCGAAAAATAATCGAGAACTACCGGTGTTATCTATAGAAAATAGTTTTCTCTACTTCAGCTTCAGCAATTTACTCCTGCACAAACTTTAATTCTCTTTTTTTACAAATTTGTCAACTTTCGAATGTTGATAAATTCATATTCAACTGATAATAAGCTTATTAACAATTTTTGTTTGATAACTTTTTTTAACAAGATTTTATATTCTTCTACATCTTTGTCTATATTTACATTCCGCTTGAAACTATTACTAATCCAAAATCTAAAATTAATATGGGTGTGAACACTACTACCGCCGCTCCTAAGACGTATAGCCAGGATGAGGCTTTTAAAGCTTCCCTGGAGTATTTTAAAGGAGATGATTTAGCCGCACGGGTGTGGGTAAATAAGTATGCGCTTAAAGATTCCCAGGGGAATATTTATGAGCTTACGCCAAACGATATGCATCGTAGAATTGCAAAAGAAATTTCCCGTGTAGAGCAACGCTACCCAAACCCAATGAGTGAAGATGAGGTTTTTGACCTTATTAAAGACTTTAAATATATTGTCCCTCAAGGTAGCCCAATGGCTGGTATAGGTAACCCTTACCAAATAGCTTCCCTTTCTAACTGTTTCGTAATTGGTAACGATGGCGATTCAGATTCTTATGGAGGGATCATGAAAATAGACCAGGAACAGGTACAGCTTATGAAACGCCGTGGTGGTGTTGGGCATGACCTTTCCCACATTCGCCCAAAAGGTTCTGCCGTAAAAAACTCTGCCCTTACTTCTACCGGTATTGTTCCTTTTATGGAACGTTATTCCAACTCTACTCGTGAAGTTGCCCAGGATGGGCGTCGTGGAGCACTAATGCTTTCTGTTTCTATTAATCACCCAGATTCTGAAGATTTTATAGATGCAAAAATGGAGCAGGGTAAAGTAACCGGTGCCAATGTATCTGTAAGAATTGATGATGAATTTATGCGTTCGGTTAAAGAAGATCGCAATTATGTTCAGAAATATCCAATTTTTAGCGAAAATCCGAAAAAAACAAAGGAAATTGAAGCTAATAAGCTTTGGAAAAAAATAGTACATAACGCCTGGAAATCGGCTGAGCCGGGAATTCTTTTCTGGGACACCGTAATTAACGAATCGGTGCCAGATTGTTATGCAGATCTTGGTTATAAAACGGTTTCTACCAACCCATGTGGGGAGATTCCGCTTTGTCCTTATGATTCATGTAGGCTTTTAGCTATAAACTTATTTTCTTACGTTGAAAATCCGTTTACTAAAGAGGCTTCTTTCAATTTCGAACTTTTCAAAAAACATATTGCCGCTGCACAGCGCATTATGGACGATATCATTGATCTTGAATTAGAAAAAATCGATGCGATTCTTGCTAAAATTGAAGCAGATCCTGAAGGAGATGAAATTAAAGGCGTAGAATATAATCTTTGGAAAAACATTCAAACCAAAGCAAAAGAAGGTAGAAGAACCGGAATTGGCATCACTGCTGAAGGTGATATGCTTGCCGCTTTAGGTATTAAATACGGAAGTGATGAAGGTGTAGATTTTTCAGTAAAAATCCATAAGCACATCGCTATTGAAGCTTACAGAGCTTCAGTTTACGCAGCAAAAGAAAGAGGAGCTTTCGGAATTTTTGATTCAGAAAGAGAAAAAGAAAATCCTTTTATTCTTCGACTTAAAGAGGCCGATGAAAAATTGTATTACGATATGCTGGAATACGGCCGTCGTAATATTGCTTTACTTACCATTGCCCCTACTGGAACTACCAGTTTAATGACGCAAACCAGTTCTGGAATTGAGCCGGTATTTATGCCGGTTTACAAGCGAAGAAGAAAAGTAAATCCTAACGATAAAGATTCCCGTGTAGATTTTGTAGATGAAGTTGGCGATTCCTGGGAAGAATACGTGGTTTTCCACCATCGATTTAAAGAATGGATGAAGGTAAACGGCCACGAAATAACCGATGATTATACACAAGCCGAACTAGATAAACTTGTAAAAGCTTCTCCTTACTACAAAGCCACTTCTAACGATGTTGACTGGCTTAGTAAAGTAAGAATGCAGGGAGCGGTACAAAAATGGGTAGATCACTCTATTAGTGTGACTATTAATTTACCAAATGATGCTACCGAAGAATTGGTTGGCCAACTATATTTAGAAGCCTGGCAGGCGGGTTGTAAAGGAGTTACCGTGTATCGTGATGGTTCTCGTTCTGGAGTTCTAATTTCTAACGAAGAGAAAAAAGAAGAGGCTGAAGAAGAAAACAATACGCCATTCCCAACTACTCGTCCGCAAAGCTTAACCGCAGATGTGGTTCGTTTCCAGAATAATAAGGACAAATGGATTGCATTTATTGGCTTAATAGACGATAGACCTTACGAGATCTTTACTGGTTTTGCAGATGATGAAGAAGGAATTTTGCTTCCGCGTTGGGTGACTGAAGGGACTATTATTAAAGCCAGAAATGAAGATGGAACTTCTCGTTACGATTTCCAATATGAAAACAAACGAGGTTACAAAACAACTATAGAAGGCTTATCGCATAAATTCAACCCGGAATACTGGAATTATGCCAAATTGATCTCTACCACGCTTAGACACGGTATGCCAATTGAAAAGGTAGTAGATTTAATAAGCAGTCTGCAGTTAGACAGTGAATCTATAAACACCTGGAAAAACGGAGTTGCGAGAGCGCTAAAACGCTTCATCGCCGATGGTACCGTTGCCAAGAAACAAAAATGTACAAATTGTAATTCTTCTAATCTTATCTATCAGGAAGGCTGCCTTACCTGTCAGGATTGCGGCTCTTCCAAATGCGGATAGTCTCTTGTTTAGATTAGATAAAAAATGCCTTTTGAAAATTTTCAAAAGGCATTTTTGTTTGTAGGAAAGGAAAATGTTCCTTAGCTTCGTCAAGCTGAACTTGTTTCAGCTTCTAACATGAATTGATTATACTCATCTTAGATCCCGAAATAAATTCAGGATGACGGATTATAAGACTTTTAGTCTATCTTAAAGATCTCTCTATTCCAAACTCACCGAAATAATCCCCACACCGTGCGGATTTTCCAACTCCTTATCTTCAATTCCCGGGCCGATAGAAAATTGCAGTGCTTCGGCATTTTCCAACTCAAAATCCCCATCGTAAGAATGCTCAAAATAATAAGGTAAAAATGAAGGATAAGGTCTTGGTAAGCTTACTGTTTTAACCGGTTTTAAAGAGGAAAGTTCGATTTCGTAAGTTTTCATTTCCGAATCTAAATCAATTTGAGTTCCAAAAGATGCCCCGTTTTTCATCACAAATGCAAGTTGCAATTTATCAGTGCTTTCAGTTAGCGCTCTCGCCTTAATTATAATTTTATCTTTTGATGACAATTCCGGTTTACGTCCCTCAATTTTTCTGCTGAAATTATAGCGAAACGAATAATCGTAAATAGGTTCTGCCTTCGGGTTTTCAACATCTTCCTGAAAGAGTTTTTCCACTTTTACCTGGTATTCTGCCTCGCCGGGTTTATCAGTTGGCACTAGCTTATTCTCAGGGCTCCACTCGCCTACTATATAATCTTCGTCTTCTGCAACGTTAAAAATATAAAGTGGTTTAATCTCTTTTACAATCTGTGTCTTATATACCTCTTCGGAATAAAAATCCCAGTCTTCAGGGCTGCCGTTAACTTCGCCAGGGAAAGTTTCTTTTCCTTTATTAGTAGTAACGATAATTCGATACTCCAAAAAGCCATTTTTCAATACACTTTCGGGAATTTCTGCCAAATAGTTGTAAACGCTGTTATTCTTAAGCTCAATAGCTTCATAAGTATTCCCATTTTGCAACCAGGCTTCTACTTTTTCAATTGCTTTATCTGAAACGATCTCTGCAGTGATTTCTGCTAAAGAATTTTCAGTGATTTCATTTATAGGCTCATGCAAAACATAGGTTTTTTCTACTGTTGTTTCAGGAGCGGTGAATTCTTCCAGGTCAAATCTTAGATCCAGCTTTGAATTTTTATCAAATTCAGTATCCTTATTTTTCAATAGATAAGTTCCCGGACGAATTTTAAAGGATTTACCTTCAATTTCCGGAATAAACTCATTGTCTTTGTTTAAAGCCTCTAAAGTGAAATTATCGGCTAAACCGGCAAGCTCTAAACTCATTTTCCATTCATTCCACTTGATCACCGCAAGGGTTTTTTCAAGGCTGTTGCTCCCAAAAGGATTATCTACCAAAATAGCATCGGGCATTACTTCTAACCGCCAAACTCCATCTTCTAATTTATCCAGAAAATACGCGCCTTTTCCTTCATATTTAACCACTTCAGAATTCCCAAAACCAGCAACTTGCTTCAGGTTCCTTAAGAATTTTGGCTGAATTTTATTCGCATCCGTATAAATGAATTTTTCTTCAGAATTCAATACCGCCAGATCTTTTTCATAATCGATCTCAAAATCCTGAAATTCCAGGTTTTTTGGATAAACACCAAAATCACTATTTACAGGAACCTGGTGAAAAATTTCTCCCGCGATCATTAAAGCCAGGGCTTTTTGGGGCGTGTAGGCCAGGTTCATATAATGCGTGTTGTATTCGGTATTTCCAAACGCCAAATAAGTAGGATCGTAAGCGAAGTGAGTTCCTATCTGAATTCCGGCCTCCCTAAAACTCCTGGCCATCGCCGGATAGATATAAGATTTCATAACATCGGCAGCATCAAATTCGTACACCAACTTTGCCGCGTTATTTTCTTCAATTACATCATTAAAAGGAATATGATAATCGTTTACATTTGGTAAAAGATTGCCTTCCAGTTCCTTTTGAAATCCGAGTCCGGTTGGGTACCATTGGAAAGTTCCGCCGTCTATTCCAGCATCAAAATAAGATTCGGCAAGGTGAATACTATGACTTACATTATAGAAAATTGGTTTCTCAGAACCGGTACTTTTCATAGCCGAAACCATTTTTTCTATAAATTCCTGCACTTCTTCAGGCTCTCCCTTATGGTGCGGCTCGTTACTGATTTCAAAAGCAATAAGGTTGGGCTCATTTTTATAAGCTACACCCGTATGCGGATTCACATGATTTAAGAATTGCTTCAAATAATTTTGCTGGGCTTTAATAGCGCCAGGTTTAATAAGACTTCCAGCTTTTCCATATTTATTAGAAAATCCCGGGGTATCTTCATCGGGCTCCGGCCAGCCATTTCCCCAATAAGCAATGGGCGTAATCACGAAATTTATGTCACGTTCCTTTAGTTTCTTTAATAAATAATCGAATAATTCAAGATTTTCGTTTTCTATTAAATTGCCTTCTTCATCACTAATTTCAGTATCCCAAACGTGAATTCGGTAAAGATCAAAGCCCAATCTTGAAAAATGATAAACATCCTTATCTATAGCTTCTTTTAGATCTATATTTAATTTCTGCCCGCTGCGATAAGCATGTGCAAAAGGCACCGAATAATTCACTCCAAAACCTTTGACTTCTTCGTTGTTATGACCCCAACGCATTAAGCCGTTATCATCTACGTAAACATCTTCTTTTCCCTGGGCTTGTCCGAAAAAAGTTACGAGACTAATTAACAGGCTTAAATAAAAAATCTTCTTCATAAACAACTTTTAAACATCGCAAATTTCAATCGCTTTCTTTAATGAAGCAAGTTCATCTGGATTGGTAGGAATAAACTCTTGCGCAACAAAACCTTCAAAACCGGTTTCTACAATGGCTCTCATAATTGCAGGATAAAAAAGTTCCTGAGTATCATCAATTTCATTTCGCCCCGGAACTCCGGCAGTATGGTAATGATTAATATGTTTGTGGTGCTTCTTAATAGTGGCAATAATATCGCCTTCCATTACCTGCATATGGTAGATATCGTAAAGCAATTTAAAGTTATCAGCTTCCATTTCTTCAGCCAGGGCAACACCCCATTCGGTATGATCTGCCATATAATCTGGATGATCAACTTTACTGTTAAGTAACTCCATAACCAAAGTCACATTTTTCTTTTTCGCGTAATTAAGCAGCGGTTTTAGACCTTTTGAACAATTTTTAATTCCGGTTTGCTCGTCCATTCCGCGGCGATTTCCGGAGAAAACAATTACGTTTTTTATATTATGTTTTGAAGCTTTATCAATTAACCCCTTATATTTTTCCTGTAGATCTTTATGATTTTTAGGTTCATTAAATCCATTTTCAATATCGGCGAAAACATCTGTAGCCATTGAACAAACCAACCCATATTTTTCAACTGTCTCCCATTCTGAAGGTTTTAGAAGATCTATAGCCTGAATTCCCAAATTCGCGCAGGTCCTGGCAAATTGGTCTAAGGGAATATCCTGAAAACACCAACGACAAACCGAATGCTTAATATTATTCTTCTGGCTGGCTGGCAGGGTATTTTCATCTATATAATTCATAGCAGCAAAAGAAGATGCCACGCCACCAATACTCAAAATTCCTGAACCTATGGCAATACTTTTTAAAGCATCCCTTCTTGAAAACTTTTTATACATAATTGTTAATTTTTAGGTTGGTCAAAACTTTTAGGAGTTAACTAGATACAGTGAAACCTCCACTGTTGGTTGTCTAAATTATCCCTATCGCTTTACAATCAGTTAAGCAATTTCAATAAACGTAAATTTTACAATTATTATCTAGAAAAAAAATTTTTTTAGCTATAATTTTTTTGTTTTTTCTTAACATTAGTTCTGAAATTAGGAACGATTATTAAGCGATTTCAAAATTATATCCTGACTCCAGAAGTTTTTGGTAATTTTTATAATCAAATTTATAGAGGAAGGCTCCTCGGCGGGAAGTAGACTTATCTTTTTCGTCCAATTTCACCAGAACATTTAAAGACAGCACTTTTTTTCGAAAGTTTCTTGCGTCCAATTCCTTTTGATAAATAGCTTCGTAAAGTTGTTGTAGTTGTGGTATTGTAAATTTCTCCGGCAGTAACTCAAAGCCAATAGGTTTATACCTTGCTTCGCGTTTTATGCGGCCAAGGGCGTCATTTACCATCTGATTGTGATCTAAAACTAAATTTGGCAATGCTTCAATCTCATACCAGTGCGCCCCGTGTTTTTCTACCAGTTCTTTATCGTATGCTTCTAACCTGATTAGCGCATATTGAGCAATAGAAATTGTACGATATCCTGGATCTCTTTCAGCTTTCCCATAGCTTTTAAGCTCTTCCATAAATACGCTCTCCAAACCGGTAATCTCACTAAGAACACGTTTTGCCGCCTGATCTACGTCTTCATCTAACTTTACAAAACTTCCAATTAAAGACCAGGAATCTTTAAGAGGCTCCACACGTCTTTTAAAGATTAATAACTTGAGTTTTCCTTCATCAAAACCAAAGATAATACAGTCGGTAGCGACATACATTTTGTCGTTCTTACTGTAATAATCTAAAGTATGTTCAGGCATAAGTATAGAAAATCGAAATAAAATTAATCAGAAATTACTGGGCAAAATAAGCATAGATAAAAACTACAAGCACAACGATCCCAAGGCCAACTGGTTTTACCAGTTTCCAGGGTTGAATATCTACCTGCCTTGTATAATCTAGAATAAAAGGTTCAATTCTCGGTTTCCATTTCCCGATCACAAACATAATGATCACATTCAACACAAATAAAATAGCCATTACGTGAAGATAGTGTGGCAGGGCATCTTCTCCCACAACAAAATATTTAAGACCTAAATAAATAAGATAGAAACCAACACCACTAAATATAGCAACTTTAGCAGCGATTGCCGGAATTCTTTTCGTAAGGTAACCTACAATTACAATTGTGAGAATAGGAATACTATAACTACCGTTTACTTCCTGCAAATAGCCAAAAAGACCTTGTGGAGCATTTGCAATAAAAGGCGCTATAAGCATAGCACCAATGGCCAGGAAAATACCAAAGCGTTTCCCTTGTTTTACCACTTTTGCCTCACTGGCTTCCGGGTTGAAATATTGTTTATAAATATCTATTCCAAAAAGGGTAACAGAACTATTTAAAGCCGAATTAAAAGAACTTAAGATCGCACCAAAAAGAACCGCCGCAAAGAATCCGGTTAGTACCGGTGGAAGCACTGCATTTACAAGTGCGGGATAAGCCTGGTCGGCATTTTCCAGGTCGCCCTGGAACATATGCCAGGCAATAATACCTGGTAAAACCACGATTATTGGTCCCAAAATCTTAATAAATGCTGCCAGCATTAATCCTTTTTGTCCTTCCCGAAGGTTTTTAGCAGCCAAAGCCCGCTGAATAATCGCCTGGTTGGTTCCCCAATAGAACAATTGTACCAGCATCATCCCTGTAAATATTGTGGAAAATGGTACCGAAGCATCTGGCCCTCCAATGGAATTAAATTTTTCCGGATTAGCATCTACTAAAGTTTCTAATCCATTGATTATTCCACCATCTCCAATAGCCATAAGTCCGAATACTGGAATTAGCAAACCTCCTATCAGCAGTCCAATCGCATTAATCGTATCTGATACTGCAACCGCTTTTAAACCACCGAAAATAGCATAAATAGACCCGATGATACCAATGCCCCACACCGTTAACCATAAGGCTGTGCTTGAACTTACATTCAACATTTCAGGAATACCGAACATGGTGCTAATCGCCAATGCTCCAGAATATAGCACAATCGGCAGAAAAATAATCATATAGCCAGATAGGAATAGCGCCGAAACCAGGGTTTTAGTCCCTTTATCAAATCGTTTTTCCAGGAATTGAGGTACGGTGGTTAAACCTCCCTTTAAATAGCGTGGTAATAAGAATAATGCGGTAATTACTATGGCAATGGCTGCTAGGGTTTCCCAGGCCATCACTAAAATACCTTCACTAAAAGCCTGGCCATTTAATCCTACAATTTGCTCAGTAGATAAATTGGTTAATAAAACCGAACCGGCAATTACTCCTGCAGTTAAGCTTCTTCCTCCTAAAAAATATCCATCACTTGTACTTTCATCGGTTTTTCGGGTTGCTAAATAGGCAATTATAGCTACCAAAAGCGTGAAACCAACGAATGATAAAATTCCAACCATAGCTTAATATAAAATTTTGTTAAATATAAAATTTTAATTGGGAGTTATTGCCTCATCAGCTCTTAATCTTCCTATTTACCACCAACCGAAAAATTATATGAAATTCTGTTATAATATTTTTCTCCCGGCTTTAATACGGCCTCAGGGAAATTCCTGAAATTAGGTGCATCAGGAAAATTTTGTGCCTCTAAACAGATAGAAGGATATTCTTCAGCAATTTCGGTTTGATAATTTAGATCGTCTGGAAGGCTTTCTGGAGCGTAGGCCACCAATGCTTTCTGATTGGTTTTCACCTCCATTTTTATTCCGGTTAAAGGAGCAAAAAGTCTAGCTGCAACTTCATCTTCCTCAGATTTTAATACAAAGGTATCATCGAGGTTTCGGTTGCCAATCAATTTACTCTCACTAAAGTTTTTGGGATGCTTCTTTAGTTTTGTCAAATTTCCGGTAGGCAATAATTTTTCATCAACCTCTAGAATTTTTTCCGCCTCAATCTTTAAAAAGTGGTCGCTAATACTGCCGCCGCCATTTAGATTAAAATAAGTATGATTGGTAAGATTAATCACCGTTTTTTTATCGGTTTGTGCGGTATATTCTATTTGTACTTCATTATCCTCGGTAAGGGTATATTTAACTTCAACCTCAAGGTTTCCCGGGTAATGTTCTTCATTATCTTTACTGAGGTAAGTTAATGTCACAGATGGATTAGGCGCTGTGGTCTCTTCTTTAATTTCCCAAATTTTATACTGAAAACCTTCTTTTCCGCCGTGCAAGTGCACATCATCTTTTTCAAAGAGTTTATACGTGGTCTCATCCAATTTAAATTCTCCTTTGGAAATTCTGCCTGCGTAACGGCCCACCGAAGCGCCAAAACATTTGTTATGTTCTTTGTAGACCGAAGTTATAAAATCTTCTGCCCACGGACTAACCACTACATTTACCGGGTTCTCCCTTTTATCTTTAATCTTAAAGCTAAGCACCGCAGCCCCGTAATTAAGAACCTCGAGTTCGCTACCTTTGTTATTTACAAGGCTTATGGTTTTTAGATCTTCTTTTTTTATACTATTCAAGTTCTCTTTTTTTAAATGTTTTCTTCTGAAATCCAGTTATCAACTTTTTCTTCCAGAATATTCAAAGGTACGGCTCCATCAAGAAGAATCACATCATGGAATTCCCTAATATCAAAATCCGGCCCCAATTCTTCCTTCGCGTTTTCTCTTAATTCCAGGATTTTATTCATTCCTATTTTGTAGGCTGTAGCCTGGCTGGGCATTACTATATGCCGTTCTACCATTTTAATACAATCACTTTCAGCGTTTGGAGTGTTTTCCTTATAATAAGCAATTCCCTCTTCACGAGTCCATTTTTTGGCGTGAATTCCGGTATCTACAACCAGCCTGCAAGAACGCCAAAGTTCCATGGCTAATCTTCCAAAATCTGAATATGGATCTTGATAATATCCTATTTCTTTAGGCAACAATTCACTATAAAGCCCCCAACCTTCTACGTAAGCAGTATAAAAACTAAATTTCCTAAACTGCGGAATTTCCTCTAATTCCTGGGCGATAGCAATTTGCATATGATGCCCCGGGATACCTTCGTGATATGCCAAAGCTTCCATTTGATAAGTTGGCATTGCAGACATGTCGTATAAATTGGCGTAATAAGTTCCTGGTCTTGATCCATCTTTTGCCGGCTGCTGATAAAAAGCCTTCCCGGCATTTTTTTCTCTAAAAGGCTCTACCGCTTTTACGATTAATTCTGCCTCTGGTTTGGTTAGAAAAAGTTTATCCAAATCATCTTTCATCGTATTGATGATAGTCTTGGCTTCTGTAAGGTATTTTTTTCTTCCGGTAGAATCATTGGCATAATAGAACTGTTTATCTTTCCGCATAAATTCAAAGAAATCCTGAAGTGTCCCTTTAAAACCAACCTTTTTTTTGATCTTTTCCATTTCAGCGTGAATACGCGCAACTTCACTTAACCCAATTTCGTGAATTTCATTCGCCGAAAGATTAGTAGTGGTAGTTCTTTTTAAAGCATTCGCATAAAACTCTTCCCCTTTCGGAAACTTCCACGCCCCGGCCTCGCTGTTTGCACGCTTTTGCTGAGTTTCGAGAAACACAATTAAATTTTGGTAAGCCGGTTTCACTTCTTTAGTAAGAGCAGTTTCGGCTTTTGAGATAAGTTCCTTCTTCTTTCTCTGAGAAATTTCTAAATCGTCTATTTTCGATTTAAAATCTTCCAGCAGGGCACTATTCTCCACAGATTTCCCGAAAGGTTTACCCTTAATTACATTTCTACTGGATTCCAGAACCCTATCAAAGACAAAAATTGGAGGCATTATGCCATTTTGCTCCCTTATTTTTAAATTCCCTATAACATCTTCCATCACCTTAGGAATTCCCTTTAACCTCGAAATATAGGCTTCTGCATCACTTATTGAATCTATGCGGTGCATATTGATTAAAAAGGCTGGCAGCTCTGCATGATAGCCAAACATCTGGTTTACCGGGTAATTGTAAAACCTAAAATCATAATCTTCTAATTGATTTTCCTGTTTCTGGAGGTACAGATCGTAACTTAATCGAGTATCTTCATCCAGCGATGAAGGATCTATTTTTTTTAGATGTTCCAGGCGTCTCTTTGCTTTATTGCGATCTTCTACATATTTTAAATGAGAAAAATCGTCCCATTTGCCATAATTGGTTTTTTGCCCAAGCCTGGTTTGCATCATAGGCGATTCTTCGACATCCTTTTGAAATTCCTCTTCAAAATATTCGTTCAATTCAGCCGAATGCTCCTTTATTTCTTCTTCGGAATAACTTTCGCTTTTTTGATTACAGGAAATAACTAAGACCAGAAGACCTAAATAGAGCGTTTTATGAATAAATCTGATGTGCATAAACTATTCTTTAATTACTGAAAATTCTATTGCAGAATCTCCAAAAACAGTGTGGGTTTGTTGCTGAAAATCTTCTTCTTCAGCTTCAAAAATATTAGGCACATAGGTTTGTGGATTCCTGTCTATAAGTGGAAACCAGGTGCTTTGAACCTGAATTTGTAATTTATGACCTTTTTTAAAAGTATGGTTAATATCCTGAAGGGTAATATTTACAGAAGTTTTTTTATTCGGTTCAAATGGCTCCGGGTTTTCAAAACTGTTTCTAAACCGGCCGCGCATTACCTCACTACGCACCATCATATGATAATTATCCATATCTAAATGCTCCATAGTTTCTTCATAATCTTCAGCATCTGGAGGATAAACATCTATTACTTTCACAACCCAATCTGCCGCGGTTCCTGTTGTTGCTACATTTAA
This sequence comes from Salegentibacter salarius, assembly GCF_900168265.1. GTDB lineage: Bacteria > Bacteroidota > Bacteroidia > Flavobacteriales > Flavobacteriaceae > Salegentibacter > Salegentibacter salarius. The sequence continues at coordinate 21,252 of NZ_FVZF01000001.1, read as the reverse complement.
GCGTGCTTCAATTTCACCGGCTAGTTTCATATCTTCTTTCAATACTTCTGTTTCAAAAACCAAAACATCTGGCCTCCTTGCGGCAAAACGCTGGTCCCCTGTCATATATTCTCTTGGGGTGAACACCGCCTTAATTTCATTATTATAAGAAACAGGTTTCGCAGGATCACTTACAAAGCTTTCTTTATTATCGGTAGCTTCATCGGTTAATTTCTGCTCATCTCCCAGGTAAAATACCTTAGCTTCTGCTTCTTTTGGAGGCCAGGCTTCGTAGGAATTCCATTTTCTTGCACCGGTATCATAAACATAAGCTTCAGCAAGATCTAAATCACCTTCTCCGCCTTTCTTTAGAAAGTGATTAAAGAAAGTAGTTTCAACATTTCTCTGGTAATCTTCCGAAATATTATCTCCAAAATATACATTCCCTACGGCTTGTCTTTCGGTTTGTCTAGCCCAGTCGCCGTGACTCCAGGGACCAAAAACCATAATATTATGGTTATCGCTGGTTTCTTCAATTTTTTTGTAGGTATTAAAAGGACCATAAAGATCTTCAGCATCAAACAATCCGCCCACAACCATTACCGCTGGTTTAATATCCTCTAAATGCTGAATAATACCGCGAGACTGCCAAAATTCATCATAATTAGGATGTTCTTTTAGCTGTTGCCAGAATATATTGTCTTCGCCGTAATATTCGTCCAAATTACTAAGAGGTCCCACATCCAAAAAGAACTGATATTGATCTTGTGTTCCAAGATCTGGTAAATCGTACCAGCTTTCTGTAGTTGGGCCGGTTTTATCGTAGCCAAAAAGTGCTGTAGCTCTCCAGTAACTTAGTAAATAAGCGCCATTATGATGAAAATCGTCAAAAAAGAAATCTCCGATTCCTGCCTGTGGTGAGGCAGCTTTTAAGGCTGGATGCGCATCTACCAGGGAAGCAACCGCATAATGACCGGGATAAGAAATACCCCAGGTTCCTACCCTACCATTGTTATTTTCTACATTATTAATAAGCCATTCAATGGTATCGAAAGTATCACTAGACTCATCAAATTCATCGCCTTTCTTATTCGGGATTATCGCACGCATGTTGTCGTATTTCCCTTCACTCATCCAACGGCCACGAACATCCTGGTAAACAACAATATTACCTTCTTTCATTAAATATTCGTTGGGCCCAATAAGCGAACGAAACTGATCTTCACCATACGGCCTGGAGCTATATGGGGTTCGTTGCATGAGAATTGGATATTCTTTAGAAGTATCTTTTGGGGAATAAATAGTAGTATGCAGCTTAGTGCCGTCACGCATTGGGATATCTACTTCTGTTTTGTTATAATGTTTTTTAACATCATATTCTTCCTGCGCAATAATTTGAACAGGTAAGAAACTCAAAAACAAAAGGATAACACTAAAACGGAATAATTTCATAGTTAAGGGAGATTTTAAGCCCCCTAAGATAGAAATTACACCGATAAACCTAAAAGAATTTTACTCGATAATCGAGATTTAAATGAATCAGGGCTTGTTTCTAAATTAAAGACGAATTCTAATTAATCCCTTCTAAGTTTGACAAGGAATAATTCATGTTAATAATCCAGAATTAAATACTACTAAGCTTAAGTCTTATTTTAATAATATTTCATCAGTAAATGTCTCACGAATTATGAAGTATTTTATTTCTCTGTTCCCTGAAACTTGGCAAGACCTTCCTTTAACCAGTCCAGATATTCTGAAGCTTTTGGGGTGTAACCCACAGGCTCGTTAAGTAGATTTACCTCGTTATCTAAAAGCACATAGAAAGGCTGTGAATTATTCTTAAAGTTCAGGGTTTGAAAAGTAGCCCATTTATCGCCAATGGTTTCAATAGGTTTTATTCCCCCCTTTGGTTTCATATAATTGAATTGCGCTTCTTCCGGCAGTTCTTTTCTATCATCTACATACAGGGAAATAAGTATATATTCTTCGTTAAGTATCTCAAAAACCTCGGGTTCACTCCACACCTGTTCTTCCATTTTTCGACAATTAACACAAGCCCAACCTGTAAAATCGAGGATTATGGGTTTATTTTGTTCTCTTGCTGCTTCCAGACCTTTATCCCAGTCTTTATAAGCTTCCAGACCTAAAGGAGCTTCGGTACCTTTATCATAGATACTGTAAAACAATGGTGGTGGAAATCCACTAAGCAGCTTAAGATTCGCCGCCGAAGTATTGGTTAAACCGGGAATTAAATAAAGTACAAAGAAGAAAGTTATCACCCCTACACCAAACCTGGCTTTACTAATTCTTTGTTTAGGGCCATCGTGCGGAAAACGAATTTGACCAAATAAATAAGCCATAAGACCTAAACCTATAAGGATCCAAATTCCGAGGAAAATTTCACGTTTTAAAAGTCCCCAATGCTCCACAAGATCGGCATTAGAAAGGAATTTAAAGGCCAGTCCTAATTCTATAAAACCTAGCGTAACTTTAACTGTATTTAACCACCCACCGCTTTTTGGCAAAGAATTAAGCCAATTGGGGAATAAAGCGAAAAGTGCAAAAGGAAGCGCCAGGGCAAGACCAAAGCCACCCATTCCCATAGAAAGTTGCATCGCACCACCATCGCTGGTAAGCGATCCACCAAGCAGTGAACCTAAAATAGGGCCGGTACAGGAAAAAGAAACTAAAGCTAAAGTAAGAGCCATAAAAAAGATACCCACAATACCACCTACACTTGAAGCTTTATCATCCATCTTATTACTCCAGGAACTTGGCAAAGTGATCTCGTAATACCCAAAAAAGGAGAAAGCGAAAATGATGAAAATGACGAAGAAAATAATATTCAGCGTTACATTAGTTGAAATATTATTGAGAATTTCAGGATTTACGCTGTCTAGCAGGTGGAAAGGTAAACTAAGTAAAAGATAAATGGCAAATATAAAAACACCATAAAGTATGGCATTTACCAGGCCTTTTTGCCGGTTTTTAGCTCCTTTAGTAAAGAAGGAAACTGTTAGCGGAATCATAGGAAATACACAAGGCGTTAAAAGAGCGATTAAACCACCCACGAAACCTAGTAAGAAAATACTCAGGAAGTTATTGCCTTCCTCCTCTTCAGGCGCAAATTTTTCCATCCCTGAAACATTGATATTTAATGCTTCGGTAAGTTCTTTATCTTTTTCTGAAATTTCCAGGTCGGTAAAACCTTCGGTTATTTCATTGTCCTGAAGAGAAATATTAAAACGTTCGGTTTCCGGAGGCAAACATTTTTCATCATCACAAACAGAGAAATAGATCTCGGCAACAATTCCGGGATTACTTCCGGGTTGTACTTTTATTTGCTGGGTAAAAACTGCTTCTTCCTCAAAATAAGTGATATCGGCTTCAAAAACCTGATCGTAGATAGGTTCTATATCTGGCTCTGAAGTTTCACCAATGAGCTTAAAATTTTCTTCAGCATTATTATAAGAGAAAGTCGTGGCAATAGGCGCAATATCAATATCTGCTTCCTTTTGCGAATATAAATGCCAGCCATCTTCCAGGGTGGCCGTAAAAACCAGATTAAATATGCTGTCGTTTTCTTTTTCTACAGAAGCCTCCCAGGTAATGGGATCATCCATTTGGGATTCTTCGCTCCCATCGTTAAAATATTGTGCCTGTAACTGGATAAATGGAATAAAAAATAAGAGCAGACTCGCCAGATATTTCATAAACTGAAAGTGATTTTTATAATTTTTTGATCAGATGAAGTTATCGAAAAACGCCTATCGGCCCGCTGATTGATCACCCAAACAATTTTTTCGCCAGAGCACAGCAACCAGCTGTTTTCTTTCTCGGGCAAAGATAATTTTTTGTCTTTAAAGAAGTCGCTTAACTTCTTTTTTCCTTTCATTCCAAAAGGATAAAATATATCTCCCTGCTGCCATTTTCTAACGGTGAGTGGAAATTCCAGTTTTTCCGGGTTTATATAAATGCAGTTTGATCTTTTATCGTTTATTTCCTTTACTTCTGAAAATGAAAAGGTTCCCATAGGAAGCATCGCAAAATCTTCATTTTTTGCGATTTTATAGACTTTGTCTTCGGTTTTGTCAATTTCTGTAAGCAGCAAATAATCCCGATCTTTTATTAGTCTGTGTGAGGTTGAAAAAACCATTTTACCGGGTTGTGCATCTAATAAACGGTAAACATCGTTCCACTCGGTAAATCCAAAAGACTTTAGCAATTGGTATAGAATTGCAGAACTATTAGGTACCTTTTTAAGGTAATTTATATCCAGGCTGTAGCCGTACTCTGTTTTACCAATAATTTTTGGATAGAGCAAGCTCAAATAATCCTCTATTAATTCTTCGTTTTCTTTTAAATGTGATTGGGTTTTTAGAAAAGTCTCTAAAAACTGCGGATTTATTTCTTCTAAAACAGGTACAAGCTCGTGTCTTATTTTATTGCGAAGATATTTTGTAGATGCATTAGTGCTATCTTCTCTCCACGAAATCTTATTTTCTTCAGCATAAGCCAAAATTTCTTTCCGGGAAAAATTTAATAGAGGCCTTATAATGTAATTACTATCGGCATTTATCCCGCTTAAACCTTCCAAACCGGTGCCTCGTATTAGATTAATAAAAAAAGTTTCCAGGCTATCATTGGCGTGGTGCGCGGTTAAGATAAAATCGAATTGATGTTTTAGCCGAAGCTCTTCAAACCAGTCATACCTAAGATCGCGTGCCGCCATTTGAATAGACAGACTGTTATCTTTAGCGTATTGCTCGGTATCAAAATTTTCTACAAAAAGCGCTACTTTCATTTTTTTGGCAAGGGCTGCCACAAAATCCTCATCGGCGTCACTTTCTTCGTCCCGAAGGTTAAAATTACAATGCGCCAAAGTAAAATCCAGTTTGGCTATTTTGCATAAATGTGCCAGCACAACACTATCTACACCTCCACTTACCGCAAGTAAAATTTTACTGTTAGAGAGGTAGGGAAACTGGGATTTGATCTCGTTTTTGAAAGCTTTTTCCATAGAAAACCAAAGATACGAAAACAGTTGGCAGTGTTTCAGTTGGCAGTTTGCGAAATTTTAATCCGAAAAAATTATTTTAAAGCCTGCCGCATTGCGGCTGCCTTTAGCAGGCATTCTTCATATTCTTTCTCTGGTTTAGAACCGGCAGTAATTGCCCCGCCTACTGAAAAAGACACATGTTTTTTAGCCGAATTATATAAAATACTGCGTATAACCACATTAAAATCGAAATCGCCGTTTGGAGTAAAATAACCTACGGCGCCACTGTAGAGTCCGCGTTTTGTTTCTTCCAGTTCTTCGATAATTTTCATTGCTGAAATCTTTGGCGCACCCGTCATACTTCCCATAGGAAATGTTGCCCGTAAAGCTTCTACCGGCGGAATGCCGTCATCAAGTTCAGCAGAAATTGTAGAAATCATTTGATGCACTTGTTTAAAGGAATAAACCTTGCAAAGTTCATCTACATTCACACTGGCCTTTTTCGCAATTTTAGAAAGATCGTTTCTCACCAGGTCTACAATCATCACGTTTTCAGATTGCTCCTTCGGGTCATTAGAAAGCTCCTCCGCAATTTCAAGATCTTCTTCTGGATTTTGCGAGCGCCTGGCTGTTCCCTTTATAGGCTGGGAAATTAATTTTACCCCAGATTTTTTTAAATATCGCTCCGGTGAAGCCGAAAGTAAATAATGTTCTTCCAGTTTGAGAAAAGTCGCAAACGGAGGGCCCGAGAGTTCATTAAGATCCTGAAAAACTTTAAAAGGCTCAATCTCTCTATTTTCAGCAAAAAATTCCTGGCAGAAATTTGCTTCATAAATATCACCACGCTGAATATAAGCGAGCATTTTTCCGACTTTTTGAAGGTATTCTTCCTTAGAGATTCGGGCTTGTATTTTTGATTTCGAGTTTTCGGTTTCCAGTTGTCTGGTCTCAATCTGGTTTATTGGCAGATTTGAAATCTCGGTAAAATCTTCCTCAATTTCATCATCCAGCATATTTAAATAATGCATTTCCAACTGGTCTCCCTTGAGCAAGAATAGTTTTTGTGGCTGAAAAAAATAGAGATCCGGGAAGTCCAATCCGTCGTGGTTTTTAGAAGAAAGTCTTTCTACATCATTTTTAAGATCATAAGAAAGATAGCCGAAAATCCAGTCTTTGGTAGTTTGCTGATACTCTTGCAGCTTGGCAAAAGCCTGGTGGTAATCGGTTTTTATAGCGGTAAATGCACCCACAGCAAGTAAAGCATCAAATTCGCCGTAATCCTGGTGATAATTATTGCTGTCCAGCCAGGCAATTTCTTCAAACTGCTTACTCCATTGCAAGAGTTGCTGTTTGAATTTCAATTGCTCCTTTAAAGTATAAGTAATTTTTGTGCGCACCTTGCTTGTAATTTGGAGCGCAAAGGTAAAAACAATTTGACGTAGCGCCTATTTTAATTCTTCTGCAATTTATCTCGAAAACCCTTTAAATCGGGATTTTCAAAATTTGGAGAAATTAGGTGGTGATGCTTCTTGTATTTCTGAGAAAAAAATCTTAATTATACAACATGCGCTTTTCTGCGCCATTTTATGATTAAGAGCCAAATATTACCAATGTTTACAGATACTGAAAAACTTACATTAGCCGATATAGAAAACCTTGATTTCACTACCGTTATCTGGGTTGTAGCTCCGCTAATGTTCTTTTTTGTCTTACTTGAATTTTTAATAGGAAGAAAAAAATACAAAAACCTTTATTCGGGTAAAGATTTTCTAGCGTCTACAGCTATCGGTATTGGTAATTTAATCCTAAACGGGTTTATGAAGATAGGAGTCTTTATGGTTTTCCTTTTCTTTTTCAATCTGGCGCCGTTTAAAATACCACATACCTGGTGGTCTTATGTTTTGTGTTTAATATTATTGGATTTTAGCAGGTATTGGGCACATAGATTTGCCCACGAACAACGTTTTTGGTGGTCTACACACGTGGTTCATCATTCTTCTGAACATTATAATTTATCAACTTCTTTTAGATTATCCTGGACACAGAATTTAAAGATCATCTTCTTTTTACCGGTAGTTTTGTTGGGCTTTCATCCTTTAGTATTCTTTATTGTGCATCAACTGGAAGTGCTTTATCAATTTTGGATACATACCGAATTAATAAAAAAATTACCGCGACCAATCGAGTATATCTTTACTACGCCATCGCATCACCGGGTACACCATTCGGTAAATGAAAGATATCTGGATAAAAATTATGGCTCTACTTTTATATTCTGGGATCGCATTTTTGGAACTTTCCAGGAAGAAGATGAAAAACCCCGTTATGGAATCACCAAACCGGTAAACTCCTACAATCCTTTTTTCCTCGTTTTCCACGAATGGATTGAAGTTGGGAAAGATATCTGGAAGGCAAAATCATTAAAAGAAGCCTGGCTTATTTTATTCGGAAGCCCCGTTGACAAGCATAAAGCAGATATGGGAATCACTGGTAAAACCGAAACCGAATTAAGCAATATTGGAAAGGCCAACGAAGAATTCAGCCCTAAAGTGAAAAAAGCAAATTAAATTGAGTTACCGGATTCCAATTGATGAGAAAAAGTAGTTAACACATCTTCTATACCCATATCCAGCACTTCGTTTAGCACCTTCCCGTCTTTAAAATTATCATTAAAAGAAGGTAAGCTAAAGCTTTCTATAATCTCGCCGCCAAATCTTGGTAAAATTCCCTTAGTATATTCTAAAGCTGATGCGGCTCCACGCTTGCCGGAAGAAGTACTGATCAATAAAATCTTTTTTCCTTCAAGGAAATTACGGTCTAATCGGGAAAGCCAGTCGATTATATTTTTAAAGTAAGCTGAAACATTGCCATTATGCTCATTTACCGCAATTATCAAAGCCTCGTGCTCGTGGATGATCTTATTAATTATTTTAGCGCTTACGGGAATACCTCTTTCCTTTTCCCTATCGGCGCTATAAATAGGTAATTCATACTGGGTAAAATCCTGAATTTTCACTTCGTGCCCCTGTATGCGATTGGCTACGTGTGTTAATAACTGAAAATTAATGGAAGTACTACTATTAGAACCGGCAAAGGCTAAGATCTTTTTCATCTAAATGATTTTTATCAAAAATACCGAAATAAATGAAATGATTCCTTATTGATAGAATTGAAAAACTTGTGAACTTTCATTTCTTCTTAGTTTGTAATTCATCGTCACCCTGAACTAGTTTCAGAGTCTGCTCCGATTTCTATCGGACGCCTAAGTTGAATTTTACATTTATTCATCTTAGATGCTGAAACAAGTTCAGCATGACGGTTTTTGAAGAATAAATTAATTCAGGATCGTTAAAATTATTTACCGCCCTGCGGCGGGATTAGTTCAACTAACTAATTTAAAATTGCCAGGAGCAATTTTAAATTAGAGTTTCACTAACTTTGCAAGTTCATAAAAACTTCATTTAGTGACTTTTCAGGATTTAAATATTACCACTCCCCTGCGCAACGCGCTGGAAGATATTGGCATTAACACGCCTACACCTATTCAAGAGGAATCTTTTTCTACAATTATGTCTGGGAAAGATATGGTAGGAATCGCGCAAACCGGTACCGGAAAAACCTTTGCTTATATGCTTCCAATATTACGAATGCTTAAATATTCGGAACAAAAAAATCCGCGGGTACTAGTTTTGGTGCCAACCAGAGAACTTGTGGTGCAGGTAGTTGAAGAAATTGAAAAACTAACCGCTTATATGAATGTTCGTATCGCCGGTATTTATGGTGGCGTAAATATGAATACTCAACATCAATCGCTTTTACAGGGCCAGGATATTGTAGTAGCAACTCCCGGAAGATTATATGATCTTGTGCTTAGGCGCGCGCTTCAGTTAAAATCAATTCAGAAATTAGTGATAGATGAAGTAGATGTGATGTTAGATCTGGGTTTTAAATTTCAGATAAATAATATCTTTGAATTGCTTCCGCAGAACCGACAAAACATTATGTTTTCTGCGACAATCACTGAAAATGTTGAAAATCTAATCGAGGCTAATTTTAAAAGTCCGCAAACTATTTCTGTAGCTGCCAGCGGAACGCCTCTTGATAATATTAAACAAACCGGTTATAGAATCCCAAATTTCTATACTAAAGTAAATTTGTTAAGACATATTTTAGCCGATAAGGAAACCTACTCAAAGGTTTTGATCTTTGTGGCTTATAAAAGAATGGCCGACCGACTCTACGCGGAATTAGAGCAGTATTTTCAGGATGAATGCACGGTAATTCACTCCAATAAAACCCAAAATTATCGTTTACGTAGTATCAAACAATTTGGCAGCGGATTTTGCCGAATTTTAGTTGCAACCGATGTGATGGCGCGTGGACTTGATATTGAATCGGTAAGCCACGTGATCAATTTTGATACTCCAAAATATCCTGAAAATTATATGCACCGAATTGGCCGTACCGGAAGGGCCGAAAAAGAAGGGAATTCGATATTAATGACTACCGAAGCTGAATTGGAATACCTTGAAAGAATTGAAGCTTTGATGAAAATGGAAGTTCCGCAGGAAGAATTACCGGCGGAAATAGAAATTTCGTCAGAATTAATTCCGGAAGAACAACCTAAGGTTTTTGAAATCAATAACCCGGGAAAGAATAAAGACGAAAATGCTCCCGGCCCTGCTTTTCACGAGAAAAAAGAAAAAAACAGGAAAGAAAATCTGGGTGGATCTTACCGAAGGGAAATTGCCAAAAAGTATAAAAAGCCAAAAACTCGCGGGGATAAAAATGCGAACAGAAGAAAGAAAAAATAATTTTTGAGATGCACGAGTTACAGAACGAATTCTTAAGTATAAAAGTAAATCCCATTGGCGCAGAATTATCCAGCCTTAAAAGCCTGGAAACCGATATTGAACATTTATGGCAGGGAAACCCGGAATTCTGGGCAAGCCAGGCGCCTAATTTGTTTCCGGTAATTGGTGTTTTAAAAGAAGGGAAATTCATTTTTGAAGATAAAGAATACCAAATGCCTAAACACGGTTTTGTTAGGCATAACGAACATATTCGGTTAAAAGAAAAAACAGATGATAAATTGGTTTTTCAATTGGATTATTCAGCAGAAACTCTGAAGATCTATCCATTTAAATTCCGTTTTGAAATTTCTTTCCAATTAAATAAAAAATCGCTCACTGTACATCATCAAATTTCTAATTTAGACGATAAACCTTTATATTTTTCATTAGGTGGACATCCTGCGTTTAATGCTCCTATTAGCAAAAATGAAGTTTACGAAGATTATTATCTTGAGTTTGATCGAAAAATGGATCTAAGAACTTACATTTTAAGCGAAGAAGGGCTGGTTAGAGATACCACCGAAGGAATATTAGACAACGAAGATAAAATTAGACTACATAAAGAGCTTTTCGCCAAAGACGCATTGATTTTCAAGAATATTCCCTCAAAAAAAGTGGTACTAAAAAGTAAAAACTCAGGTAGCATTTTAAGCGTTGAATATAAAGATTTTAAAAACCTGGGAATTTGGGCGAAACCGGGAGCACCTTACGTATGCATTGAACCCTGGCTGGGAATTGCCGATGTTGAAGGCACAGATCAAAACCTAAAAACCAAAGAAGGAATTGAAACACTGGCAGCAGGGAAAGATTTTCAGGCGGCCTATACAATTGATATCACTTAAAAAAGAAAATCCCGCTAATTAGCGGGATTTTTATTTAAAACATTCATTAAGTTCTGTTCTTTTTCTTGGCGGCTTTCGCAGCGCGCTTTTCCTTTAAGCTCAAAACCGGCTCCTTCCTGGCCGAGTTTTTTGAGGGTGATTTTTCTTTTGCCATAATCTTTGATTATTTAATAATTAACCCGATAAAGATAGTAAAAGAAAACATTAAAAATTCATTTATAATTACTATAGATTTTAATTTTAATTGAATAAAAATCCTGTTTTTTGAAACTAATTATCTGGTTAAGTAGCAAGTAGAAAATTGTGAATATCTATCTCTTGTTTTGTCCTCGAGACTCGTTATAAACCCTATTTTTGACTCCCTAAAAAATAAAGATATGAGCGTAACTTGGTTTGAATGTAAGGTGAAATACAAAAAAACACACGAAACAGGCGAGCAGAAAATGACTACAGATACCTACCTACTTGATGCAGTATCTTTCACAGAAGCCGAAGCGAGAATCACTAAGGAAATGACAGCTTATACTAGTGAAGACTTTAGAATAATGAATATAAAAGTTGCGAATTTTTCAGAAGTTCATCCTTTTGAGAATTCCGATCGTTGGTTTAAATCAAAGGTTTCCCTGGTGGCTATGGATGAGGAAAGCGGAAAGGAAAAAAAGACAAATATTTACTTGCTTGTTCAGGCCAACGATGTAAAAGAGGCTTTCGAGAATACTACCACGGCGATGGAAGAAACTATGGGCGATTATAATATTCCATCTATTACAGAATCTCCAATTCTGGATGTATTCCCATATTTTACCGGTGAGGAAGAACAATTAGAAAAATTTAATGTTCTTGATTCAGATGAAACTCAAAAGGAAGAAGTTTCAGAAGAAACAGAAGCCCAGGAAGTTTAAGAACTTCAAACTATTTCATTTTAATATCATAGAAGGGTTTGACTTTAGCGTTGAACCCTTTTTTAATTTGCCATAAATAACTCCAAAAGAAATACGGTTTTACGCTTAAAAACCGGGAATGGGGCAGAATTGAAAACTTAATGTAGAAAAAATCTACAGTTTTTTTCTGAAGCTTCTAAAAATAAGTCTCTTTATAAGCATTTTAATTAGTTGGTACGTGGATTGCTAAGCTATCCAAATAGGAGTCTTAAAGGAATAACCTAAACTTTTAAGATCAAATTTAAAATAGAAATTAAAATGAAAAATAATATAGCTTCAAATCAATCAGTTTCTTCTGCTGAAAAATCTTCTATTAACAATCAAAGGAATAAGTCCAGGGATCTAAGAGGAATTTTGGTACGTGCAAGCAGCCTGGCTTTGCTTTTTGGCGCTGCATACCTGGTATATGTCTTGCAGGGTGATTTTAACCGCTATAATCTTAATGGCCTGGATTCAACCTGGGAATTAGCATTTTTAGCAATTACTGGTTCTTTGCTTTTATTCAGAGCCGGATTCTTCTTCTATAACCTTTACCTCTACCTTAGATATAAGCCAATTAATTCTGTAAGCAATGAAGAGTTACCAACCTGTACGGTAATAGTTCCAGCTTACAATGAAGGAAAACAGGTTTGGGCAACCCTTAAAAGCCTTGCTACAAGTGATTACCCAAATCATAAAATACAGCTTCTGGCAATAGATGACGGAAGTAAAGATGACACCTGGGACTGGATGCTAAAGGCTAAAAAGGAGCTTGGCGATCAATTGAGCATCTACCAGCAACCAGAAAACAAAGGAAAAAGACACGCGCTTTACCGCGGATTCAATTTGAGTACCGGAGAAGTTCTTGTGACCGTAGATAGTGATTCTGAGGTTACTAAAGACACACTGCGTAACCTTGTAAGTCCTTTTGTAGTTAACGAAAAATGCGGCGCTGTAGCAGGAAATATTCGTGTGCTAAACAACGAGAAAAAGGCTATGCTGCCTAAGATGCTGGATGTAAGCTTTGTACTTAGTTTCGAATTTATTCGTTCTGCGGAAAGTAGTCTGGAATCGGTGCTTTGTACCCCTGGCGCGCTTGCGGCTTACAGGAAAAAAGCTGTCTTTGGCTGCCTGGAAGAATGGATTAACCAGACTTTTATGGGTAAGGCTTCAGATATCGGCGAAGATCGTGCAATGACTAATATGATTCTTAAACAGGGGTATCACGTACTCTTTCAAAGAAATGCTTTCGCTTATACCAACGTACCCGAAAAATATACCGGACTCTATAAAATGTTTATCAGGTGGGGAAGAAGTAACGTTCGTGAGAATATTGCGATGGCGAAATATGTTTTCACAGATTTCAGGGAAAGCTCTAAAGCCGGATCTCGACTTCTGTTCATCAACCAGGTATTGAAATTAGTGATGAGTTATCCAACAATCTTGATGATGCTTTTCTTCATCTCTATGGATCCAGTTTTATTCTTAAGTTCAACCTTACTCAGTATTCTGATATGGTCTAGTTTCCCGGTACTTTTCTATGCGAAGCGATATAATTTATCGGAATCTTTCTGGGCGTATTCCTATAGTATCCTTTATACCTTTGGGCTATTCTGGATCACTCCCTACGCTATTGCTACCGCAAGTAAGAGAGGTTGGCTTACCCGTGGATAATCATAGAAGATTTATATTAAAATAGAAAAAGGGAAGTTTTTAGCTTCCCTTTTTTATTGTATGTAAAAAGATAAATTCCGAAAAACGAATACTGAATTTCTATTTTTAAGAAAATATCCTAAAATCTCAAAATTCATTATTTAGCTTCTTCCGATTTTTTAATCAGATCGATTTGTTTTAAAACCTCATTTGCTTCATACATTTTTTCATCACTTTTACTACGATTAGTAGTGGAGAGTTGATGAGCTTCCTCCAGAAGCTTTTTGTATTTCACTTCCAGCTTTTCAACTTCTGACTTTTTCATGAATAATCCGAACATTTTCTTTTTTATATAAATATATAACAAACATTGTCTTACACCGATAAACTATCGTTAATCAACCATTGTTTTATTCATCTGGACACAAGAGAAATTTTATGCTTTGTTTTCCCGAAAAACCCCTTCTAAGCCTTAATATCTTTCTATATTTATTTTTTTTAAAAGAGAAACAGTAAGCCTTTATGCACATAATTAATGCCCATCAAAATAATCTCAAAAATATTGATTTAAGTATTCCTGAAAATCAATTGATTGTAGTGACTGGTCTATCTGGTTCGGGGAAATCTTCCCTTGCAATGGGTGTTATCGCGAATGAGGGTTACCGATATTTTTTAGAGAGTCTCCCTGCATACAACCAACAAAACAGTCAGTTAATCCCTACTGCTGAAGTAGATGATATAAAAGACCTTCCCCCGGTAATTAAGGTAGAACAATCGAAGCGCTTCCAGTCTATCAATACTACTTTTGGAACGCTCTCTGAGCTTGCTTCTGTCTTCAGAATTTTATTTGCCCGCTATTCGGCTGCTGAAACTATGAGTAAGTCGCTATTTTCTTTTAATCACCCTAGAGGAGCCTGCGAGGTATGTCGTGGTATTGGAGAAGCAGAATATATTGACCTTAACAAATTAGTAGGAGATAAAAATAAGACGCTTAGAGAAGGGGCGATTACCACTACCCTGCCCAATGGCTATATCGTCTATTCCCAAATAACCGTAGAGGAATTAAATAAAGTGTGTGAGACGCACGGTTTTAATGTAGATATACCCTGGAAGGAACTCACAGAAGAGCAACAAGACGTGGTTTTAAACGGAAGTGATCGCCTCAAAGTATTTTTTGGTAAACACGGCCTGGAGTCTAGGCTTAGGTGGAAAGGAATTAAAGCCAAGCCTCGTGAAGAAGGATTCTATAAAGGAATGCTTCCTATTATGCAGGATATTTTAAGACGTGATAGAAATCCTAATATCTTAAAATTTGCCAGCTCCAAAATTTGCCCTGATTGTAAAGGTGCGCGCATTAAAGCAGAACATTTAAAATATAAGTGGAAAGGACTTAATTTTCAAGAATGGATGGAGCTTTCCTTAAGCGAATTATATGAAAAACTGAAGTTTCAGCAATTCACAACCGGAGAACAAGTTTTGGTAGATAAGATCTGCACTCAATTATATGACTTGATTAGGCTGGGTATGGAAGAATACCGGCTAAGCACACCAAGTATGGAGATTTCCTCTGGTGATGGGCAAAGAATCAAACTCATTAACCAGGTAAATAGTAAGCTGCAAGGTATTTTATATGTATTCGATGAACCTTCCATCGGTTTGTCTAAAGATTATCAAAAATATCTGCTTCATATTCTAAACCGACTCATTCGCCGGGGAAATACGGTTATGGTGGTGGAGCACGACTTAGATTTTATAAAGTCGGCAGATTGGATAGTAGAACTAGGCCCCGAAGCGGGGATACACGGCGGCGAAGTGGTTTTTAACGGTCCCATCAATAATTTTCTAAATGCAAAAGAACTAAGTAGCCCAACTTTAAAGGCATTGAAAGAAGCCGGAAATGATAAATCATCTAAAAACCAACCAAAAAAGGTCTCGGTGGAAGCCTTTCAACCAGGCAACATGGAGCTAACAGTTGTGAGCCGCAAAACGCCTCAAATTATTGAAAGCATTACCCAACTTTCTGAGGAGGAAAATCTAAATCTTCTTACTGTAAACGATCAACCTATAGGTAAAACTCCTAGAAGTAACCCGGCTACATATACAGGCTTAGCAGATAAAATAAGGGATTTACTAGCAAAAACTCCTGAAGCGAAAACATCGAATTTATCCAAAGGAGCCTTTTCATTTAATAACAAAACCGGTAGATGTGAAGCCTGTGAAGGGGCTGGCGTAATCACCCTCTCTATGAGTGCACTTGGTAGTATCAACCAGGTTTGTCCTACCTGTAATCGCAAACGTTTTAAGCCGGAAGTACTTCGTGTTCATTGGAATGAAAAGAATATTGCAGATCTCTATAATCTAAGTATTGAAGAAGCTTATGATTTCTTTTCCGAGGAAAAGAAAATCAAAGAAATTCTGTCTTTAATGCTGAAATTAGGACTTGGCTATATCAAACTGGGACAGCCCTCCAATACCTTATCAGGTGGCGAGGCGCAGCGTATTAAACTCACTAAACATTTCACCAAAAAATCAAAAAAGACGCTCCTCTTACTTGAAGAACCCAGTATAGGATTGCATCAGAAAAATGTGAGTCAGTTGCTGGATGCATTGCACCAACTCAAGCAACAAACTGCAGGCATTATCTGTTTTGAAAATCATTCCCTTTTTCAATCTCAATGTGATGCCTTAGTGGACAATGCGCTGGAAGTTCAACCTATTAAAGTGAAAGAAGAGCCCCTACAGCAAAGGGATAAAATTTCCATTCAGGGTGCGCGTACGCATTCTCTAAAAGATCTAAACTTAGATTTGCCCAAGCATCAATTAACGGTAGTCACTGGAATTTCCGGTTCCGGGAAATCTTCATTGGTAATTGATACGCTGCACGGTTTTGGGCTACAAGAAATGACCAAACAGTTTTCAAGTTATCAGCAGTCAAGAGTGGGCGTGAATTTTCAGTTAGAGGTTAATCATATTGAAGGACTTACTCCTACTATTTGTATCACCAGAAAGCAAAAGAATTATTCTCAACGTTCAGATATTGCAAAGCAAACGGGAATTGATAAAATTTTACGCTTTGCCTTTTCCAGAAAGGCGCAGTATGGAGGACAAGAATTATCAGCCAGTCATTTTTCTAATAATCACGAATTAGGAAAATGTGCGGTTTGTGAAGGCATTGGCGAAGAACTGCTACCCGATCTCAACAAACTTGTTCTGGATGAAAATAAAAGCATTGCTCAGGGACTTTTCGCACACAATAAAGTAATAGGGTATTACGGCAATCCGGCAGGGAAGCATATGGCGATCTTAAAAGAAGTTGGTAAAGAATATGGTTTTACTCTGGAAACCCCTTTTGAAGAACTGAGCAATTCGCACAAAGAAATATTACTGAACGGAGCAGGTGAAAAGGTATGGAAAGCCAATTGGCTATACAAAACTAAGACAAGGGAAGGTAAGCAAGCCTTAAGTATGAAATGGGAAGGCCTCTACCACTATTTGCAAGACGAATATTTCAAGACCCGAAAGAATAAAAATATAAGTCAGCTAACTACCCTTTTTTCTCATAGAGAATGTAGCCATTGTGAGGGAAGTGGATTAAAACCCGAACGATTAGCTTTTGAAATAGCGGGAAAATCCATTCACGAAATTAAATCAATGGATTTTAAAGAGCTTGATCTATGGCTAGCAGAAAATGCCACTAGGAAAGATGTAGATGGAAAACTACTCACCAAGATTGAACCCCATTTAATTAACACTATTCTTAGAGCGAAGCAATTACATATTGATTACCTGCAACTAAACCGAAAATCGCCTACACTTTCAGGTGGAGAAAATCAAAGGGTAGAGCTTATCAAACAATTAAATAGTCCGCTTAAAGGCATCACCTATTTGTTAGATGAACCTTCAGCTGGTTTGTCTAATGATAATATTCCGGATCTGATTCAAATCTTAAAAGAGCTTATTGAAAAAGGAAATACGGTTGTGGTCATTGAACACAACAAGGCCATCATACATGAGGCAGATCATATAGTACAAATTGGACCTAAAGCCGGCAATTTAGGTGGCTATATCACTTATGAAGGCAGCACCGAAGGTTTATTGCAACAAGCCGATTGCCACCCATTTTTGAAAGCACCTACCCAAACGATAAAACTTAAAGAAGGGAAAAAGTACATTAGTTTTAGTAACCTAGCCAGGCATACTTTTGTAAGGGATTCATTATCCCTGCCTATTGGGGGCATTACTGCACTAACAGGAAAATCTGGTATTGGGAAAACTACCCTGGTGAAAGATATCCTGGTGCCCAGCATTGAGACCGGACAGCCGGTGAATTGTAAGAGCATAAATTTCCCAAAAAATTATTCAGGCGTGCATTATTTTGAGCCTAAAAAACTTAATACTCACGCGGCCACTTTATTGATTTCCTACCTGGATATTTTAAAAGACGTAAGTAAAATATTTTCAGCTGAAACCGGCCTAAAAGCTAAAGAATTCTCCTATAAAACTAAGAGCAGTCAGTGCCCAAACTGTAAAGGAAAAGGCTATGTGGAGACCAGTCTTGATATTGCAGCCAATGCCATTGAAAAATGTGAAGTATGTAAAGGGCAACGCTATCAGGCGCATATATTGGCTCATTCTGTTGAAAAGAAAAATATAGCAGAAGTACTTGCCCTAAATATCATAGAATTAAAAGAATGGCTGAATAAGCTTACTGTAAATCCTAAAACCCAGGACTTCCTGGATCATTTAGAGGAAATCGGGTTGGCGCATCTTAGATTAGACCAGCCGGTGCAATCACTTTCTTCCGGGGAGAAACAACGATTATTATTGTTGAATTGGCTACAGGCTAAAGCTAACGATGTGCTTTATATTTTAGACGAACCCAGCACAGGACTTCATTATGCCGATATAGATCTATTATATGCTATACTCAAAAAACTGGGCAAAGCCAATGATATTCTCATTATTGATCATAACCCGTATTTGCTGGGTAAGGTTGGAGTTGGCGTAGTTTTGGAATGAATTTCTAATTAAAAAAGTATTCTCACGCTGGTCTTTTAATTCTCCCAATTATGGCCAGCATTCCTCCTACTCCGCCTGCAGCACCGTACCAGAAATCGTAAGCATCGGTTTCCAAATAATATCTCGATACAAATGTAAAAAGCAGTATCGCGATACCGGTTATTCTAATTTTATTCATCTAATTTTCAAGTTTGGTATTGATCTAGTTAATTTTTGGTTTTACTTCTGACCGATTATCGTGAGAATCATCGCTACAATAATTAAAATATTTGAAATAATAATCATTATTGAAACTTTTTCGGGTTTATCAAAATTCAGATGAAAAATATTCCATATTAAGAGCCCTATGCCAGCAAACAAAACAATATAAGCTAAAACCTTTATTCACATATTTCTACCTTAATTTTTATTTTACTTCTTATTTACTGATTTTCAAACCACCGGTTAATAGTAAGCCAACTCCAAGTCCTACAAGTGTAGCTGCAGCCATCCTTACTATCTCCCATTCCATAAAAAGGAATACAATAATTCCAATTACGAATATTATTAAACCAATAATCCTTATTTTATTCATAGCTTCTTTTCCTAATAAAAATTTATCTGTTAGATCTCATTAAGCTTTAAATAATAGTTTCGGCCGAAGCTTATTGGGAAAAGAATATAAATTAATACACATGTTGAAAATGTGATCATTATAACATCAGGGACCTCAAAATAGGTGGATAAAATAAGTAGGCTTATTTGAATTATAATTAATAACGGCAGAATCCACTTATTTTTACTAAAACCAGTTAATTCAATTTTTGTATCCTCATTCTCTTTAATTTCAAAATCATTTACCTGGCTCCCGCACCAGTCAATTTTGGCCTTTAGCTCATAGTTGCCCGGTTTCAGGTCAAATTCCTTCGATTCGCCATTTTTGATTGTACCGATTTTCTGTCCATCAAGATATAACCCGATGGCTCTTGCTCGATTAGCCCATTCAGACCTTCTATTTACTATTAATTTGCTCATTCATAACTTTAAGTCCTTTAATTTAATAAAGTTTCTAATTTTTCTTTTAAGTCAATAAGAGTTTTACCTTCTTTAGAAGCCGAGGCATATCGCCCAATAATTTTTCCATTTGTATCTATTAAAATATATGCCGGTATGGGTTTTATGTCAAATTGATATCCTATTGATTCCTTAGAATCAATATTTTTGAAACCTACGAATGTGTGATCCCAATTATTTAGATCATACTTTTTTACACCTTTTTTCCAGTCATCTTCAGTTTCATCAAAAGAAACAAATAGTACTTCCAGGCCTTTATCAGAATATTCATTAATGAGTACCTTTACTTCCGGAAATTTCGCAATACAGGGCTTACACCAGTCTGCTCAGAAATCAATAAGTAAGTATTTGCCTTTAAAAGAATCAAGTGATAATTTATTTCCTGAAATATCAACTACATTAAAATCTGGAGCAGCATCATCTACCTTTACAATCATCTTTTTTAAAAAGCTATGAATGTTTTTACCATAAATTGATTGTTTATTTTCAGTTGAAAATGAGCTAAAAATGTTTTGTACAGAATCCATAGGAATACTTCTTTGATAGGAAGTAAGAAAATACGGACTTAAGCTGGATTCCGGGTTTTCAATAGCATAACTCAATTTTATCTTTTGAATTTTTTCATTACCCGCAATGAGTAAATCAACTGAGTTTGCTGATCTATTATTAGAAATACTATCGAGTTTCAGGCGTATCGGTTTCGTTTTACTTTCAACTTTCTCGAATTCTTTTTGCGAGTTTGAACCTACTATTTTAATTTCTTTAAAATTATCTTCTTCTACCTGTACCTCTATATTTCCCGGTTCAATAAAGAAATACCCAAGATTAGGATCTTCCATTCCTCCAGATTGTATATTGCCAGTTAGAAGAACTTTCTGTACCCCTTCTAAATTCCCAGTAGCTTGAAATTTATTATTTTCTATTTCCAAAGTGTCACTTATACGTTTCCCATCAATATCAATATATCTTAAAACAAGTTCGTCAATTTTTTGACCTGAAAATTCGCCATTTAGCTTGAAATTTTGAGAAAAACTGATTATTGGAATAAGAAGAAATAGAATTAAATTGGGTGCTTTCATAAGATTTGGATTTTGTAGGTTTCAACCGGACTTTGCTATTTAATTTATTTGCTGCCTATATTCCTGGATTGGAGCGGAATTCCTGAGTTGAAACAGAGATAAAAAATAGACCTAAAAGGATTAATAGTATAAACCGCATTTTTTTATTTGAAATTATTGCTTATTAGAGGGAGGTTTGGTGGTACAAGTTTATTCGGTAAATTCTATTTCAATTAAGAAGTAATGAGGAATATTAAAAACCTTTCCGAACTGCTCCGGATTAATTTCAGATTGTGCCACTCTGCAATAAGATCCTGAACCGTCTTCAGATCTATTTGGTGTTATTACTGACATCAATTGAAATGGCTCTTTTGAATTTTCTTTTAGAACTTGTTGTGGGCCAAAAAAATCTTTAGCTACGTATCTACCATTTCCCTGAGTTGTTGGAAAATACAATTGCTTGCTTCCAAATCTATTTCCTCTAATCCATAACTTTATTTCGTCTTTGTCTACTTTGGTCAATAGCTTGAAAGAGGTCTGAGTTGAGTCTGATCATCCCCCAAAAATTAGGACAGTAAGTTAAGTTCAAAAATAACCTTAATTTTACTGTATTATGACACGAAGAAAATTCACATCCAAGTTTAAAACGAAAGTAGTCCTTGAAGCCTTGAAGGAGCGGCAAACTGTCAAGGAGCTTGCACAAAAATTTGAAATCACCCCTCAGCAAATAGGCACCTGGAAACGCGATTTCCTAAAGGAGGCCGATACTGTTTTTTCCAAGGGTGAAAAATCAAAAAAATCGGAAGCAGAGGAAAAGAAAGACCAGCTTCTTAAAGTCATTGGGGAGCTTAAAGTGGAGAATGATTTTTTAAAAAA
>NZ_FVZF01000013.1 GCF_900168265.1 Salegentibacter salarius | reverse complement strand
GTTGGCATTTAAGCTTACACAAAGACTTAGAAATATATTTAACAATGCTAAATCAAAAGAAGGGGCTTATACAAAACTAGCTCACTGGTACAAGGATGTGGAGGAGACGGGGTTTAAGGCTTTTAATACCATAGCCAACACCATTACCCTTAATTACAGATCTATTCTCAATTACTTTATCAACAGAAGTACCAACGCTTCAGCAGAATCCTTTAATGCAAAAATAAAAGCGTTTAGGGCTCAGTTTAGAGGAGTGAAAAATGTTGAATTCTTCTTATATAGATTAACCACAATTTTTGCTTAAACACAACAATTGGGCTTGATCCATATAAACGTACAATTTTGGCATAAAAAAATCCCTAAAGTAGGTAAACTTTGGGATTTAGGAATGAAAGTGGGCGCGAAGGGATTCGAACCCCTGACCCCTTGGGTGTAAACCAAGTGCTCTGAACCAACTGAGCTACGCGCCCCAATATTTTCAATAAATTTACTTCCTAATAAAAGAAAGCGCAATACTTTTTGGGATTCTTCTCCCTGACTCTCCCGATAAAAAACGGGATGCTCTGAACTAACTGAGCTACGGTCTTAAAATGTCAATAAAAATCCTTCTCTATTGAAGGTTTTGCTAAAAAAAGGCTTCCTTTTATAGAAGCCTTTTTGAATAGTGGTGGGCGCGAAGGGATTCGAACCCCTGACCCCTTGGGTGTAAACCAAGTGCTCTGAACCAACTGAGCTACGCGCCCTATTCTTGAATGCGGATGCAAATATAGACTAGTTTTTAATCTACACCAAGAAAAATTTCAAAAAAATTAAATTATTTCTGCCACGGTAAATGTGCTTCCGCCAACAAAGACCAAGTCTTCGTCTAAGGCCGCATCCACGGCAACATCATAGGCTTCTGAAACAGAATTAAATACCCTTCCTTCCAACTCAAAATTCGATGCTTTTTCCTGTAAAATTTTAGCTTCCAGTCCACGAGGAACTTCCGGTTTAGAAAAGTAATAAATAGCTGTTTTTGGAAATAATGGTAAGATATTTTCTAAATCTTTATCGTTCACCACTCCCAAAACTATATGTAAATGCTGAAATTTCTCATTTTTAAGTTGTTCAAAAACTAAAGTTAAGCCTTCAGTATTGTGGGCAGTATCGCAAATCACCCTGGGTTTTTCCTGTAATATATCCCACCGGCCTTGCAGGGAGGTATGTAATTTCACACTATTAAGTCCGTTTTTAAGGCATTCTTCAGGTATCTCCCAGCCCTTTTCCCTTAAAACCTTCACCGTGGCAATTGCAGTCTTCATATTCTTATTCTGGTAATCTCCTTTAAGATCGGTATGGTAAGTTGGGACTTTTAAATCCTGGGCAAAATATATAGCTGAATTATGTTTTTTAGCTTCCTCTTTAAATATCCTAGTAGTTTCTTTTTGCGTTTCGCCAATTATTACGGGAACATTATCTTTTATAATTCCTGCTTTTTCCCCGGCTATTTCAGGAATTGAATCTCCTAAAAACGCGGTATGATCTAATCCTATATTGGTAATCACTGAGACTTCAGGAGTAATTATATTTGTAGAATCAAGACGACCGCCCAGGCCTACTTCTATAATAGCAATATCGACTTTCACCCTTGAAAAATAATCGAAGGCCATTCCTACGGTCATTTCAAAAAAAGAAAGTTGATTTTCGGTTAGAAAATCTTTGTTCGCATTAATAAAACTTACTACAGGTTTCTTCGGAATAAATTTCCCGTTTACCTTAATTCGTTCCCGGAAATCTTTTAAATGTGGTGACGTATATAAACCCACTTTATAACCGGCTTCCTGGAACACCGAAGCCAACATATGGCTGGTAGAACCTTTGCCGTTGGTACCGGCAATATGAACAGATTTAAAGTTTTTATGCGGATTATTTAGATGTTCTGCAAGTTTAACGGTACGCGAAAGATCTTTTTTGAATGCCTGCGCACCTACTCTTTGGTACATAGGCAACTGTTGAAACATCCAATCAACAGTTTTTTTATATGCATCCACTTATTCAGAGAGTTTAAAGTTATAAATAATAGTTCCAACCTGGCGTGAAGGTGCATTACTATCGCTATTAAAACGAGTAGCCATCGCAGCTCTTCTTGCAGGATCTGTTAAACAGGCAGCGCTGTTTGTGGTTCCTTTTACACCGGGCGTGGCATTGATTACCTGCCCATTTTGATTAACTTCTATACGAACCACCACGATTCCAGATTCATTACAATCCTGAACAAATTTTTCTTTATTTAATGCCCTTCTTCCGCCCAAACGGTAATTCCCATCTCCATCAAGTCCAGAGCCACTTCCGTAATAAGAACTCGCATTAGGATCTCCATCTGGGTTACCTTTATCTCCGGCCTGATTATCGTTTCCTTCTCCCCCACTTTCTGTACCCGATCTTTCCGGACCGTTTAAAATACTACTCATAGCATCAGTAGTAGATTGGTCTGGTTTGGGTTCTGGTTTTTTAGCCGGTGGTTGTTCTTTAGGTTCTTCCGGTTTCTTCTCTTCTACCGGTTTCGGTTCCTTCTTTTCTTCAATAACAGGAGCTTCTTCTACTTGCTGAGTTACTACCTCTTCTTCGATAACCGGTTCGGGTTGCGTTTGGGTTTCCGGAACGGTTGTTTGTTTAGGAGCCGATTTTACAGGCTCGGTAGGTTGCTCATTTCCGGAGCCAACTTCTGAAGTCCCAAAATTTATGGCTATTCCACTCTCTGGTGGCGGATCTAAATATTTAAAGCCTAACAGAAATAATAATGCAATTAACAGCACGTGTAAGATAACCGTGATGGTAAAAGATTTTTTTTCGTGCCTGGTTTCTAACATAATTAGATTTATTCGGGTTTAACCGCTAAAACGATCTTATAACTATTTCGGTTCGCGATATCCATAACATTTACGGCTTTTTCTATAGGCACACCTTCTTCTGCCCTTAAAATAATGGTTGGCTTTTCTTTACCTGCCAGTTTTGTTTTTAAGGTACTTTCTAATGAAGACTGTGTAATACGTTGATCGTCTACATAGAATTGAAGGTCTTTTGTAATACTCACCGATACATTTTGAACACTAGTAGTTTTCCCTTTCGCTTTGGGAAGTATTAGGTCTAAAGCTTCTGGAGTAATTACCGGCGAGGTCAGCATAAAAAAGATCAATAACAGGAATACAATATCTGTCATTGAGCTCATACTGAACTCGGGGCTTACTTTATTTCTTCCTCTTAAATTCATATTAAGCGGGCTCGTTTAAGAGGTCAAGGAAATCTACCGCGGTAGCTTCCATTTGGTGCACTACTTTATCGGTTTTCACCACTAAGTGATTATACCCAATATAAGCGATAATACCTACAATAAGTCCGGCAACGGTTGTAGTCATCGCGGTATAAATACCTTCTGCAAGTGCTCCCATTTGTGCCTGGCCACTACTGGTTGCCAGCTCATGAAAAGCAATTACCATACCTATTACTGTTCCCAGGAAACCAATCATTGGTGCAGCCCCGGCAATAGTAGCCAAGATACTTACATTCTTCTCCAGTTTGTAAACTTCTAAGCGGCCTGCATTTTCTATGGCAGTATTAATATCTTCTAACGGACTTCCAATTCGGGAAATTCCTTTTTCGGTTAACCTGGCTACGGGAGAATCACTTTGTGCACAGCGCATTTTAGCCGATTCTATATTTCCGTTTAAAACGTTATCCTTTATTTGAAGCATAAAATTCTTATCTACCTGGCTGGCCGACTTTATCGCAAAAAGCCTCTCGAAGTAAATATAAACTGCCGCAAACAACAGGATAAAAAGAATAAGGATAATGATTTGGCCTCCAAGGCCTCCACTAAGCATTAAATCGAATAAAGACAGGGTTTTTTCTTCCACTACCGGTTCTGCCTCCTGGGCGGCTTCGGCAACGCCGTCCTGCTGAAAAAAGTATAGCATAGGTTTCTATTAGGGTTTTTAATGTAACGTGATAAACCAGATTTAATTGTAAATCAAATTTAGTAAAATAATCAGCAGTGCAAACCGCTTTCTCTTAATTGGGAATTATTTATTTCCTGAAGATGAATTTCATTAAATTCTATTCATAAAAAATCCCGCTCGAAAGCGGGATCTTCAGGAATAATCTCAATCAACTAAAATTAAAAGATTAATCAAAAACTTATACCAATTGCTTCAATGCTACTTCAAAAGCTGTTTTGCTAATATTGGTTTTATTACTATTATTATCGTACGTATTCTGGATGGCATTTTTAATGGTCATAGAAGTATCATTAAAAATAGACTCATCGGTCATTTGTACTCTTCTTTCCATAAAATAAGCGAAAACTCTAGCCATTCCGCAGTTCGCTATAAAATCAGGGATTAAGCTAACTTTCTCGTCGGTAGATTCCATAATTGAGCCGAAGAAAATTTCTTTATCAGCAAAAGGTACATTAGCACCACTGGTAATCACCTCTAATTTTCTTTCAATAAGACTATTAATCTGGTCTTGCGTGATTAAACGGGAAGCAGCACAAGGCGCAAAGATCTCTGCATCAATTTCCCAAATCTTCTCGTTGATTTCTTCAAAAGGAATCAGGTTATCGTGCTTAATTGTATTCCCTTCTTTGTTAAGGAAAAGTTCCTTAATTTCTTCAAAAGTAAATCCGTCTTCATTAATTAAACCACCAACACGGTCTATTATTCCCACAATCTTAACGCCCATTTGAGCGAGGTAATAAGCTGCGGCAGAACCTACATTTCCAAAGCCCTGAACAATTGCTCTTTTTTGGGTTACATCTCCGCCATAAATATCGTAGTAATGTTTAACCGATTCGGCTACGCCATAACCGGTAATCATATCGGCCACGGTATATTTACGGGTTACATCTGGAGAATAACGAGTGTTTTCCAAAACTTTGATCACTCCCTGGCGCAACTGGCCAATTCTATTAATTTTATCGGCTTCACTGGGTTTAAAGTGCCCGTTAAAAACACCTTCCTGCGGGTGCCATACACCACAATCTTCGGTAATAGGAATTACTTCATTTATTTCATCTACATTTAGATCGCCACCGGTACCGTAGTAACTCTTCAACAATGGAGAAACCGCTTTATACCAACGCTCTAAAACACCTTTTTTTCGAGGATCGTTAGGATCGAAGTTAATACCCGATTTAGCCCCTCCAATTGGAGGTCCAGAAACGGTAAATTTCACTTCCATGGTTTTGGCTAGTGAAAGCACTTCATTTTGATCTAATCCTACACGCATTCTTGTACCTCCACCGGCAGCACCACCGCGCAGAGAATTTATTACCGTCCAACCTTCAGCTTCTGTCTCAGAATCTTTCCAGTTAAATACTATTTCCGGCTCTTTATTTTCGTATAACTTTAATAATTCCTTCATTTATACTCTAATTTTTCGCAAATATATAAACTAAGCGCTATATTTTTAATTTTTTAGCAAAAAGTTTAGATCTCATAAATAACTCCAGAAGAATGATCTTTTTTAGCGCCGGTAACAGATTTTAATACATTTACCTCATCTCTAAGTTTTAAAACTCCCAGTAAGCCGAAAATTAAAGCTTCTTTATAATTAATAATTTCATCTGAAGGAATCGTAAAATGACATTTAGATTCCGTTTTCAAAAGACGCAATAGAAAATTATTAAATGTTCCACCGCCAGTCATTAATACTTTAGTTTCAGGATCATCGTCTAAAGTTTTAGCGATTTGCTGGGCTACGTGCAGGGTATAGGTGTGTAGAATATCTGGAATATTATCTTCATATTTCTCCAGGATGGGAAAAACTGTAGACTTCACCCACTCTATTCCCAAAGATTTAGGTGGTTTTTGAGTATAAAAAGGGAGCTTATTTAATTCCTTGAGCAAATCTTTATTTAATTCGCCTGAAGCCGCTAATTTCCCGCCTTCATCGAATTCTTTTCCTAATTTTTGAGCATAATAATTTATTACGGTGTTTACGGCACAGATATCATAAGCCAGGCGTTTATTATCTTTTTCGGTAGAAATATTTGCAAAGCCACCTAAGTTCACGCAATATTTATAATCTGAAAAAAGCAATTGATCTCCAATAGGCACCAACGGCGCACCCTGCCCGCCCAATTCTACATCTTGCACCCTGAAATCACAAATTACGGTTTGGCCCGAGAGGTAGGCCAGCTCAGGCAAATTACCAATTTGTAAAGTGTAGTTATTTTCCGGCTCATGTTTAATGGTATGACCGTGACTACAAACCGCATCTATATCTTTTATTTGGTGAGTTTCAATAAAACGGGAAATAATCCCCGCCAAAAAATTGGTGTATTTTTTATTCAATTCCTCTAATCGTTCCTCAGAATAATTAATTGCCTCAGCCAAAGTCTCCTGCCAGTTTAAAGGGTACGGAATGGTTTCAGCCTTTAGTATCTTATAACTCCAGGAGTTTTTAAAATCAAAATTAACATAGACCAGATCGATGCCATCTAAGGAAGTTCCTGACATGACACCAATAACCTTGTAGTTTGCTTTTTTCATATTCGTAAAATTTATTAAACTAAATTGAAAATTACATACCAAAACTTTACCTTTGGTGACCAAAATTAGATTTTCCTAAATTAAAATAATAATATGGATTTCAAACTTACAGAGGAACATATAATGATTCGCGATGCCGCGCGTGATTTTGCAAAAACAGAATTACTGCCCGGTGTGATAGAAAGAGATGAAAAACAGGAATTCCCAAAAGAACTGGTAAAAAAGATGGGAGATCTTGGTTTTCTTGGAATGATGGCTTCTCCAGAATACGGCGGTGGCGGAATGGATACCATTTCTTACATATTAGTGATGGAAGAGCTTTCTAAGATAGACGCGTCTGCATCTGTGATGGTATCGGTGAACAACTCGCTGGTATGCTGGGGGCTAGATACTTATGGAAGCGAAGAACAAAAGAAAAAATATCTAACTAAGCTTACTACAGGTGAAAAACTCGGCGCTTTCTGTCTTTCAGAACCTGAAGCTGGAAGTGACGCTACTTCACAACGTACTACCGCTATAGATCAAGGAGATCATTACATCCTTAACGGAACCAAGAACTGGATCACCAACGGTAGCTCTGCCGATTATTACTTAGTGATCGCCCAAACCGACCGTGAGAAAAAGCACAAAGGAATTAACGCTTTTATCGTAGAAAAAGGAGTGGAAGGTTTCGAAATTGGTCCTAAAGAACAAAAAATGGGAATTCGCGGAAGCGATACACATTCTTTAAATTTTAATGATGTAAAAGTTCCAAAAGAGAATAGAATTGGTGAAGATGGCTTCGGTTTTAAGTTCGCTATGAAAACCCTATCTGGTGGAAGAATAGGAATCGCTGCCCAGGCATTAGGTATTGCGTCGGGGGCTTACGAGTTGGCTTTAGACTATTCTAAACAACGTAAAGCTTTTGGTACCGAAATTTGTAATCACCAGGCAATTGCATTTAAGCTTGCTGATATGTATACCTCTATTGAAGCTTCAAGGCATTTGGTTATGAGAGCAGCCTGGGATAAAGACCAGGGCCAGAATTATGACCTTACGGGAGCAATGGCGAAAGTATATGCTTCAAAAACCGCAATGGATGTTACTACAGAAGCTGTACAGGTTCACGGTGGTAATGGTTATGTAAAAGAATATCACGTAGAACGTTTAATGCGTGATGCTAAAATCACTCAGATTTACGAAGGAACTTCAGAAATTCAAAAAATTGTAATCTCCAGAGGGATTTTAAAAGACTAGTATTTCCCATCTCATTATTTTAAAGCCCGGTTTTTTCTAAACCGGGCTTTTTTATGCCCAAAAATGAACCATGAATTTTATAGAATTTATAATATTAAAGGGGTCAAATTATATAATTATCATTTATAATAATTTTAATTGATTTTAGTGAATTTCTTCTTACTTTAAGAGATAAACGCTTCATATTATTTATCTAATTAGGTAATTTTGAGACGATAACTTAAGGACGAAAAGGACATGAAATTAAAAAAACAGGGGCTCTATTCACCCGAATTTGAGCATGATAATTGTGGAGCAGGATTTATATGTAATCTAAAAGGCAAAAGAACAAACGATATTATTCACAAGGCCTTAGATATTCTTATTCGGCTGGAACATAGAGGCGCAGTTAGCGCAGATGGAAAGACTGGTGACGGTGCCGGTATTTTGATAGAAATTCCTCACGATTTTTTTAAAAAAACCTGTGAATTTAAATTACCAGATTTTAAAGAATACGCGGTTGGAATGGTTTTTCTTCCGCAGTCTAAAAATCAGCAAAAAATTTGCCGTGAGATCCTTGAAGAAGAAATAATTGGCCAGGGGCTTAATCTTATTGGCTGGCGTGAAGTGCCGGTAAATAGAGCGTGCCTGGGAAGTATTGCTTCACTCTCTGAACCCAATGTGCAACAGGTCTTTATTGGAAAAGGAGACGATGTTTCTGCTGAAAGTTTTAATGCAAAACTATTTGCAGCCAGAAAGATCGCTGAACATAGAATAGAAAAATCAGGTCTTTCTGAATCAGAATATTTTTACCTGCCAAGTTTATCAACCAACACCATTATATACAAAGGTTTGTTGATGCCGCAGGACATTAACGTTTACTATCGCGATCTAAACGAACCAGATGTAGTTACCAAACTAGCACTGGTTCACCAACGTTTCTCCACAAATACTTTCCCTACCTGGGATTTAGCACAACCTTTCCGCTATATGTGTCATAATGGAGAAATAAATACGCTTCGAGGAAACCTTAGCCGAATGAAAGCCCGAGAAGAGCTTTTTGAAAGTGAGAAATTTGGACAGGATTTAAAAGAAATTGTGCCTATTGTTCCCGAAGGAAAATCAGATTCAGCATCTATGGATATGGTCCTGGAATTACTTTTACAAACCGGCCGCTCTTTACCTGAAGCCATTATGATGATGGTACCTGAAGCATGGGAAAAAAATCCTTCCATGCAAGATGAGAAAAAGGCATTTTACGAATATAACTCCTGTATCATGGAGCCCTGGGACGGGCCTGCCTCAATTCCATTTACCGATGGAAATTATATTGGTGCACTTTTAGACCGAAACGGTCTTAGACCTTCCCGCTACACCTTAACAAAAGATGGTTATGTAATTATGTCTTCGGAAACCGGGGTATTGGAAATTCAACCCGAAAATGTTGAGCGACACGGAAGGTTAGAGCCGGGAAGAATGTTTTTGGTTGACATGAACGAAGGCCGAATTATTGAAGATAAGGAAGTTAAACAGAAAATAATTTCAGAAAGACCTTATCGCAAGTGGCTGGATGAAAACCTGCTAAACCTATCTGAAGTTCCTTACACCGGCAATAAAACGCCGGTTGAAAATATTGATATAAATACCCGCCAAAAATTATTCGGTTATACCCAAGAAGATATTAAAACCATAATTACCCCAATGGCCACGCAAGGTAAAGAAGCAATTGGTTCTATGGGTGCCGATATTCCACTGGCGGTACTTTCAGATAAATCGCAGCTATTATTCAACTATTTCAAGCAATTATTTGCCCAGGTAACCAATCCGCCTCTAGACGGAATTAGAGAAGAGATCGTTACCGATATTAGCCTTTCTATTGGGGAAGATCGAAATTTATTTGATATTATTCCGGAGCAATCCAAGAAATTAAGAATCCAAAATCCCGTTATTTCTAACGAAGATTTAGATAAGATAAAATATATAGAGCATCCAGATTTCAAGACTGCTTCTATCTCTATATTATATGAAGCCGAAAAAGGCCTTAACGGACTTGAGGCTCGTTTAGATGAAATTATTTATGAAATTAATGACGCTGTAGACGATGGTTGTAATGTAATTATTCTTACCGACCGAAATTCCGATCCTAAATTAGCGCCAATTCCTTCGCTTTTGGCTTGCTCCTTTGTGCATCATCGCGTGAAAAAATACAACCGAAGATCTTCCTTCGGAATTGTCATAGAATCAGCAGAACCAAGAGAACCGCATCATTTTGCATTATTATTCGGTTATGGTGCCAGCGCGATTAACCCATATATGGTTAACGAAATTATCTACAACCTGGTAGAAGAAAAAGAAATTGAGGTTGATGATCCTGAAGTAGCGGTTGAGAATTTTAATGTTGCCATTGGAAAAGGGATTGTGAAGATTATGAACAAAATTGGGATCTCTACCCTTCACTCCTATCGTGGCGCGCAAATTTTTGAGATCCTTGGATTAAACCAGAAATTTGTAGATAAATATTTCACCAATACGCCAACCCGAATTGAAGGTATTGGATTGTATGAAATAGAAAAAGAAATTCAAAAACGTTTTGACAACGCCTTTGCACCTAAGAAAACAGACACCGATCTTGATCTGGAAATTGGTGGAGACTATCGCTGGAGAAGAACAGGAGAAAGACATATGTTCAATCCGGCCAGCGTTGCAAAACTGCAGCAAGCGGTAAAACAGAACAGCACTAAAGCTTACGAAGAATATTCAAAATTAATAAACGACCAAAGCGAGCGTTTAATGACGCTTCGCGGAATGTTCAAATTCCGTGACTTAAATCCTATTCCTGTTGAGGAGGTTGAGCCCTGGACAGAGATCGTAAAACGCTTTAAAACCGGAGCCATGTCTTTTGGTTCTATCAGTAAAGAAGCGCACGAGAACCTTGCAGTTGCCATGAACCGTATGCAGGGAAAAAGTAACTCTGGAGAAGGCGGTGAAGACCCACAACGTTTTCATAAAGATCTTGACGGAAACTGGAGAAATTCTGCCATTAAGCAGGTAGCTTCGGGAAGGTTCGGAGTTTCTATTAATTATTTAAGCAACGCGAAAGAAATTCAAATTAAAATGGCCCAGGGTGCAAAACCCGGGGAAGGCGGGCAGTTACCGGGACCAAAAGTGAATCCTGATATTGCTAAAACCAGAAATTCCACTCCTTATGTAGGATTAATTTCGCCACCGCCACACCACGATATTTATTCAATTGAAGATCTAGCACAGCTGATCTTTGACCTTAAAAACGCAAATCGCGAAGCCAGGATCAATGTTAAACTGGTTTCTAAAGTTGGCGTGGGAACTATTGCCGCCGGTGTAGCAAAAGCAAAAGCCGATGTGGTTTTAATTTCAGGTTATGATGGCGGTACGGGAGCTTCTCCCCTGACTTCCCTGCGCCACGCAGGTTTGCCCTGGGAACTAGGAATTGCCGAAGCTCAGCAAACACTGCTTATCAATAATCTTAGAAACAGAATTGTTGTAGAATGTGACGGCCAGTTAAAAACCGGTCGGGATGTGGCTATCGCTGCGTTGCTAGGAGCTGAAGAATTTGGTTTCTCCACCGCACCGCTTGTAGCCTCCGGGTGTATTATGATGCGCGCCTGCCATTTAAATACTTGTCCCGTGGGAATTGCTACGCAAGATCCTGAACTTAGAAAGAAATTTAAAGGTACGCCTGAAGATGTGATCAACTTTATGTATTTCATAGCCCAGGAATTAAGACAAATAATGGCCGATCTTGGCTTTAGAAGTATCAATGAAATGGTGGGTCAAAGCCAGAAGTTAGATATGAACCGGGCTATAGAACATTATAAAGCGCAGGGATTAGATCTTTCCAACATTCTGTATAAGCCGAAAATTGATGAAGATATGCCGCTATACAATACCGAAACCCAGGATCACAACCTGGAAAATGTGTTGGATTTTGAAATTTTAAAACAAGCGCATCCGGCAATTTACCGAAAAGAAAAAATGAGTCTGGATTTCCCAATTAGTAATATCAACCGTACTACCGGGGCTATTTTGAGTAATGAGATTTCAAAGATTCACGGAGCAAAAGGTTTGCCTAATGGTACGCTTACTTTAAATTTCACAGGTTCCGGCGGGCAAAGTTTTGGAGCATTTGCTACTAAAGGCCTAACGATGAATATCAATGGGAATTCAAACGATTATTTAGGGAAAGGTCTTTCAGGAGCAACTTTAAGCGTTAGAAAACCAAAAGAAGCATCTTTTAAATCTAATGAAAATGTAATCATTGGAAATGTGGCCCTTTATGGCGCTACAGATGGAGAAGCATATATCAATGGAATTGGTGGTGAGCGTTTCTGCGTAAGAAACTCCGGCGCAAAAGCAGTTATTGAAGGAATTGGCGACCACGGTTGTGAATATATGACTGGAGGAGTTGCTGTAATTTTAGGAACTATAGGAAGAAATTTCGCTGCCGGAATGAGCGGAGGAATTGCTTATATATATAATCCCGACAACAGCCTGGATAATAACAATTTCAATATGGAAATGATTGGTTTAGAAGACCCTTCCGAAGAAAATAAAGAAGAGCTCAAAGAACTTATTGCAAATCACTATCAATATACCGAAAGTGATGTGGCCAGTGAAATTCTTGAAAATTGGAAAGAGAGTTCAGGCAAATTCATAAAAGTAATGCCTACAGAATTTAAAAAGGCCTTGCAGAAAATGGAAGAAGAGAAAATGAAACAAGAACAAAAAGAACTCAAAACAGCATAATTATGGGTAAGATAAGAGGTTTTATGGAATACGACCGCAAGGTTGAAGAGACAGAAGCTGTTGAGAAACGAGTAAAAGATTACAAAGAATTCACGAAAGAAATGTCGCCAGAAGAACTTGGCGACCAGGGAGCGCGATGTATGGATTGCGGGATTCCGTTTTGTCACAGCGGTTGCCCGGTTGGAAACTTGATTCCGGATTTTAACCACGCGGTTTATAAAAACGACTGGAAGAAAGCGCTTAAAATTCTACACGGAACAAATAATTTCCCTGAATTTACCGGAAGATTATGCCCGGCACCTTGCGAATCTGCTTGTGTATTGGGAATTACAGATCCGCCGGTGGCGATTGAACTTATTGAAAAATACATTGTAGAACGCGGATTTAAAGAAGGATGGATCACTCCACAACCTCCAAAATCCAGAACCGGGAAAACCGCGGCAGTAGTAGGTTCGGGCCCTGCCGGCCTTGCAGCGGCACAACAACTTAACCGTGCTGGTCACGAGGTCACCGTCTTTGAGCGCGACAATAAAGTTGGCGGATTATTGCGATACGGAATTCCCGATTTTAAAATGGAAAAACATGTAATTGACCGTAGGGTTGATGTCATGAAAGAAGAAGGAATTAAATTTAAAACCGGCGTTCACGTAGGTGAAAATTATGAAGCCGAAAAACTTAAAGAATTTGATGCTGTAGTACTTTGCGGTGGCGCTACCAAACGCCGACATCTACCAATTGAAGGTGCAGAAGGCGGTGGTGTTATGCAGGCTATGGATTTTCTAAAAAACAACAATGAAGTTGTAGACGGTTTAAAAGAGCAAACCGAAAAATATTCGGCTAAAGGTAAAAATGTGATCGTAATTGGTGGTGGTGACACAGGCTCAGATTGTGTTGGAACTTCTAATCGCCACGGAGCAAAATCGGTTACCAATTTTGAAATCATGCCGGTTCCAAGTGAACATAGAGACAAGGAAAATCCCTGGCCTTACTGGCCGTTTACCCTTAAAACCACTTCTTCTCACGAAGAAGGTGTAGAGCGTAACTGGAGTATTAATACCAAAGAGTTTATTCGGGATAAAGAGGGTAATTTAAAAGCTTTAAAAACCGTAAATATAGAATGGGTAAAAGGTAAAAATGGAAGACCACAACTTAAAGAAGTTGAAGGCTCAGAAAAAGAGTGGCCTTGTGAGCTGGTACTTCTAGCTTTAGGATTTACCGGACCTGAAAAAACATTAAGCGAGCAATTAGGCCTTGAACTGGATAGCAGAACAAATATTAAAGGAGATGAAGGTTACCAAACCAACATACCAAATATCTTTACTGCCGGAGATATGCGCCGTGGACAATCCTTAATTGTTTGGGCAATTTCTGAAGGCCGTGAAGCCGCATACCACGTAGACAAATACTTAATGGGAAAATCTATGTTGCCAAGAAAAGGGGAAGGCGACCTTCCCGCTGCTTAATTTGGATTTTGAATAAATTGTGGGTTAAAGTGGCTGTTTGAAAAATCTTATTTCCGTCAAGCTGAACTTGGTTCAGCTTCTAACATGTTTTAATTGCCAACATCTTAGATCCTGAACCAAGTTCAGGATGACGATTAAAATAAACTTTCAAACAGCCATTTATCTTTTTAAAGTAAAATTAGCCCCAAAATGATCACGAGTGCCATCCAGCATTTCAAACTCTACTCTAAACCAATAATCATCTGCGGGTAAGGACCGGCCGTTATAAGTACCATCCCAGCCCTGGCCACCGGGCGATAATTCCTTTAATAGTTTTCCGTAGCGATCAAAAATATAAAGTTCTAAGATTTGAATTTCAGCGGTATTGTCAATATTCCAGGTATCATTATATCCATCGCCATTTGGAGTGAAGAAACGCGGATAACCCACCAGGAAGAATTCATTTGAAGTTGTAATTCCGCAGCCATTTATATCGCGGGCACTAATAGTATGATAACCGGGATTTAAATTTCTAAAAACGGGATTTTCCTGCCAAACACCTTCATCTAAGCGATACTCGTAAGTAGTTTCATCCCCCAGACCGGGCACGGCTTCTGCAGTAATTACGTAACCACCGGTGAAATCGCTGCCTTCAATTTCAACCAAAACACTTTCGGGCCTGGAATAAACAGCAAGATCTGTTTGAAATTTCACGCTGCAGCCAGACTGGGAATTGGTGACAATAAGCTCTATAGTTTCAGCCTCTGGGATTTCCGTGAAATCTAATAAAGCATTGGTACTAATCACCGTCCCATTAGCAAGCCACTCGTAAGTATAATTATTCCCAGGAACTTCGCCTATTTCAATTTGTTGAGTGATATCGCCACTAAGGTCTACACAAATCACGCTTTCGGCGGGAAGATAATTTTCAGGAAGCAGCTCTAGCTCTACATTAAATGAAACTTCCTGAGAAAGGCAACCGCTTTCCACTCCTTCTACCTGGGCAAAAATTTCACTAGTTTCTTCAATTGGGAAGGCCGATGGATTTTCAATAGAATTTTCATCTTCCAGATCCTCTAAAGATTCATAAAAGTTCACCCTATAATTTTCTTCGGAAGTATTTCCGGCTAAAATTTCTGCTGAAGTTAAAGTTAGGTCTATACTCGTTTGATTGGGGTCGCATATATAGAGATCTTCTGGAGTATTTGCTATTGGCTCACTATAAAAGCTGACTTCAATCTCATCTTCATCGGGACGTAAAGTTTGATTTTCATAAACGATCACTTTATAGCGTCCGGAATCATCTATCGTTAATGTTGATTCTTCCTCTCCTGCTATCAATTGAAAATCGTTTATATTTTCATCAAATCGGTACCATTCATAAAACGCCACCCCATCTGTAGTGGCATCTAAAGTTGTTTCAGTTTTACCACAAAGAAACCTATCAGGCCCTAGCACCTCGTCTAAAATACCACAATCTGTAGAACCAGAATTAGGCTGATTAGCATTGGTTTGCCGTAAACTTATAAACCCGGGAAGTTCTTCATAATTAGTAATTAGCACCACGTAAACTTCTCCGGCTTCGGCATTAAGAATATTCATTTGTTCCACCGTATCGGGCTCATAGCTACAATCCACAATCTTCTGCGCGCTTAGAGATTCATCTTCACAATAATTATCTGTTCGCTCAAATGGCCCCCAAACAATATAGTCTACATCATATTGCGAACCGCTACCATCTTCATTTTGAAACTGTGAAATATTAAATCTTAAATCTCCCGTTTGTTCCACTTGCAGATAAAACCAGGCGGGATATGGCTGCGAAAGTAAACACCCATAATCTGGGCCGGGCTGCCCGTTAGCCTGATTACTATTATTTATATTGGAATTAGGAAACACCAGCTCTTCATTACCGGCACAAAAAGGATCTAAACTTTCGCAAGAACTACCCTGGCCAAAAACCACCTGCACACTTCCGCAAAGAAGAAAAATACAAAAGAGAAGTAGAGATCCTTGTTTCATAATAGGTTTAAGAACTTACAAAATAACAAATATCTATTTAATCCCAGTCTTTTATGATTACATAAAAACCTATTAAATATGTATCTTTGCAAGCCAAACAATCGGTTTACGACTATTATTGTAAAAACGGTATGAAAATAGACAAAATTTTGAATGAAATTGATGAGCAGGGAGATGCACATGTAGGAAGCAGTGCACAAACCCCTATTCGTGAAGATGCTTTTGAACTGAGTGATATTGAAAAAGTAGCGCTCATCAATAAAGATGTAAAACATATTATGGAAACTTTAGGCCTTGATCTTACAGACGATAGTCTGAAGGGAACTCCACAACGGGTGGCCAAAATGTTTGTAAATGAGATTTTTGCAGGTTTAAATCCGGAGAGAAAACCCATTGCATCAACTTTTGAAAACAAATATAAATATGGCGAAATGTTGGTAGAAAAGAATATCACCGTGTATTCTACCTGCGAACACCATTTACTTCCTATAGTTGGAAAAGCTCACGTGGCCTATATTTCTAAAGGTCGTGTAATAGGCCTTTCTAAAATGAACCGAATTGTAGATTATTTCGCGAAAAGACCACAGGTACAGGAGCGAATGACGATGCAAATTGTTCAGGAATTACAAAAAGCTTTGGGTACTCCAGATGTTGCTTGTGTTGTAGATGCCAAGCACCTTTGCGTGAACAGCCGCGGAATTAGGGATATAGACAGTAGCACCGTAACCAGTGAATTTGGCGGAGCTTTCAAAGAAAAATCTGTAAAAAGAGAATTCCTTGACTATATAAAATTAGACACTATTTTTTAAAAAATTCTATTTCTTAATAACCAACAACTAACTATCTATGGCGCTATACCAGGAACAAAGCTTGAAAATGTACAATTCTATGACGGGGGAAAAGGAAGTCTTTAAACCCATAAACGAAGGAAACGTTGGAATGTATGTTTGCGGCCCTACTGTTTACAGTAATGTTCATTTAGGTAATTGCCGAACTTTTATCTCTTTCGATCTTGTTTTTCGTTACCTGAAGCATTTGGGATATAAAGTAAGATATGTTAGAAATATTACCGATGCCGGTCACCTTGAAAATGATGCCGATAGCGGTGAAGATAGAATTGCAAAAAAAGCACGTTTAGAACAAATAGAACCTATGGAAGTAGTGCAACGCTACACCATAGATTTTCATAATATTCTGCAGAAATTCAATAACCTGCCGCCAAGTATAGAGCCTACGGCTACCGGCCATATTGTTGAGCAAATTGAGATCATTAAAACCATCATCGAAAAAGGATTTGCCTACGAGGTAAATGGATCGGTTTATTTTGATGTAAAGAAATTCAACGAAACCAACCATTATGGCAAGCTAAGCGGAAGGGATATTGATAATATGATCGCTAACACCCGCGAACTTGCCGCACAGAGTGATAAGAAGAATCCGCAGGATTTTGCACTTTGGAAAAAAGCCGAGCCACAGCATATTATGCGCTGGCCTTCGCCCTGGAGCGATGGTTTTCCTGGCTGGCATTTAGAGTGCACCGTGATGAGTACAAAATATTTGGGTGAAGAATTTGATATTCACGGCGGCGGAATGGATCTAAAATTTCCACACCACGAATGCGAAATTGCCCAGGGAGAAGCTGCTACAGGCAAAAACCCTGTTCATTATTGGCTACACGCCAATATGCTTACTTTAAACGGTAAGAAAATGGCTAAAAGTACCGGCAATAATATTCTTCCTGAAGAAATTTTCTCCGGAAATAATGATGTTTTAGACAAACCATTTTCACCCAATGTGACCCGATTCTTTATGCTTCAGGCGAATTACCGTAGCATTCTGGATTTTTCAGATGAAGCTTTAAAAGCAAGCGAAAAAGGTTTCTACCGATTGATGGATGCTTACCACGCGATAGATGAGCTTCCGGTTTCAGATAAATCCAGCGTAGATATCAAGAGCTGGAAACAGTCTTGCTACGATGCGATGAACGATGATTTTAACAGCCCGATATTAATCGCTAAACTTTTTGATGCGGTTAAAATGATCAACAACATCAAGGAAGAAGCTGCTACAATTACTTCAGAAGATAAAGAGGAATTGCAAAAAACAATGTCAGCTTTTATGTTTGACGTTTTAGGTCTTTTAAACAAAGTTTCTGAAAATAATGATACTTCAGATAAGCTTTCTTCAACAGTAGAATTGCTTATAAAACTGCGAGCTGAAGCAAGAAATAATAAAGATTTTGCTTTAAGCGACCAGATAAGAGATCAATTACAAGAAATGGGTATTCAGCTTAAAGACGGGAAAGAAGGCACTACGTTCTCGATTAAATAACAATAAAAAAGGATAGCGATGCTTAAAAAGTGGTTAGCATATCCGTTTATCCTGTTGGTGAAATTTTACCGAAATTTTATTTCTCCCTTAACCCCTGCAACTTGCAGGTATACGCCAACCTGTTCACAATACAGTTTAACCGCTTTACAGCGCTTTGGAGTTTTTAAAGGCGGCTGGTTAAGCTTAAAACGCATTTTTAGTTGCAATCCATGGGGAGGAAAAGGCTACGACCCGGTGCCCGAAAAAACAGAAACCAAAATATAGGGCAACTACTTGCAAATATGTATCTTTACCCTACTAATCAATTTTAATTTATGCTTTTTAACGCGATCACCTGGAGCCCTTCAGAAGGTTTAGACTTAGGTTTTTTTACCCTTCACTATTACAGTTTAATGTTTTTGATAGCCTTTGGCCTAGGCTGGTATATTATGAAAAGCATTTATGTAAGAGAGAAAGTATCTATAGAAAAACTGGATTCGCTTTTTATTTATACCGTTTTGGCCACCTTAATTGGCGCCAGGCTGGGCCACGTGATCTTTTATGATTGGGATTACTTTCAAAATCATTTATTGGAAATATTCTTACC
Organism: Salegentibacter salarius; assembly: GCF_900168265.1. Lineage (GTDB taxonomy): Bacteria > Bacteroidota > Bacteroidia > Flavobacteriales > Flavobacteriaceae > Salegentibacter > Salegentibacter salarius. The sequence goes on along the minus strand of NZ_FVZF01000013.1, from coordinate 69,506 downwards.
GGTTCGTTTTGAACCCGAATTTGAATTTACCGGCTTTAGAGGTTTAGCCAGTCACGGTGCAGCTATTGGGATCATTATCGCCATGTACCTTTACCGAAAACGCGTTTTAGACAAACCCGTACTTTGGGTTTTAGACCGAATTGTAATTCCTGTAGCCAGTGGAGCAATTTTTGTAAGAATAGGAAACTTTATGAATTCTGAAATTATAGGAAAACCTACCAACTCAGATTACGGGGTTATTTTCCAAAATTTAGGAGAAACATTTCCTCGACACCCTGCGCAGTTATATGAATCTTTCTGCTATTTACTAATCTTTATCCTATTGTGGTATTTATACTGGAAAACCGAAAAACGCCATAAAGTAGGCTATCTTTTTGGCTTGTTCCTAGTTTTACTTTGGACAGTAAGGTTCTTTGTAGAATTTGTAAAAGAAGCCCAGGTAGAAGAGCGTACCACCTGGTTATTAAACACCGGGCAATGGCTTAGTATTCCGTTTATAATTGCCGGATTGTACTTTATGTATCGTCCTACCAAACCGAGAACCGTATGATACGCAAGTCCATAATTTTATCGGCTGTCTTAGCGGCTTCGTTTTTATCTTCCTGCAAAGATGATAATGCTACTGAAGATCCTATAGAAACTGAAGAGATCACTTTTACTAAGGAAGGGGAAGCAACTTTAATCAAAGCCTCTTCTGGTGATACCATTCAACAAATCGATATTGAAATTGCCGATAATTCTTACGAAAGGGAAACGGGTTTAATGTACCGTGAGAGTATGGAAGACGACCAGGGAATGCTTTTTATTTACGATAACGAAGCGCCCAGGGCTTTTTATATGAAGAATACCTACATCGCTTTAGATATCATTTATTTCGCTTCAGACAGTACTGCAGTGAGCTTTCAGAAGAACGCTCAGCCGCAAGATGAAACTTCTTTACCCTCTGAAGCACCGGCTCAATTTATACTTGAAATAAATGCCGGCCTTGCCGATGACTGGAATATTGAAGTTGGTGATAAGATAGATTTTCAGCGGGTAGATTAGGGTTTAAATCTACCTATTTCGTTGACTAAATTAGCTCAGAAGAGGACTTTATACACTTCAGGAATTCGTGAGTAGGAACGGGGACCTCCTAAAATTTAGAATTGAGTTCTCTCATCATCCCGATAGTGTCTATAAATCTTACTCCAAAGCGGTTGCATACTTCAGGAATTTTGACTCGTTTTTTAGAGTCCGGAGCACTTTTTTCATACGTTACAATTACTAGGTTTTCCTTCATTGCATAAGCAACTAACCATGGATCAGCTAAATCTGCTTGCAAAAATTCCTCAATAGCACTATCGTGATATTGATGTCTCATTGAATTAACCCATTGTACTATTTGGATATATTGAGGAAGAGCTATATCAGTTGAGTTGAAAAACTCGTTTTCTAAGTTATCCCCGCACCAAATTTTCAATTCATCTTCATGAGATGCCTTGTCATAGATCTCTTTCTTTACTTTATCTATGCTTATTATATGTCCATTTTTTGCTAATTCTTTTGTCCTTACCCAAAAACTTTCAACTACATCCAATGGATAATATGAACGATGAGCTTGAATAAAGTAATTTGTGTCCAATAAATATCTTGTCATATTTGATATAGATATTCGTTCACAAACTTTTCATAAGTGTTTCCTCTTAAATTAGTTAGACGGTATGCATCTCTGTATAGAAGATTATTTTCTTTTACAGCAGTATTTACATAGTTCGCAAATCTTAGGCTAACCCTTTTTCTAGCAGTTGCATAAAAGTTTCCTCCAGATACCTGATTTTCCTTCTTAAGTTGGAAACTTTTGATGTAAGCATTATAAAACTCGAAGAATTCTCCTTTTGTAATTAACTTTAAATCTAAAGCTCTTCGAGAAACAACTATTGGACTAACTTTTAAATTCCTACTCAATGTTTTGAAGTTTTGAGTAGTCTGCCATAATTTTCTAAAATGTGTTTCCGGTACTAAAAATTCAGCTGCGACCTTATCACAAAGTTTTTCGATTGGATCATCGGCCGGCAACATATTATCATTATTAAAACCAGCACTTTCACCTAACCAAATATGCGCTAATTCGTGAATTAAGGTAAACATTTGAGCTGCTTTGGCATCTGCAGAATTAATAAATAAAAAAGGTGCCTTATCATTAACTAAAACAAATCCTCTACATTCCTCAACATCGATTCTTCGTCTTGTATTGTTACCAACAACACCATTAAAAGTGACAATTACGCCTGTATCTTCAATTTTCCGAGTAAGGTAATCCAATGTTTCTTCCCAAGTTCTAAACTCCTTCGCCCAACCTTCATTTAGATTTAAAGTTTTTCTTATGTCATTCACAATTTCTTTGTAGTTATCATTTTCATCGAAAGATCCTACAAAGCTTAAGTCACCATATCCACTCTCAGTTAAATAATCAGTTAGCCAAGATTGTCGTTCCTGAAGCATTTGAACAGTGTGATAAATATTCAAAGAAACCTTTTTAACGCCTCCCTTACCAGTTCTAAAAAATGGAATATTTAGTTCTTCTTGCGGAGGTTCGTTTAGGAATAAATAACCAAATGGCACGTGAACTTTATGTGTGAATTCCTCTAGCTGCTTGATTGTCGGATACTTATTCCCTTTTATCCATTCTTCAACCTTTGGATTTTTAGCAAAAAAATCTTCTAGCTTAAAACCTGCTCTGGTTATAGCCCACTCAATTAAATTAGAATTTATATTTTCTATTCGATTTACCACGAATCAAAGATAGATATTTTTATGTTCTTGGATGCATTGAATAAAACTCATTAAATCCAACCAAATAAACAAGTTCAACCTAAAATCAAGCAGTTTAAGCTGATGTTTCCAAAATTCAACCTAATATTCTAAACCCTAATTTCCAACAAAACCAGCCCACAAAAAAAGCGCCCCGAATAGGAGCGCTTTTTACTTTATTTATTTCCGAAGAAATCTTAAGCAGTTGTTGTAGCTTCAGAATCCTCTTCAATTTTCTTCTTTTTTTCAATCTTAGATTTATCGGTTACACTGTCAAACATAACAGGAGTTGCGATAAATAGAGATGAATATGTACCTACAATCACACCAATGATCAAAGCAAACATAAAGCCTCGTATGCTTTCTCCACCAAAGATAAAGATGGCAAGTAACACGATCAAAGTGGTAAGCGAGGTATTAACCGTACGGCTAATAGTGCTATCTAAAGCGCTATTTACAGTTCTACCTAAAGGCCAGCTGGTATGCTCGTTCACAAACTCCCTAATCCTATCAAAAACAACCACGGTATCGTTTAATGAATAACCAATTACGGTAAGTATGGCAGCGATAAAAGCCTGGTTAATTTCCATACTAAATGGCATCACTTTATAAAGAAGTGAGAAAATACCAAGCACTATAATAACATCATGAGCTACTGCGGCAACGGCACCAATACTAAACTGCCATTTTCTAAATCGCAGTAAGATGTATAGGAATATAACCACAAGAGACCCTAAGATTGCCCAGAAAGAATCATTCTTAATATCATCGGCAATGGTTGGGCCTACTTTCATAGACTGCATAATACCAATTTCCTGTCCGGCACCACCGGTGGTAAACTCATCGTAGGTAAGACCTGCAGGTAAATAAGATTGTAAAGCTTCAAACATAGACTCTTGAATCTCGTTATCTACTTCTGTACTTTCTTCATCTACTTTATATTTTGTAGTTATTTTTAACTGATTGTTTGGCCCGAAAGTTTTGGCTTCGGCACTTCCAAATTCAGCGATAAGATCCTGTTCCACCTCGGTTGGATTCACATCCTTGTCAAAACGCACGGTATACGTTCTACCTCCAACAAAATCAACTCCTTCATTTAATCCCTGAACTACTAGTGAACCAATACTAATAATAATTAAAATTCCGGAGATTACATAAGCTACCTTACGTTTTCCAAGCCAATCTACTTTTACATTTCTGAAAAGATTTTTGGTTGCGCCTGTAGCGAACTCAAGAGATTTTCCGTTTTTACCATAACCATCAATAAACAATCTGGTAATAAAAATCGCAGTAAATAAAGAGGTGGCAATACCTATTAATAAGGTAGTAGCAAAACCTTTAATTGGTCCGGTACCTAAAATCAATAATATAAAGGCAGTTAAACCAGTCGTAATATTCGCATCTAAAATTGAAGAAAGTGCATTATTAAAACCATCTTTAATCGCATCTTTCTGCACTTTTCCTTTGGCAAGTTCCTCACGAATCCTCTCAAAGATAAGTACGTTCGCATCTACCGAAATACCAATGGTTAATACAATACCGGCAATACCAGGTAAAGTTAACACGGCACCTAAACCGGCAAGAATTCCGAAGATAAATAAGATGTTTACTGCTAGCGCAACATCGGCAAAAAGACCGGCTTTACCATAGTAAAAAATCATCCATAACAATACGAAAATAAGAGCGATCCCAAATGACCAAATCCCGCTTTCTATAGCTTCCTGACCTAAACTTGGTCCTACAATTTCACTCTGAATAATATCTGCGGAAGCAGGAAGTTTACCTGCTCTAAGAACATTGGCCAAATCCTGACCTTCGGTAATACTAAAATCTCCACTAATTTCACTTCTTCCACCTGAAATAGGTCCGGTTGAAACTCCGGGAGCTGAATATACTGTGTTATCTAATACGATAGCTATATTGCTCTGTTGGGTTGAAGCCTGACCGGTCATTTCTTCCCATACCTTAGCTCCTCTTCCGTCCATTTGCATAGATACTGCAATACGACCCATTTGGTCATAAGTTTGTTGCGCATCTGTAATCACATCACCACTAAGTGGTGGCTCCATATTACGGTTACCTTTTAAAGCGTAAAGACCAACTACACCTTCTTCTTCCTCTGGAATTCCCCAGGCGAATTTAGCGTAACGTTGCTCTGCAGGAAGTAAAGATCTTACCTGTGGCATACTAAGGTACTTATTCACTTTAGCAGTATCCTGTACAGAGAAATATGCAAGAACAGGACCTCCCTGGAATCCAGGACCTTCAATCAATTCGAATAAAGGATTATTTCCTGTGCTTACTTCATCAGCAGAATCTTCACTTTCAGCAAGTAATTCATCTATATCGCTATCGCTTTCAGCAGCAGTAGTATCAGTTTGAGCTTCTGTTTGTTCACTCTCTTCACCTACTACATCCTTAAGTACATTATTAGCCTGAGCTAAAAAGTTACCTAATTCGTTATTTTTATAAACGTGCCAAAATTCTAATTGCGCAGTACTCTGCAATAATCCTTTTACACGATTAATATCTTTCGCACCAGGTAATTCAACAAGGATTCTTCCTGAATTTCCTAAACGCTGAATATTTGGTTGGGTTACCCCGAATTTATCGATACGTTTTCTTAATACTTCAAAAGCAGAAGTAATAGACTCATCAACCTTTCTTCTAATTACCGTTTCAACTTCGTCGTTAGACATTTCGAAGTTAATCTCATCACTTAGTGTTTTGTTAGCAAACACATCTGGAGAGGCAAGTTTAGCATCAGGAATATCATTAAAAGCCTCAAAGAAAAGGTCTATATAATCGTCCTGGCTATCTGTAGAGGCTTCATCGGCTTCTGCTATCGCCTGGTTAAAAGCAGGATCGTCGGTATTATTTGCTAAGCCGGCAAGAATATCTTTAACCGAAATTTGAAGAATTACGTTAATTCCACCTTTAAGGTCAAGCCCTTTGTTTAGCTCTTTGTCTTTGGCGTCACTGTAAGTAATACCTGCAATAATCTCGTTATTCGCAACCGAATCGAGATAGTTTTGCTGTTCAACATCTCTCAATGCTGAATAATTTTCTACATTTTCGCTAATTTTTTGCCTGGCAAAATCTTCAGCTTCACTTTCTACATTATTGGTAATAAAAGTAAAAGACAACTGATATATACATACCAGTCCAAATAAAATTGCAAAAACCTTAATCAGTCCTTTGTTCTGCATTATTCCTTAAGTTATAATTAATTAGGTCGATTTTAAAAACGGACAAATATAGGGTTTCAAAAATGAAATGCCAACAATTTTTTTTTGAATAATTTAACTTTTAAACATAAAAAAGACCGCAAGTTTTGCGGCCTTTTTTAACATATATTCAGGTTTAAAACTACTTATAGTTCTAATAGGGCATTAGTTTTATTCACGCCCTCTGCACTTTCTTTAATCTTCTTTGACTCTGCATCATCAAGCTCTATCTCTACAATTTTCTCAAGTCCGTCTTTACCTAAGATTGCAGGCACACCAATACAAATATCATTTAAGCCGTATTCACCTTCTAGCATTGCAGAGCAAGGGAACATTTTCTTTTGGTCGCAAGCAATTGCCTGTACCAAAGCTGAAACTGCTGCACCAGGTGCATACCACGCACTGGTTCCTAATAATTTAGTAAGGGTTGCACCACCTACCTTAGTATCTTCTGAAACCTGGTTTAAGCGATCTTCAGATAAAAATGCAGATACAGGTACCGAATTTCTGGTAGCCAATCTTGTTAGCGGCACCATCCCGGTATCACTATGACCTCCAATTACCATCCCATCAACATCTGATGGTGGACATTCTAAAGCTTCACTCAATCTAAACTTAAAACGTGCACTATCTAAAGCCCCACCCATTCCAATAATTTTATTCTTTGGAAGACCGGTAGTTTTATGTACAAGGTAAGTCATAGTATCCATAGGATTACTCACCACAATTAGCGTTACATTAGGAGAATGCTTAATAAGGTTTGATGAAACTTCTTTTACAATCCCGGCATTTATTCCAATTAATTCCTCGCGAGTCATCCCCGGTTTACGCGGAATACCACTTGTAATCACAGCAATATCACTACCCGCGGTTTTAGAATAATCGTTAGTTGTTCCGGTGATTTTAGTATCAAAACTGTTTAGAGTTGCAGTTTGCATTAAATCCATTGCTTTCCCTTCGGCAACTCCATCTTTAATATCGAGCAAAACCACTTCTGAAGCAAAATCTTTAATGGCAACATATTCTGCACAGCTAGCACCAACGGCACCTGCTCCTACTATAGTAACTTTCATCTTATATTTTATTTAAATCGGTTAATATTTGATTCCAAAAATACAAATATTGCTATAGTATTACTATAAGATATGGTTAAAACTGGAGTATATTATATTCTAAAATGCAGCCCGGCGTTAATGTGGAAAAATTTACCGGCAGTCGCCATAGTACTAATTTTAAATCTATTGAAATAAATATTAAAACCAAGATCGGCTTTAAATTGCGCCTGGCTTTGGTCTAAGCCTCTCAGCGCATTATTAATAGGACTTAATGCGATACCAGATCCTCCCATAGCATAGCTGAAGTTAGAATTTGTTGCTCCCAAAGCCCCAAATACTTCGAAATCATCTCCGTATTTTTTAGAGCCTAAAACTGATGCCATCCATAGATTAGAATTCACATTTACCAGCGTTAAGTTTCCGAAAGAACTCCCGTCAGAAGATAAGTTTACCGGATCAATAAATTCATATTCAACATCAAACTGGCTGAATGCCACCATTGCCGAAGCCTGAAAGTCGTCTTCATTATTAAATCTAAAATACTGTGTGAAATTATGTTTTAATGCCGCGCCGTAAGTAGTAAATGCCACCCCGTCTACAGTTAACTGCGGAAGGATTCTAGCAGAAAATTCGGTCTCAAAAGGCAAACCAACAGTTGCTTGCACAAATGGATAGGCAAGTACACTCTTATTAATTCCTTCTATGGCCTGAAATCTAATAGGTACAGTATTACCTAAGTAATCAATATCTCCAACAAAATAAGTATCGGTTTCTCCACCAAAAGCAGTGGGTACTACCGCATTGCTTCCTTCTCCTTCAATACTTAAAATTGCCCCGCCATTTTCGTGAACACCGGCAAGATCATTATTTGAAATAGTAAAACTTTGACGGTTAGAAGGAACAATTAATGCATTTCCCTGAAAGGATATTTCCACTTTCCAGGGCTTTAAAGCGGTTGCTGAAGTAAACCAACCGGCTCCAGCCTGGTATGCAGCCCCTTCAGCTGCAGGCCCTGCAAATTCATCTGCAATATACAGCATCTCATTTGCAAATTTTGTGAGATCATCTTCCTGGGCGTAGGAGTTAACTGAAAATAAAATAAATAAAATGAGGTATTTAGCTTGAAATTTCAAAATAAGTAGGTGTTAAGTTAGTAAGGGTAAAAATAACAAAAAAAGTATTCCAATAATAATGTTAACGAAGAGCATAAAAAAAGCTGTCTAAAAAGTCTAATTCCGTCAAGCTGAACTTGTTTCAGCTTCTAATATGTTTTAATTACCAACATCTTAGATTCTGAAATGAATTCAGAATGACGATTTAAAAACTTTTCAAACAGCCTCTTTTCTTCTGTACTCCTTATTAGTTACGCATCAATATTCGCATACTTAGCGTTTTTCTCGATAAATTCACGTCTTGGCGGCACCTCATCTCCCATAAGCATAGAGAAAATTCTATCGGCTTCCCCGCTATTGTCTATATTTACCTGTCTTAGTTTTCTTCTTTCAGGATCCATAGTGGTATCCCAAAGTTGTTCGGCATTCATCTCCCCAAGACCCTTATAACGTTGAATTTGAACTCCACCGCTATAGCTTTCAGCAATCTCATCACGTTCTTCCTCGCTCCAGGCATAACGCTTCTTGCTTCCTTTTTTTACCAAATATAAAGGTGGGGTTGCAATATAAATATGCCCTCCTTCTATTAACTCCTTCATATACCTATAGAAAAAAGTTAAAATAAGAGTTTCAATGTGACTACCATCTACATCGGCATCACACATAATCACTATTTTATGATATCTCAATTTATCGGTATTCAGGGCTTTACTATCCTCTTCAGTACCAATAGTAACTCCAAGGGCAGTGTAAATATTTTTTATCTCTTCATTATCGAAAACACGATGCGTCATCGCTTTTTCAACATTCAGGATCTTACCCCTTAGCGGAAGTATCGCCTGGAATTTACGGTCACGACCTTGTTTGGCCGTACCACCCGCCGAATCACCCTCAACTAAGAATACTTCACTCTGTGTGGGATCCTGCTCGGAACAGTCAGATAATTTCCCGGGTAAACCGCCAATACTCATCGCGGTTTTACGCTGTACCATGTCACGGGCTTTTTTCGCCGCGTTCCTGGCCTGGGCTGCAAGAATCACCTTTTGAATAATGGTTTTGGCATCATTCGGGTTTTCTTCCAGGTAATTTTCAAGCATTTCTGAAACTGCTTGCGAAACAGCCGAAGTTACTTCCCTGTTTCCAAGCTTTGTTTTTGTTTGACCTTCAAACTGAGGCTCGGCAACTTTTACTGAAATAATCGCGGTTAATCCCTCACGGAAATCATCTCCAACGATCTCAAATTTGAGCTTATCCAACATACCCGAAGCATCGGCGTATTTTTTAAGCGTGGTCGTTAAACCACGTCTAAAACCAGATAAGTGTGTTCCACCTTCGTGGGTGTTTATATTATTAACGTAAGAATGCAGGTTTTCGTTAAAAGAGGTATTGTAAACCATCGCTACCTCAACCGGAATATCATTCTTTTCGCCTTCCATCGCGATTACATCAGCGATAATTGGCTCACGATTTCCATCAAGGAATTTTATAAATTCTTTTAATCCTTCTTCAGAATGAAATCTTTCTGAAAGATATTCACCTTCTTTATTAACCTCACGCTTATCGGTAAGTGTAATTTGAATTCCTTTGTTCAAATAAGCCAACTCACGCATTCTGCTAGACAAAGTTTCGTAGCTGTAATCCACACTTTGCTGAAAAATACTTGGATCTGGTTTAAAGGTAATTACTGTCCCATTTAGTTCAGTTTCACCAGCAGGTTTAACCGGATACATCGGTTTTCCTTTTTCATATTCCTGCTCCCAAATCTTGTTATCTCTATAAACCGTGGCTTTAAGCGTAGAAGAAAGTGCATTTACACAACTTACCCCAACCCCGTGAAGTCCACCGGAAACTTTATAAGAATCTTTATCGAATTTACCACCGGCACCAATTTTGGTCATTACAACCTCCAGGGCAGAAACACCTTCTTTTTTGTGAAGATCTACGGGAATTCCTCTTCCGTTATCTTCGGTAGTTACCGAACCATCTTCATTTATGGTAACTTTAATTGTATCACAATGGCCGGCCATAGCCTCATCTATAGAGTTATCTACCACCTCATACACCAAATGGTGCAAACCTCTAACGCCGGTATCCCCAATATACATTGAAGGCCTAAGGCGCACGTGCTCCATTCCTTCTAAAGCCTGAATACTATCGGCGGAATAACTTTGTTTTTTGGGTTCTTCGCTCATATATTTTGCTAATTAAATTCGTCTATTTTGAATAACGAACAAATATAACAAAACGCACATTTTTAATGCACTTACAAGCTCTCTACCAGCTTTAAGTTATTAACAATTTGTGTAAAAAAAAGCCCAAAATACAGCAAAATTAATACTGTATTCTGGGCATAACAAACCACACGATTGTTTAACCTAAACTCCTACTAATTCCTCCAGCTCTTTTTTGGCATTTGTAGCAACGTGAGAAGTATTTGCACGCCCGCTAGGATCAAGATCTGCCTGCCATTTTGGAATCCATCTTTTTACCGTTTTTGCCGCTTTTTCCTGAGGAAAATGGCTATGGAATATTTCTCTATAGAAATACGCTTCCTTGGTTGCCGGGGTGTTATATGGATATTTCTCTGAAGCTGCTGCCATTTGCTCATCACTAACTCTTGCTGAAGCGTGTGCAATAAGCTCATCTATCCAGCTATAACCAACACGTACGCTAATTGTTTTCATAAGTGTTATAAATAAACACTTATCACAAGGCCAACATTTTTCAGCTCTTTAAATATTCAATATTTTAACAGCAACTAAATAAATCTTTAACACCTTAAGAAAATGCAGTAAACTATCTTTAGGCATAAAAATCAAACACAATGAAAAAAATACTTTTAACAGCAGTATGTTTAATAGGATTTCTAGGATTTCAGGATGTACTGGCACAGGAAACAGAACAAAGCAGTGATCCTAATTTCCCTAAATTAGATACCAGCCCTCTTGATATGATTATACACCGAAATCAAAAAGACGAGGTAATCATGAGAGTAATTTATAGCCGTCCTCAAATGCGGGATCGTGAAATTTTCGGAAAACTGGTGCCTTATGGAGAAGTTTGGAGAACCGGAGCTAACGAAGCTACAGAAATCACTTTTTATAACGATATGACCATTGGTGGCGAAACCGTAAAAGCCGGCACCTATACGCTTTACACTATTCCAGATGAAAAGCATTGGACTGTGATTCTAAATAAATCAGTTCACACCTGGGGCGCTTACGAATATACTGACGAAAGGGATTATGTAAGAATTAAAGTTCCGGTAAGAAATTCAAGTCATAATATTGAGAATTTCTCTATGACCATAGAGCAGAAAGAAAATGAAGAAGGCGCTAACCTATTGATGGGTTGGGCAGATAAGTATGTAAAAGTACCTTTCTCTCCTGCGGGACAATAAAGACATCGAACTAAACCAAAAAACGGCTGTTTCTAAAAGGAACAGCCGTTTTTTTATGGAATATTTTAGCAATATATAAAATCGTCATCCTGAATTTATTTCAGGATCTAATAAGATATATCAGTAACAAGTTAGAAGCTGAAACCAGTTCAGCTTGACGGCCTCCACTTCTAAATCAATTTATTTTTATGGAATATTGAGATATTTATGAGTTTGTAGCGAAACCTTCCATTTTGGATTTTTCATTACAAAATCAACTATTAAAGGCATCATTTTATCTCTATTGCTCCACTCTGGTTGCAGATAAAGAATGCAATTCTCGCTAACTTTTTCAGCCTGCTCTTCAGCAAACTTAAAATCGTGCTTATTAAAAATAATCACTTTCAGCTCGTGGGCCAGCGGATAAATCTCTTCAGTAGGTAATTTTATTTTCTTTGGTGATAAGCAAATCCAATCCCACTGTCCGGTTAATTTATATGCTCCCGAGGTTTCAATATGAATATCACAACCTTTGGCCTTTAATGCCCCGGTAAGCCTCGTCATATCCCAGGTAAGCGGTTCCCCACCGGTAATCACAATAGTTTTACTACTTGCTACCGCTTTTTCCACGATCTCACCAATATGTGTTGGCGGATGAATAGAAGGGTCCCAGCTTTCTTTAACATCGCACCAATGGCATCCTACATCGCAGCCTCCAATTCTTATAAAATAAGCGGCGGTTCCTTTATGAAATCCCTCTCCCTGTATGGTATAAAACTCCTCCATTAAAGGAAGCATTATCCCATCATCTACCAATGCCTTAGTTTCTTCTGTAATCATAGCCGGCAAAGATACGGAATCTCTTTTTTTATCCTGTGCTTCAGGCCGAATTCCTCTCTAATCTAAAATAAGAGCATTTCCCACATCAAAGTTTTCTTTTGAAAGATCTATAAAAAACCCATTAATTACAGCATACTCCAAGTTTTCATCTTTTTTTAGAAAGAAATTAGGCTGCAAATTTTCAGAAATTTCAAAATCTTCGGTTACCAGGTTTAGAGGTAAATTGGTAAAACCATCTTCCGGTAACTCCTTTAAAACGACATAAGAATACCCCTCTTTGAGTATTTCTGAAATATTTTCTTGTTGAAATACCTCCAAATTCTCATAGGTTTCCGGGTAAATTTTTCCCTGCACAAATTTATAACCAGAAGCATCAAATTCTTCATACCCGTAATAGGTAGAAAGATCTCCCTGATCTGAAATGTTGGAATTATAAAAATAATCCAGATCCTCATCCTGAACTTCGTATTGGTTAATCCCTAAATCTAAAATATAGTCCTCTCCTAGTAATTCATAAGTAAGAGCGGTAAGTTTTAAATCAAACAGTTTCCTGTCGTTATTGGGAATCTCTTCATATTTAGAAATTTCAGCGTTCTTATAATCTTCATCGGCAATAGAAAATATGGCGGCAAGAATAGAAACAAAATTCAACTTTCTAATTTGCTGTTTTTCCGGGTCGTTTGGGTAACCACCAGATTCAATTAAAATAGTACTTGTCCCCCATTTTTGAATGTTATCTCCAAATGCACGCGGCTCAAAATCGTCGTTATAGCGTCCCACCTGGCCGGGCGCATATTCCTGCAGAATGTTATTCATTTGCACAATTACCTGCATCGCTGCCCCACGCACTTCATTTATAGATTTTTCATAATTATAGGCTGGTGCTAAGTACGACATGGTTGCGGGTTTTGGAGTTCTTTCGGCATTATAATAAGTGCTTTGATCGTGGAGATTAAAACCAAAATCGGCATCCAGGCTGTCACGCACATTTTTTAAAGTTTTACTTTCCGGAGACTGCAATCTCAGGGCATCACGATTAATATCTACTCCCAACAAATTTCTACGCTGAAAACGCTCTGCACCATCAGGATTCAGCATAGGTAAAAAATGAAGTTTTACATTCTTCAACATTTCTTCTTTTTCTTCTGAAAATGCTTCGGCATCAAGGAAATTGAGAATATCGAAAATCGCCATGGTAGCCGTAGACTCATCGCCGTGCATTTGCGACCACAGAAAAATATCTACATCTCCTTTACCTAAAGAAATTAACTGAAGCGGTCTACCTTCTATAGATTCGCCAACTTTGGTGACTTTAAAATGCTCCTTTTGGTCGAAATCATTGATTAAAGGCTGAATTTTAGCCTGGGTAAATCGGCGTTTTTCTATAGATTTTTCTTTAAAATCTTCATAAGAATTATAAAGTTCTCTATAGATTTCTTTCTCCTGCGCTGAGCTACTTGAAAGGGTAAAAAACGCGCATAAAAAAAACAAGAAGCTTATTTTTTTGAAATTCATTTAGTATCTTTTTTAGGAACAGGTTTAAAATTAAGGCTTTTAGTTTTTTCCCGAACTTTTTGCATAAATTCTTTTCCGGGATCGGTCTTTTGAGTTCGATAAGATTCGTCTTTCTCCAACCATAATTCGTGGTCTTCAAACTGCGGATATTCATAATGCCCCAGCAAATATTCTATATTATATTTTTCAGCTAAATATTTCACTAAATCAATATTAGCCTTTAGCTGAGCCTTAGTAAGCGGGGTTTCTTTTGTACCACCAACATTTTCAACTCCAATTGCGGCGTGGTTTAAGCCAATTACATGCCTTGCCATAACAGTTTCAGGCATTAACCTATAAATTGTGCCGTCGCGATCCACCAGAAAATGAGCAGATACATTTAAAGCACCGGCTTGTTGAATATCTTCCCTGGCGCCAGGTAATTTAACGGGATTAAATGCACGAAATGAACTTTCTAAATCTGGAATTGCCGTCCAGTGCAGCACGATCATTTTTGGAGTAATTTCAGGAGAAGATTTCTCTAAACCGTAACGTTCTTCCAGATAGTCCAGGCTAAGCTGCGTTCGTTCTTCGTTAAAAATTATAGGACGATCTATTATTCTCTCGGAAACATCAGCACTTTTACAACTAAATAAAAAGAGCGTGAGAATGATAATTATATATTTCATTGAAAACATTTTTAAAACCAAAATCTCCCGGACAAGCCGGGAGATTTGTTCATTATTAATATTTGATAATCTTATTCATCCCAAAAAATCTTATCGGTAAGACTTACATCGGGAACATTACTTCCATTTCTACTAACTTCAGAATCCGGATACGCTAACCTACTAATAAACTCGCCATTAAGATCTGGGTTTACATTTGCAGGGAGATCAAAATCTTCATAGGAATAATCGTATCTACGAGCATCAACCCAGGTTTCAGGATGCAAGAACATTGCGATCCATTTCTCCTTAAAGATATCTTCCATGCTAAAATCTGCTTCGCCCATGCTCACTTCAGGATTACTCATATAAGCCTCTATCTCCGCAGGTTCTACTCCTATTTTAGTCATATGAGCTCTAATTCCGGCTAAATAAGCTTCGTAAGATCTACTTTTATCAATTCCAAAAGCGGCCTCGGCTTCAATGAATTTCTGCTCGAAATAAGTTGCTATTAAAATTGGCGATAGCTCACTCGAGTAATAGTCACCTGGTTCAAGCACAGAACGAGCCCCCTGTTCCGGGGCATCTCCTCTACCGACTCCATTCTCTACTCCAATATATTCACCATCGTCTGTAGCTCCAACCATATAAGGCAATCTCGGATCCTGAACCCCGTATAGAGTTCCATCCAAACTTTCTATAAATTGCTCTGAGATCCATCCTCCAAGAAGTAAATCAGCATTATTTATAGCCACGTTTGCCCAGGGATTAAACTGTTCTGGAAAATATTCTACCTGAGCATCATCTGAATTAGACTCCATTCCATTATCTAAAGCAGCAAGCACCGCGGCAGGGTCATAAGAACCTGTTTCGCTGTAGTGGTTAAGATATCTGGCTTTAAGCATGTTTCCGAGTTTCATCCATTTGCTAATATCTCCATTATAAATAAAATCGTCTTCCCCCAATGAAACTTCGGTAGGGTTAGATAGATTTACAAGGCCCTGGTCTAACAAGTTCAAAATTTCCTGGTACAATTCACTATCATTGTCATAAGACGGCGTGATAGTTTGAAAATCCAAACCTTCACTATAAGGAATACTTCCCCAGGCATCTACCGTCATTCCCAGGTTTAAGGCCATTAATATCTGCCCTGCTCCCTGGTAATGATTTGCTCCATTTTCCCCGGACTGATTTATAAGATCACTTAAATCTGTCATTACGTTATACATATTGGACCAGGTACCGCTGTAATTAACCGGATCCATAACATCTGAAGAACTGGCCGGATTAGGCGAAGCAAGATGTTGCACATAATTAGTAGAAATATCTCCCATTCTAAATGTATTCTGGGCTGTCTCAAAAGTGGAATTCACCATTAAGGCCGAAATTGGCGCCTCTGTAGGATTATTCGGGTTGTCATTAATATCCAGGTAATCGTCACAAGACGAAAACATGAACATACTGGCAATGACAAGGTATGTGTATTTATTTTTTAGAAAATTCATATTCTTTATCTTTTTAATTATAGTCCTAGATTAAGCGTGAAAAATAAACTTTGCACTCCCGGGTAACCTAACCCAGTAAAACCAACAGCATTACCACCAGCCCCTGCGCTAAAAGACTCGGGATCAAAACCATCCCATGGGGTGTAAAGGATAATGTTATTCGCCGCCACAGAAACACGCGCTGAAGTAAAAGGCAACATACTTAATACGTTTTCCTGTAAGCTATATCCAAGAGAAATATTCCTCAACTTTATAAATGAAGCATCGTGAACAAAATTCTCACTCACGGTTCTATAGGTATTTCTATAAAAACCTGCACCATAATTTCTACCATCTGGCCCTTCGCCCTGGCCTAACCACACTTCCTGATTATTTGGAGAACCATCTGCTAAGACGCCATTAAAAACGCGGGTGTCATTTCTTGCCAGGGTATATTCTGCAATACCAAAGGCAGAAAAGAAGTTATCATATTGGCTGTACTGCTCTAATCCAGTTCTGAAATCTATTAAAAAGGAGAAATCAAAACCTTTATAAGTGAAGTCGTTCTTAAGACCTCCAATCCATTTTGGAGTGGTGTTTCCTAGAACAAGTTGCGATCCATTTCTTAAAGGAAAACCATTTTCACCAATTACTACTGGCAAGTCTTCGTTTAAAAAGATACTATTTTCATCTGCACCAAATCTTTGATAACTGCTTCCAAAAATATTACCATAGGCTTCTCCTTCAATAAGCTTCATGGTCACCGTACTTCCGGCATATCCAAATTGGCTTCCAACAACAATTTCTTCTATACCTTCTCTTATATTTACTACTTCATTTTGATTGTAAGCAGCGTTTAGCGAAACATCCCATCTAAAATCTTCAGTTTTAACCGGAGTACCACGAACAATAAATTCTACCCCTTTATTTTCAATCTCTCCAGCATTGGTTACAAATGTTGAAAAACCAACACTTTCTGAAACCGGAACAGGAATTATCTGGTCTTTACTATTAGATTTATACCAGGTAAAATCTATTCCTAAACGATTTTCAAAGAATCTAAGATCTGTACCAAACTCAATAGAAGTGGTTTCTTCAGGTTTTAGCAATGGATCTCCAAAACGGCTAAAACGAGTAAATCCAACCTGGCCGTTTAGTGGATAATTTGAAGGTGAAGTGTAGGTTTGCCCTATTAAGTATGGATCTGTATCCTTACCAACCTGTGCCCACGAAGCTCTCAATTTACCAAACGTTAAAAATTCTGGCGTTTCAACAACTTCACTAAAAACCCAACCCACATTTACTGAAGGATAGAAAAATGAATTATTACCTATTGGAAGTGTAGAAGTCCAGTCGTTTCTGGCAGTTATATTTACGAATAACATATCGTCATAACTTAACATCAAATCTCCATAAACCCCAACAAGTCTTTTCTTGCGTTTATCCTGTGAATTTGATATTTGGCTCGTATAGCTTAGATCGTAAAATTGTGGAATTACAAAGTTAGAGCCAGAGGCATCAAATCTTTTATAATCTCTTTCAAAAACATCGTTACCTATTCTTAAAGTACTCCCGAATTTTTCTGTCCAATCTTTGGTGAGTGTAATAAAGAAGTTAGAGTTGATATCACGACTTTCAATACTTGTTTCTGAAATAGAACCGGTACTGCTTAGCGGCACTTCACCATCTATTCCTAAAGGACCAGGAGTGATCTCTGTTCTATTTTCACTGTAGTAGTCGGTACCAATCAGGTAATTAATATCCAACCACTCAAAAGGGCTGTAGGTAAATTTAAAATTCCCAATAGTTCTATTAACCTCATCCTCAAAAGTGCTAAAACGAGCATCATATAATGGGTTTGTATTCCCATAGGTTTTCATGGTGCCATCTGGATTTATATAATCGGTAACATCATGGTTTGGTGCCCAGTACATCATACGCTCCATAAACCTATCGTGCGGAACACGATTACCACCCGAAATAGTGTAGTTCAAATTTCCTGAAAACGT
Organism: Salegentibacter salarius; assembly: GCF_900168265.1. Taxonomy (GTDB): domain Bacteria; phylum Bacteroidota; class Bacteroidia; order Flavobacteriales; family Flavobacteriaceae; genus Salegentibacter; species Salegentibacter salarius. Next base: position 51,448 of record NZ_FVZF01000013.1, on the reverse strand, counting down.
AAATTTTTCGCTGAATTTTATCTGACCATTTAATCTGGCCGAGGTTCTGTTCCAGTCACTAAAAGGCATAATCCCTTCGTGACCTAAATTACCTAGCGAACCATAAAAAGTAGCTTTTTCATTTCCTCCAGAAATACTTAAAGAGTTATCTATTTGCACTCCAGTATCAAAAGCATCTCTCCAAATATCATAAAATTTAGCATCGGGATCTATAGCATTGATCTCTTCCATAGAAGGACCCCAGTTAGGCCAAAAAGAGCTTGGATCGTATTCTCCAGAAAATCCCTGTCCATATACTTCCTGGAAATCGGGATACTGATTAATCTCCTCAAAACCTATTGAACTATTAAGGTTAATTCTAACCTGTCCCTCCTTACCTTTCTTTGTAGTAATAATAACCGCTCCGTTGGCAGCTCTAACTCCATATAAAGCGGTAGCCGCAGCTCCTTTTAAGACGTTTAAAGATTCAATATCATTAGGATTAATATCTGCTGCCCTGTTTGTTAATCCACGAGGCGTACCTGCAGATTCGGTAGTGGAGTTATCAATTGGTACACCGTCTACAACAAATAAAGGTTGGTTATCGGCATTAGGGTCTAAAGAGTTAACACCCCTAATTATAATCCTGGCACTTTGCCCGGGAGCTCCACCAGAATTGGTGATTTGCACACCGGCGGCTTGTCCCTGCAATGCACTTACCACGTTCTGTTGTTTAGTTTTAGTAATTTCTTCTGCATTAATTTCCTGCACGGCATATCCCAACGCTCTTTTTTCCTGTTCAATACCAAAGGAGGTAACCACTACCTCGTCGAGTCCCTCAAGGTTCTCAACCAGGCTAACATTAATTACGCTTCTTCCATTTACAGGTTGCTCTTGCTTTTCAAAGCCTAAGGAAGAAAATACCAAAACAGCATCTTCTCCAACTTCAATAGCGTAATTACCTTCCATGTCAGTAACCGTACCTTCGTTTGTTCCTTTAACCAGCACATTAACGCCTGGCAAAGGCATTCCATCATTGGCCACAGTAACCGTACCGGTTACTTCTTGTTCCTGAGCAAACATTCCGGTAAGTTGGAAAAACGCCAGCAAGGCCATAATTGTAATTTTGTTTTTCATTCCTTTCTGTGTTAAAGTTTTCTAAATTATAAATTAAATATACCTAAAACCCACATATTTAAGCTAATTAGTAACATTAAAATTTAAACTTTTATTAAGTTCTTGATTATTAATTTAACTTCGTATTAATTTTTTAAAAATATCCCAACCTATTTAAAAGTTTATAATTGTGAAAAATTGCGCCCATATTAGATTTTCTCTAAAAGCTATTATCCTTTTTTCAACTATCATAATTTTTGCATCCTGCTCAAGCACTAGAAAAATAAGCAGGCCTTTAGACAAAATTTTTAAGGAATCCCCTGTTTTCGAACAGGGCTTCGCAGGTTTTATGGTAATTGACCCTGAAGAAAACAAAACCCTTTACAGCCATAACGAAGAAAAATATTTTACCCCGGCTTCAAATACCAAGCTCTTCTCCTTTTATGCAGGGCTAAAGATATTAGGCGATTCTATTCCTGCGCTTCAATACCGAATTCAAAATGATACGCTTTATTTTAAGGCTACCGGAGATCCTTCGTTTTTAAATGAAGATCTACCAGAATCAAAGGTTTTTGAATTTTTAAAGAAAAATAAAAATCACCTAACTTACGTTGCCCCAACCTATACCGAAAAGCATCAGGGCCCCGGTTGGGCCTGGGACGATTACAATGCTTACTATTCGGCTGAACGTACCGCCTTTCCTATTTATGGCAATATTGTAGGATTTGAGTTTCAAAAAAATAAGGAGTTTCCCGTGGTTTTACCCGCAATTTTCAGGGATTCCCTGGTAAGCTCAAAAGACAGCCTAATTTCCTCTCGGCTTAGGCGCGATATAGTTGAAAACCGTTTTACGTTCAACAATCAAGAGAAAGATTCAGAGTTTTCTCAAGTTGTTCCTTTTAAATATTCTTCAGAAATTTTCGTAAATCTCTTAAGCGATACACTTCAAAAACCGATAAGTCTCGTTCAGAATTCAGCATTAAATAAAAAGCTAAATAATACACTATATAGTATCCCAAGCGACAGTATACACAAAAGAATGCTGAAGGTGAGCGATAATTTTATAGCTGAACAAATTTTATTAATGGCGGCAAATAAAGTTTCAGACACCCTAAAATCTGATATTGCAATAGACTATATGAAAGAAAACCATCTAAAAGACCTGCCAGATGAACCTATTTGGTATGATGGTTCTGGCCTTTCTCGCTATAATCTTTTTACACCCCGAAGTATGGTTCAATTACTTCAAAAAATTAAAGCTGAAGTCTCTCAGGAAGAATTATTAGACATGCTGCCTGCAGGTGGACATTCTGGAACGATAAAAAATTACTATAAAGCCGATAAGCCTTATGTTTTCGCCAAAACCGGTACATTAAAAAACAATCATAGCCTTAGTGGATATCTAAAAACCAAAAAAGGCAAATTAGTGATTTTTAGTTTTATGAATAGCAACTACACGGTTCCGACTTCAGTTTTAAAGGCTGAAATGGAAAAAGTTCTGCTGCAGATTCGTGATAATTACTAAATTTAAATTTCTAAAAACATCCCCATGCAACGTAGAAAATTCATTCAAAATATAGGAATTGGAAGTTTAGCTTTTCCGCTAGCTAGTTTTACCGAAATTGATAAAATCGTATCTACTAATAATTCGGTGATAATTCCGCAGGGATTAAAAGAAGGCGATACGGTTGGCGTTGTAAGTCCGTCTAGCGCTATTTTTGAAACCGAACCTTACGAAATTGCGAAAGAAAACCTGGAAGCGATGGGTTTGAAGGTAAAATTCGGAGATTTTGTAAAAGGGCGTTACGGGCATCTGGCAGGAACCGATGAAGAACGTGCAGGGGAATTAAACGAGATGTTTCGCGACGAAAATATTCAGGCTGTAATGGCACTTCGGGGAGGATCTGGCGCAGCGAGAATTCTGGATAAATTAGATTACGAGACAATTAAAAACAACCCGAAGATCTTTATAGGTTATAGCGATATTACCGCGCTGCATTTGGCAATCTACGAAAAAACCGGACTTGTATCTTTTCACGGTCCGTTAGCGGTTTCTACCTGGAATTCTTTCAGTTTTGATTATTTTAAACGTTTGCTATTCGATAAGGAAAAAATCACCTTCACCAATCCTACCGATAAAGGCGATAACCTGGTGCAAATAGAAAACAGAATCAGGACTATTAGAGAAGGTGAAGCTAGCGGTAGACTAATTGGCGGAAATCTTTCGGTGCTTACAGGAATTATGGGATCGGAATACTTCCCCACAGATTGGGAAGGCAACATTCTTTACTTAGAGGATGTTGGCGAACAAATTTATGCGGTAGACAGGATGATGAGCCAGTTGCAATTAGGTGGTGTACTGGATAAGATTAGCGGATTTGTTTTCGGAAAATGCACCAGCTGCAATCCAGGCGGCTCCGGTTACGGTTCGCTTACTATGGAAGAGGTTATAGATCATTATATAAAACCTCTAAATATTCCGGCATTTTCGGGAGCGATGATCGGCCATATAGATGATAACGTCACAATTCCTAACGGACTGAAAGCGAAGATAAACGCAATAAAAGGAAGCATAGAACTTCTGGAAAACCCCGTTAAATAATTATTTCCTAAAAAGTAAATTGGCTTAAAACCGCCAATTATTCGCAACAATTCTTATTTTTAAGGAAATTTGAAGCGTGGATAAAACACAAGAATTTGTAGAACATATCAGCCAGGCCTATAATCCCAAAGGTGATTATATTCATTTGGGTGCCGCAATGCTAAATGGGGAAACTTTCGCCGATGCTGCGGTTAAAATTCCGTTGAAAACAATGAACCGCCACGGGCTTATAGCCGGGGCTACCGGAACGGGAAAATCTAAAACGCTGCAAATTTTAGCTGAAAATCTTTCTCAAAAAGGAGTTCCGGTTTTGCTGATGGACGTAAAAGGAGATCTTAGCGGAATCGCAAAACCGTCTAACGGAGAAGAGTTTTTACACGAACGCCATAAAAAACTTGGATTTCCATTTGAAGCTTCAAAATCACCGGTTGAATTTCTTACAATTTCAGAACAGAATGGTGTTCGATTAAGAGCAACGGTTAGTGAATTTGGGCCCATTCTTTTATCACGAATTTTAGATGTTACGCCAACCCAGGAAGGCATCCTAGCCATAATTTTTAAATACTGTGACGATCATCATTTGCCTCTTTTAGACCTTAAAGATCTTAAAAAGATGCTGCAATATGTCACTAATGAAGGCCGAGAAACTATAGAAAACGAATATGGGAGAATTTCCAGCGCCTCCACAGGTGCTATTCTTAGAAAGATTGTAGCGCTAGAACAGCAAGGTGCAGAACGCTTTTTTGGCGAACGCTCTTTTGAAGTAACAGATCTTACCAGGAAAGACGAAAAAGGACAAGGTTATGTCAACATTATGCGGCTTACCGATATCCAGGATAAGCCAAAGTTATTTTCAACATTTATGCTTAGCCTTTTGGCTGAAATTTACACCACTTTCCCTGAAGAAGGTGATAGCGACAAACCTAAATTAGTGCTATTTATAGATGAAGCTCACCTTATTTTTAAGGAAGCTTCAGATGCTTTATTAGATCAAATTGAAAGTATTGTCAAACTAATCCGGTCTAAAGGTGTGGGACTTTATTTTGTAACCCAAAACCCAACCGATGTTCCTTCGGAAGTATTGGGACAGCTAGGATTAAAAATTCAGCACGCCTTAAGGGCATTTACGGCAAAAGATCGAAAAGCAATAAAATTATCAGCAGAAAATTATCCAATTTCTAAATATTATGATACCAAAAACGAGCTCACCTCGTTAGGTATTGGAGAAGCTTTGGTTTCTGCATTAGATGAAAAAGGAAGACCTTCGGCACTTGCCGCCACGATGTTAAGAGCACCAATGAGCAGAATGGATATTCTAACCGATAGCGAGCTTGAGGAACTGATTTTTCAGTCTAAATTAAGGTCAAAATATAACGAAGAAATTGATCGCGAAAGCGCTTATGAACTTCTGAATAAGAAAATTGAGGAAGCCGAAGCAAAAGAGGCCAAAGAAAAGGCCGAAGCTGAAGCTTTAGAAAGAAAAAAGGCTGTCACTACTACCGGCAGGAGCAACTCGGGTAAAACTCAGGGCGCTATCATTAAAGTGCTTACCAGCGCAACTTTTATTAGGGGCGTCATGGGAGTGCTCAATAAATTATTAAAATAATTATCATCAATATTCAATCTAAGAAATGAAAAAATCTTTGCTACTTATTCTAGGCTTAACTTTAGGCCTAACCTCTTGTCAAAAGGATGAAGACAATCCTTTTTTAATTACCGCTAACCAGGTTGGCCCTGTAAACCGGGACATCAGGATCAATCAATTAGATTCCTTATTTGCAAAAGATTCCCTGGTAAAACAAAAAAGTGGCGCTCAGGAATTTCGCGCTACCGATGAAATTAAGGTTTTTGAAAAAGGAGGAAAACCACTGATGATATTAGAACCTCTCCAGGAATTCGATTCCACCAGCACCATTGGCTATATACGCGTTATAGACCCTCGTTACGAAACCAAAAGCGGTTTGAGTACCCAAAGTACTTTTAAAGATATTATGGAAGATTATAATATTTCAAGAATAGAAAACACCCTGAACGCCGCGGTTGTTTTTCTAGACGAAATAAACGCATATATCACCATAGATAAAAAAGAACTTCCTGCAGATCTTAGGTACGATACCGATTCTAAGATTAGGGCTTCACAAATTCCTGATGATGCTAAAATCAAATATTTTATGATCTATTGGGATTAATTTTTTTAAGATGAAAAGCTTGCTATTCAGTTTAGGTTTAGGGTTTTTACTAGTTTTTTCTGGCTGTAAACCTTCAAAAGATTTAAGCAAGTTACCTGGCAAAACTGAGAGCGGAAATTACCTAGCGGTGATTGAAATCCCTGCAGGAACCAATAAAAAGATAGAATATCACAAAGAGAAAAAGGAGTTTTTAATAGACCAAAGAGACCGAAAAGATAGAATTATCAATTTTCTTCCTTATCCCGGAAATTATGGTTTTATTCCCTCTACTTTTTCTAATCCTAAACTTGGTGGTGATGGTGATGCCGCCGATGTTCTCGTTCTGGGCGAAAGTCTAAAAACCGGTAGTGTTATAGAAATTATTCCTATTGCCGTTTTAAAATTAATAGATGAAAAGGAACTGGATTATAAGATCATCGCGATTCCGGCGGAATTAAAAGACCGAATTATTATTTCTGAAAATTACCAAAACTTTACTTCAGATTATCCTGAAGTAATTAAGATCCTGGAGAGCTGGTTCACTTATTATGACAAATCTCAAGTGTTAGAAGTTGAAGGTTGGGGTAATGAAACTGAAGCGATAATGGAAATAGAAAAATGGAGTTCCCAGCCTTAGAAACGTCTACTTTCTTTAAGAAATGTTAATCACAAGATAATTTTCAAACATTTGGCTACCTTTATTTTCCTAACCAAAACACTTTAGTTATGATTAAAATCTTAGGAATTATCTTAACCGTTGGCGGTGCAATTGCACTGGTAATGGGAATTCTTGGAATTTTTGGAAGTATTGCCCTTATGTTAAGCCCCTGGGCATTGGCTATTATTGGTTTTATTTTCTTTATTTCGGGTATTTCCCTTATTAAAAGAAGAAAAGACACCGAAGATATTCAAGCAGAGAAAAAAGCTTAAAACCAGATTTTTATAAAAGAAAAAAGGTGCCCATTGCGAGGCACCTTTTTTATGAACAGTAATATATAATAAAGATTGGTGTTAGTCTACATTATCGTGTAAAAAGGAGTTATTTCTTCTAAAGTGAAGATCATCATTATCGTCCTGCCCCAGGGTAGTTCTAGATAACTTCCCTTCTCCTCTATCGTTTTTATCCAAATCTACTCCCTGTCTTTTATAGGCAGGTTGCTTTTCAATTTCATCAATCTGGGCTGCATTACTTCTAAACTTGTAATTAAACTCCTTCATTTTAGCCCTACGCTCTGCTGCACGTTCTATTAGCACTTCAGAAATTGGATTGTTAAACGGATCTTCCTCACCGTGCTCTTCCTGCTTTTTTTCAGGATTTTGAGGTTCTGGTTTTACCGTTTTCTTTTCAAAAGCAATTGTTTCATCCTTTGGCTCCTCTTTCTTTTTGGCCTGGGGTTTAGAGCGATCTAAAGATTGCTCAAACTCCATATAATCGTCCAGGCTGTAACGCTTAACTCCACGTGTGGAACTCTCGGTTACCGGAACAATTTCCACAGGTTCATTGACCTCTATATTCTTAGACTCATCTTCTTCAAGCTGATGTCTAATTTCCTGCTTTCTTTCCTGTTGCGGCTGTTGTGGCCTGGTTTGTTGTTGTTGCTGTTGTTGCTGCTGTTTAGGCTGCTCTCGTTGAGGTTCTTCTTTTTTCTCCTGGTTTATAGGAAAATCGAAAGTGAACATAAACTGATCTTCATTATCATTCTGAACCTCTTCCGGCTCATTAACATCCATCTGCTTTACTTCTTCTGAAGTATCATTAATAATAAAATCGTCGGGATTTATTTCCTCATAAGAAACTTCCATATTCCTCGCCGAAGGTGGCGTTTGCAATAATTCATCTTCTTTATTCTGAATATTTCCCAATTCATCTACCTCCTCTACACTATCATCTAAAGTATGTACAATTGGTTTTTCTGCCTCCTGCGCTTTTGGTTCTTCTTGCTTAGGCTCTTCCACCCTTTGGTTGAATTCAGGGTAAGAACGAGTTTTCTTCGGATTTAAATTCTGTTCCGCTTTCTGATCGTCCTCCAGCGTGTGGATTATTTTTTTGGTTTCGGTATTTACAATTTCGTTTTGCTGTTCTACGTTAAATCCCGTAGCAATAATGGTAACAGAGATCGCTTCATCTAAAGCTTCATCTTCCCCAACACCCATAATAATATTGGCGCTGTGACCAGCTTCAGCCTGAATATGATCGTTGATTTCCCCTATTTCATCAATAGTAATTTCCTCAGAACCCGAAACGATTAGCAGTAATACGTTTTGAGCACCGGTAATCTTATTATCGTTCAATAAAGGAGAGTCCAGAGCTTTACTAATAGCATCCTGCGCCCTGGTAGCACCAGTAGCCTGGGCAGAACCCATTATTGCAGTCCCACTATTGCTCAATACTGTTTTAGCATCCCTAAGGTCAATGTTTTGCGTATAGTGATGAGTTATTACTTCAGCAATACCTCTAGAGGCAGTTGCCAAAACCTCATCGGCTTTAGAAAAACCGGCCTTAAAGCCAAGATTACCGTAAACCTCACGCAATTTATTATTGTTGATTACAATTAATGAATCAACATGACTTCTTAGGTTTTCTACCCCAAGTTGAGCTTGCTCGTTTCTCATTTTCCCCTCAAACTGAAAAGGAATGGTCACGATCCCAACCGTAAGGATATCCATATCTTTAGCTTGTTTCGCAATAACCGGTGCGGCACCTGTACCGGTACCACCGCCCATACCTGCGGTAATAAATACCATTTTGGTATTTACATCAAGCATTTGTTTAATTTCGTCAAAACTTTCTACTGCTGCCTGTTCCCCAATATGTGGGTTAGCTCCGGCCCCTAAACCTTCTGTTAAGCTAACACCTAATTGTATTTTATTGGGAACTGAGCTGTTATCAAGGGCTTGCGCATCGGTATTGCAAACCACAAAATCTACACCTTTTATCCCTAACTGGAACATGTGGTTTATGGCATTGCTGCCTCCACCACCAACACCAATAACCTTAATGACGTTCGATTGATTCTTTGGCAAATCGAATGCAATGTTGTCGAATTCTGTACTGCTCATAAATTCTGTTTTACTGGTTCTATCTTTTACTCACTAAGTGAGCTTTATTATGCTTCGACGCCTCCGTCGAAATGTTTTTATTTTTTAATTTTATACCTCGTGGGTTTGCCTAGAGGTATTTTACTCTGCGTTATCTAAAAAATCTTTAAACTTCTCTGCCCATTTATCAAAAATGCTCTTTTTGGGCGGTCCTTTTGATGCTTCGGGATCTTGCTTCAAATCTTCACCTTCCGGTGGATTTTGGTCAAAATCTTCCTGCAACTGCGCTTCTTCTTTTTCTCTTTCTTCCTTGCTCTTCAGCACTACTTCTTCCTGAAACTTCTTTTCACCGTGTTCCAGGCTATTCATTACCAAACCTACCGCAGTAGCATAAACCGGACTGGTAGTTTCGGTATCATTATTTCCTGCCAGGTGCTCGTTTGGATAACCTATTCTGGTATCCATACCGGTAATGTATTCTGCAAGTTGTTTTAAATGCTTCAACTGTGCGCCACCTCCGGTTAAAACCATTCCGGCAATCAATTTTTTCTTTTGTTCTTCGTGCCCGTAATTTTTAATTTCCAGGTAAACCTGCTCAATAATCTCCACTACACGGGCGTGAATTATTTTTGAAAGATTCTTTAAGGTAATTTCCTTAGGCTCTCTTCCACGTAAACCAGGAATAGAAACAATTTCATTGTCTTTATTTTCTCCCGGCCAGGCAGAACCGAATTTAATTTTTAGCAATTCAGCCTGTTTTTCTATAATTGAACATCCTTCTTTGATGTCTTCGGTAATCACATTTCCTCCGAAAGGAATTACCGCGGTATGTCTAATAATTCCGTCTTTAAAAATCGCTAAATCGGTAGTTCCGCCACCAATATCTATAAGCGCAACCCCGGCTTCTTTTTCTTCCTGACTCAATACTGCATTAGCCGAAGCCAATGGTTCTAAAGTCACTGCCGAAAGTTCTAAACCGGCGCTTTTTACACATCTTCCAATATTCCTAATGGAAGAAACCTGGCCAACCACCACATGGAAATTTGCTTCCAATCTTCCGCCGTACATTCCAATAGGCTCCTTGATCTCTGCCTGCCCGTCTACCTTGAATTCCTGGGGTAAAACGTGAATAATTTCTTCACCCGGTAGCATTACCAGCTTATGAACCTGGTTGCAAAGGCTATGAATATCATCGGCATCAATTACCTCTTCAGGATTTGTCCTGGTTATGTAATCGCTGTGTTGCAGGCTTCTTATGTGCTGGCCCGCAATACCAACTACAATATCACTTATCTTTAAACCGGAATCTGCTTCCGCTTCCTGAATAGCCTGTTGAATTGACTGGATGGTTTGAGTGATATTATTCACTACTCCACGGTGCACGCCAAGGCTTTTGGATTTCCCAATACCTACGATCTCCACTTTTCCATACTCGTTCTTACGCCCAATCATGGCCACAATCTTTGTGGTCCCTATATCTAATCCTACGGCTATGTCGCTGTGTTCCATAATTTACTTTTTAGTGCAAACAACCTGATCTCCAAATTGTAAATTCACTTTTTTGTAGGTCTCTAATTTCTTGTCTTGCAAAGCTTTTTTATAAAATGCTTTAAAATTATTGAACTTCAGGTCTATATTTTCGGCCTTCCCGAAATAAACCTTAAAATCCAGTTTTCTCATTTGCAACTCAAATTTATTGCCGGGTAAACGCCTTACGCCGGTGATATGCTGAGTTAAAAATTTATCTTGCTGAATATATGCCATCAGCGGATATACCTTCTCTATATTACTTGAATCTATATCTAACAATAACGGCACACGAGCCGAATAGTAGGGTGACAAAGGCATTTCAAGCCCATTTTTATCTAAATAAAAGGAAGAGCTTCCAACTATTCTACCAATAGGTTTACGCTGACTTATTTTAGTCTGGAGTTTGCCATCCAGACTTAAAAAAGCTTCAGCATTTTCTATCATATCGTGATTATTCAAAAGGCGCTCTACCCTATTCAAATCTAAAATTTCTTTATCTATGCCCGCCGCCGCTACATCATTTTGTATCAACAACTTATTAACCGCTTCCTCGGTCACATATAGGTTTTCACCTGCTATAAATTGCACCTTAACTTCGCTTACTTTCCGGGCATTATTGCGTTTTTCAGCAAAACCGAAGAGAAAAGCCACTAAAATCAGCAGAACAGGTAGTTTTATGTACTTAAGTTTATGCTTCATCTTTTAATGCGTTCTTTACAGATTCCACTTCTTCTCCAATACTACCGGCGCCCATAAGCACCACAACTTCCGGATTTGATCTTTTTATTTCTTCAATAATATTTTCTATCTGAATTAATTTCTTATTTGAATTCTGAACTTTCTCTAAAAGCCAGCTTGAAGTAACTTCTTCAATTGGCAATTCTCGCGCCGGATAAATATCCAGTAACATCAACTCATCAAATAAAGCCAGGCTTTCAGCAAAATCATCGACAAAATCTTTAGTTCTGCTGAATAAATGCGGCTGAAAAACTGCCAAAACCTTCTTCCCGGGATGCATTTCCCTTATGGCCTGGTTCACCGCAGCAATCTCTGCCGGATGATGCGCATATTCGTCAATAAGCACCAGCTTATCTGACTTAATTTTATAAGAAAATCTGCGTTTAACCCCCTTAAAACTATATAACGCCCTGGCTAGCTTGGGGATTGGGGATCCATATTGGATAGCCATCGCCAGGGCGGTTATAGCATTTAGCAAATTGTGTTTGCCGGGTAGATTAAACTTAAAACCTTCGATAACCCCGTTTGGAGTTTTTAGATCAAAATGATACGTCCCATTTTTGATCTTTATATTTTGTGCCGAATAATCGGCATTGTCTTCTATTCCAAAAGTAATTCCATACAGCGGTAAGCCATTTTTTACAAATAGCGTTCCGTCTTCTGGCACGAGAGCGGCAAATTGCCTAAAGGTATTTTCTAATTCTTCTTTTTTGCCATAAATATCTAAATGATCGGCATCCATAGAGGTTACCGCTGCGATATTTGGCGAAAGATGAAGAAAAGACCTGTCAAATTCATCGGCTTCCACCACGATAACATCGTCACCCTTAAGAATTAAATTGCTTTGAATATCTTCACTTATTCCGCCTAAAAATCCGGTGACTTTCGCATCGGTTTCTTTAAGTAAATGTCCTAAGATTGCTGTAGTGGTAGTTTTTCCGTGAGTTCCGGCTACAGCTAAAGTGATTTTTCCTTTAGAGATCAATCCAAGTAAAGCGGCTCTTTTCTTTAGGTTGAAATCATTTTCCTTAAAATAAACCAGTTGTTCGTGAGCGACAGGAACTGCGGGTGTATAAACCACAAGTGTATTTTCCTTCTGCATAAAGTCAGCAGGAACAGCACTTAATTTTTCATCATAAACCACAACGATATCTTCGGCTTCCAGCGTTCTGGTAAGCGAAGTTGAAGTCTTATCGTAACCGGCTACATTTTTCCCCTGGAATTTAAAGTAACGCGCCAGCGCACTCATCCCAATACCGCCAATACCGATAAAATAAATGTTTTCTATGTGGTTTAAATCCTGCATTTATATTTTTAATCTCACTTTTCTGAATTTATTTCAGGATCTAATTTTCTTAATTTTTATTTAATCAATTTTTCAACTTCGTCTACAATCCTTGCGGTTGCATTTGGCAAAGCCAGTTTCTTTATATTTTCTCCCAGTTCTTTTTGCTTCTCTTCGGAAGCCATTAATGCGAAAAACTGGGTTACAAATTTTTCATCCAGCTCATTTTCTTTCAACATCATCGCTGCATTTTTCTTTACTACAGCCATTGCATTTTTAGCCTGGTGGTCTTCAGCTACATTTGGCGAAGGCACAAAAAGCACCGGTTTTCCCACAATACTCAATTCTGAAACCGTGCCTGCTCCGGCTCTTGAAATAATCACATCTGCAGCGCCATAAGCAAAATTCATTTCATTCAGGAATAAATGCGTTTGCACCAATCCTGAATTGTACTTTTTATATTCTTCGAAATACAGCTTCCCTGTTTGCCAGATAAGCTGAATATTTTCCTTTTTAAACCTTTCTAAATTGGCTTCTACCAATTGATTAATTCTTCTTGCGCCAAGACTTCCGCCTAAAACCAAAACAACCTTTTTGTCTTTGTCAAGACTAAAGTGCTTCAATGCTTTTTCCTTATTCAAGTCAATCTTCAACAGATCCTGTCTTACCGGATTGCCGGTTATTATGGTTTTTTCAGCAGGAAAAAATCTCTTTACCTCTTCATAAGCGGCACAAATCTTATCGACTTGTTTTGCCAGAAGTTTGTTGGTTATTCCCGGAAACGAGTTCTGCTCCTGAATAAGACTCGGAATTCCTTTTGAGCTCGCTACTTTTAATAAGGGTCCGCTAGCAAAGCCTCCCGTTCCAATTACCACATCTGGCTTAAATTCCTTAATTATTCTTCGGGATTTCGCCAAACTGCTTAACAGCTTAAATGGAAACACAAGATTGCTCATCGTTAACTTTCGCTGAATTCCACTAATCCAAAGACCTTCTATCTTGTAACCTGCTTGCGGCACCTTCTCCATCTCCATCCTGTCACTGGCGCCTACAAATAATATTTTAACTTTAGGAAAACGCTTTTTAATCTCGTTGGCAATAGCGATGGCCGGGTAAATATGCCCGCCTGTGCCGCCTCCAGATAATATTACACGTAAATCCTTTTTCATTTTTCACTTCTTATATCGCTTCGCTTAAAATATCTAAAGGATTTTCATTATCCAGTTCCTTTTCAGCTTCTTCGCGTTCTTTCATTTCCTCACGTTTGGCGCTTACACTTAAAATAATTCCAAGTGCCATACAGGTCATCCAAATAGATGTTCCACCGCTACTAATTAGTGGCAGCGTTTGTCCCGTAACAGGAAATAATTCTACCGCAACTCCCATATTGATTAAAGCCTGAAAGATTATTGGCAAACCAACACCCATAACCAGTAATTTTCCAAAAACCGTATTCGATTTTGTGGCAACAATTACGATTCTAAACAACAATAATAAATATGCTCCCATCACGCCAAATGCGCCTATTAATCCCATTTCTTCAACTATTATCGCGTAGATAAAATCTGAGGAAGACTGTGGTAAAAAATTCCTTTGCACACTTTTTCCAATTCCCGTTCCTGCAACACCACCACTCGCAATAGCAATTTTTGCCTTTTCTATTTGGTAATCGGCTTCAGTATCTTCATCATTTGTAAAACTTTCAATTCTACTGGCCCAGGTATCTACCCTGTTAGGTAAAAGTCCCGGAAATGCCTTCGCTGTTAAAATGAACATCGTCAATAAAAGCAAGCCGGCAGCGAATATAATTCCAAGGTATTTTACCGGATATCCTCCTAAAAACATGAGTACCAGCACCATAGAAAAAATGATAGCTGTTGTAGAGAAATTGGCCGGCAAAATTAATAATAATACCAGTCCTACAGGCACCCAAAGCGGTAAAATTGACTCCTTAAAAGTGAGATTATCGTTAGTTTTTTTAGAGAGGTAACGCGCTACATAGATCATCAAAACTACTGATGCCAACGTAGATGACTGAAACGAAACGCCTAAGCCCGGAATTTGAATCCATCTACTTGCATAAGCCCCGTCAATCATTGTTCCCTGGGCAACGGTATAAATCAATAACACAATTACCACCGGCAAAAACAAGATGGAGAGCCCTCTAAAATAATGATAGGGAATTTTATGTACAGCAAAGAGCAAACAGAAACCTAAAAGCAAATGGAAGAAATGCACCACCACATACTGGAAAGTGCTTCCGTCTCCATATAGATACGCAAGGTTACTACTGGCACTGTAGACCGGCAAAAATGAAAATATTGCCAACAGCCCGGCCGTAGCCCAGATAACCTTATCGCCTTTAAGATTTGAAAAAATACTGCTCATTTAATTTTTAGTAATATTCTTTTTATTCAGCCAAACTCTTTAACGTCATCCTGAACTTGGTTCAGGATCTAACTTGTTAGAAGCTGAAACAAGTTCAGCTTGACGAGAGCCTAGCTCTAAAACCTTTAATTTTAAAGATTTCTTACTGCTTCTTTAAACTGGCGCCCTCTGTCTTCGTAATTCTCAAAAAGATCAAAACTTGCACAGGCCGGTGAAAGCAATACCGAATTTCCTTTTTCAGCAAGACTGTAAGCCATTCTCACAGCTTCTTTCATCGACTGAGTTTCTACCATAGTATCTACACAATTGCCGAAGTTTTGCATCAGCTTTTGGTTATCTACGCCAAGACAAATTATAGCCTTTACCTTCTCATTTACCAAAGGCAAAAGGTCGTCATAAACATTTCCTTTATCTACACCTCCAACAATCCAAATGGTTTCGCTTTCCATACTCTCTAAAGCATAAAAAGTAGCGTTTACATTAGTTGCTTTAGAATCGTTTATGTACTGTACATTATTAATTTTCAGCACTTTTTCAAGTCGGTGTTCCACCCCCTGAAAACTCTCCATACTCTCACGAATAGTTTCTTTTCTAATTCTTAATAGCTGGGAAACAGTGGCCGCAGCCATAGCATTTTTAGTGTTGTGCTTACCATGTAAACCTAATTTTGTTGTTGGCATGTTAAATTGGTTGTTTTTTATATTGACAATAATATTTTGGTTCTCTATATATGATCCGTTTTCTACTTTTTGCTGAAGGGAAAACGGTAATTTTTGTGCTTTCACCGGGTTTTTCTCTAACCACCTGGTGATGATCTCATCGTCTAAATCGTAGATGAAAAAATCTTTTTCTGTTTGATTTTCAGCAATTCTAAATTTCGAAAAAACATAATTTTCCAGTTTATGATCGTAGCGGTCTAAATGATCTGGCGTGATATTGGTCAATACCGAAATATCTGGCCTAAAATCTTTAATTCCGTCTAACTGAAAACTGCTCAATTCCAGCACAAACCAATCGGGTTTGGTTTCAGCTACTTGTTTCGCAAAACTGTCTCCTACGTTACCCGCCATCCCTACTTTTATGCCTGCATTCTTTAAAATATGATGCACAAATTTGGTGGTAGTGGTTTTCCCGTTACTTCCTGTAATCCCAATAATTTTTGCCGAAGTGAACGCAGCAGCAAATTCTATTTCTGAAATCACCGGAATACCTTTCTCTACTAATTGTTTTACGATTGAAACAGTTTCAGGAATTCCAGGACTTTTCATCACAACCTCAGCATTTAAAATTTTAGCTTCGGTATGTGTTTCTTCTTCCCAATCGATCTTTAATTCTTCAAAAACCGACTTATATTTTTCTTTTATTTTTCCTTTGTCTGAAACAAAAACATCAAAGCCTTCTTTCAACCCGAGGATGGCAGTTCCCGCACCGCTTTCGCCGCCGCCGAGAATCACCAGTCTTTTACCGGAATTACTATTATTTTGAGTTTCAGTGTTCACTATTTCTTATCTTACTTTTAGTGTGATTATAGTTACAATGGCCAGGAAAATTCCAATAATCCAAAAGCGCACTACTATTTTACTTTCGTGGTATCCTCTTTTCTGATAATGATGATGCAAAGGAGACATCAGGAAAATTCTTCGGCCTTCGCCATATTTTCGTTTGGTGATTTTAAACCAGGCTACCTGCAATACCACCGATAAGTTTTCCATCAGAAATATTCCGCATAAAACCGGGATCAGTAATTCTTTCCTGGTGGCAACAGCGAGTACGGCTATAATTCCGCCAATCGTTAAACTCCCGGTATCTCCCATAAAGATTTGCGCCGGATAAGTGTTGTACCATAGAAAACCTACCAAAGCTCCCGCAAAGGCACTTATAAAAATGGTCATCTCGCCAGATCGCGGGATGTACATAATATTCAGGTAATCAGAAAAAATTATGTTACCCGAAACCCAGGCGAAAATCCCCAGCGTGAGCACAATTATTGCCGAAGAACCGGCTGCAAGGCCGTCTATTCCATCGGTTAAATTGGCGCCATTAGAAACTGCAGTGACAATAAATATTACGATGGGAATAAAAATTAACCAGGCATAATTCTTTAAAGCAGGATCTATCCAACTTATTAAACTGGAATAATCGAATTCGTTATTCTTTACAAAAGGAATGGTGGTAGTGGTGGTTTTAATTTCCGGTCCCATCTCCCGAATATTCTGAAAACTATCTACCAGTTCCTGTTTTTCTGGAGCCGGCTCATTGGTTTCCTCTTTTACGGTAACACCAGGATGAAAAAACAAAGTACCTCCCACAATAATACCTAAACCAATCTGGCCAAGAACCTTAAACTTGCCCTTGAGGCCTTCTTTGTCCTTCTTAAAGGTTTTAATATAATCGTCTATAAACCCAATTGCCCCCATCCAAAGGGTGGTTACAATTAGCAGGATCACATAAATATTTTCAAGTTTCGCAAAAAGCAAAACCGGAACAAGGGTTGCAAAAATTATAATCAAACCACCCATTGTAGGTGTTCCAGCTTTCTCACTCTGCCCTCTTAAGCCAAGATCACGAACGCTTTCTCCCACTTGTTTCGCCAACAAATAACTAATAATTCTTTTTCCGTAAATAGTAGAAATAGCCAAAGAAAGAATAATGGCCATGGCCGATCTAAATGAGATATACTCAAATAAACGCGCCCCGGGCACCTGGTATTCTGCTTCTAAATATTGAAATAAGTAGTATAACATGTTTTCTAATTACTCTTTCCTGGGAAAGTTTTAGGCTTACTTATTTAATTGATTTAAAAATTCGGTTACTATCTTGAGGTCATCAAAATCGCTACGTTCTCCATTTACTTCCTGGTAGGTCTCGTGACCTTTTCCTGCGATTAAAATGATATCATTCTCTCCCGCGATCTGGCAGGCCGTTTTTATAGCCTGTTTTCTATTGGTCACAGACATAATTTTCTTAAAATTCTGCGGCTCTACCCCGGCTTCAACATCTTCAATAATCTTATCGGGATCTTCGGTTCTTGGATTATCACTAGTAAAGATCACTTTGGTACTTAAAGCAGAGGCGATATGCCCCATTTTTGGTCTTTTAGTAGTATCACGATCTCCACCACAACCAACGACAGTTATAAGCTCTTCATTTTTTGTACGGATGCTGTTTATAGTTTCCAGTACATTTTTCAAAGCATCTGGCGTATGCGCGTAATCTACGATCGCCGTAATTTTTTCTTCTTTTGAAATGATATATTGAAATCTTCCGCTAACAGAATTTAGCTCACTGATAATCTTTAGACTTTCCAGGTTTTCAAGACCTAACAGTTCTGCAGTAGCATAAATAGCTAAAACATTATAAGCGTTGAAACTTCCAATTAGGCGTGTCCATAATTCCTGGTCATTCACCTTCAGCAGTAAACCTGTGAAAGAATTTTCAAGGATCTGCGCTTTATAATCGGCGTAAGATTTTAAGGCGTAAGTATATTTTTGGGCTTTTGTATTTTGAAGCATTACCTGCCCGTTCTTATCATCAATATTCGTTAATGCGAATGCTGAGGCCGGTAATTCATCGAAAAAGCGTTTTTTAACATCGCGGTATTCAGCAAAACTTTTGTGATAATCTAAATGGTCGTGGCTTAGATTCGTAAAAATTCCACCGGCAAACTCCAGCCCTGTAGTTCTATGCTGATCTATCCCGTGAGAACTAACTTCCATAAAGCAAAACTCAACGCCTTCATCATTCATCTGCTTTAGGTAATCGTTGATAGAGATAGAATCTGGTGTGGTTCTCACCGCATCAAAAGCATTTTCAGCAACCATCACTTTTACGGTAGAAAGTAATCCGACTTTAAAGCCTGCTTTTGTAAATAAATTATATAAAAGTGTAGCAATAGTAGTTTTCCCGTTGGTTCCGGTAACTCCTACCAGTTTTAATTTCTCTGAAGGATTATCGAAATAATTCGCAGCCATAAAAGCTAAAGCCTGCTGGGCGTTTCCAACTTTTATATAAGTGACTCCGTTTACAATTTCCTTCGGAAGTTCTTCGCAAATTATCGCGAGCGCACCCTTATCTATTGCCTGGGCTATATATTCGTGACCATCTGAAATACTTCCCCGAATAGCCACAAAAGCATCATTCAGTTCAACTTTTCTGGAGTCAAACTGAAGCTTGTTAATAGTAACCGAGGTATTTCCTACCACGGCATCGATCTCTACTTTATATAATATGTCTTTTAAGACTCTCAACTTATATTTAAATTTACTTGTTGGTTAGTTTTTATTTTCTGTCCTGCAGATATTGATTGCGCTCTAACTCTTCCGGTTCCATTAAAATTCACTTTTAAACCAAGGTTTTCTAAAAGAGAAACAGCATCCATTGCAGGCATTCCGGTTACATCTGGCATTATTAGCTTTTCATTTTCGAAACTTGCATAATAAGCTTCAAAATCCTCTACTACCTTATCATTTTTAATATCAAGTGACGGCAGGATATCCATAACCGGAGTGTCGGTATAGATCTTTTGGGCGATTTGTTTAAAAACCGGTGCAGCAACAATATTCCCGTAATAACCTTTTCTTTTATTTGGCTTGTGAATAATCACAATGCACGAATATTTAGGATTTTCGGCAGGAAAATATCCGGCGAAAGAAGAAATGTATCTTCCCGGCTCTATCCAGTATTCAACCTGGCAGGTTCCTGTTTTTCCGGCCATAGAAAAATTTGGGGTATAAATATTTGCTGCAGTACCTCTTTCTACGGTATGCTGCATCATATTTTGAAGTTTTTTAGCGGTTTCAGGAGAACAAATTCTAGGATTCATCACCTCACGTTCAACCTTTAAAATACTTTTATCCCATTCCTTGACTTCCTTTATAAATCTCGGTTTTACCATTTCGCCATTATTGGCGATGGCATTGTAGAAATTAAGTGTTTGAAGTGGCGTTAAGGAAACTCCGTAGCCAAAGGCCATCCACGGCAAACTCAATCCATTCCAGTTTTTATCTTTTGGATGCGGAATTCGTGGTGAGCCTTCTCCTTTTATATCCAGGCCTATTTTACTATTAAGCCCCATATCGTATAAGCGATCAACAAATTTGGAAGGATTATTTTTATAACCTTCAGTAATAATTTTAGTGAAAGCAGTATTAGAAGAAACTTCGAAAGCACGTGCTGCCGAAATTTTACCGTAACCTCCACGACGGGAATCCCTAACCGGTCTTCCGTAATATCTCACCACACCATTTTCGGTATCGATTACCGAACTGGTATCTATCACATTATCTTCCAGGGCGGCGGTCATCGCCATTAATTTAAACGTAGATCCCGGCTCACTAGATTCGTAAACCGCGTAGTTTCTTTTTTCGAAATAAGTTCCGGCTTCTGTACGCCCAAGATTAGACATCGCTTTGATCTCGCCGGTTTTGGTTTCCATAACCACCACGGTACCATGATCTGCCTCAAAATACTCGAGTTGTTTTAATAAAGCATGGTGTGCAATATCCTGAATATTGACATCTATAGTAGAAATCACATCGTAACCATCTTTAGGTTCCACCTCGTTATTATCACTAATTGGCTTCCACTGGCCTTTGGCTATTTTTTGTTTTAACCTACGCCCATCGGTTCCCCTTAAATAAGAGCTAAAGGCGCCTTCAAGACCTACACGGGTAAAATAGCCGTTTTCATCCTGCCGCTCGTAGCCAACCGTTCTTTCCCCCATTTTTCCAAGCGGATGTTCCCGAACAGTTCTTTGCTCTACAATAATACCGCCTCTATATGCACCTAAATTGAACATAGGAAAGCTTTTAACTTTCATATATTCTGAATAACCAAGATTTTGCGCAATGGGGAGATAACGTTGCCCATTAGCTCTTGCCTGTCTTAAACGTTGAGACCAATATGCAGCCGACTTACCAAACATTTCGGTTAGGTTATTGGAAAGCGGCACTATATTCTCCTGGAAGTTTTTATCTGAAACAGTAACCGCATCAAATCTTATATCGTATTTAGGGACTGAAGTTGCCAAAAGATTTCCGTTGACATCGTAAAGGTTTCCACGGCTGGCAGGAATTTTAAAGCTTCGCACAGTACGTTCTTCGGCAAGATTTCTATAATAATCTCCCTCCACAAACTGAATATCGAGCAGCTTCACACCTACCCCAACAGCAAAAATGAACATACAGGCCGCAACCACGTATAATCTATTTAATATGCCTTTTTCTGATGTAGCCATTTACTCCTTTATCTTCACTTTAATTTTATACGGCGGATTCTCGGAAGGAAGAATTCCACGACCTTTCATTTTTTGGGTAATTGTAGATTCCATTTTTATTCGCATTAATGCGGAACGACGATCTACAAATTCACTTTTTAACTCCCTTACTTCTGTATGAAGTTTTGCTATTTTATGCACCTTACGCTCTGCACTATGGGAACTCGCAATCATAATTATAGCGAGTAGCGTACAAAAGACTATAAAGCGCCAGTTGTTTACCGCATCCCTGCTAATAAGAAAATTAGCACGTAGTATGTTGTAAAAACCTTTCCTCATCTCTTTCTAACTTCAACCTTATGGCGAGAATTCATCTATAGTTTTAAAAAAACTATAGTTTCTTCGCCACTCTTAACTTGGCACTTCTCGCCCTATTATTTTCTTTAATTTCTTCAGCCGAAGGCACTATAAGTCCTCCTACTTTTTTGAAAGGCACCGAAATATTTCCATAGAAATCTTTTTCGGGCTCTCCCTCAAACAAACCACTTCTTATGTATCGCTTCACCAACCTATCTTCTAAAGAGTGATAAGAAATAAGACTGATTCTCCCATTTTTTACCACTAGCTCTTCGGTTTGTCTTAAAAAATCTTTTAAAACCTCGATCTCCTGGTTTACCTCAATTCGAATTGCCTGGTAGATCTGCGCCAGTATTTTATTCTCTTTACCTTTAAATAAATGTGGCTTCAGCAAATCGTTTAATTGTTCGCTGCTTTCTATCGGCTTTTCCTTTCTTGCATCCACAATAAGCCGGGCAAGCTTCGGCGCATTTTTCAAATCAGCATACTCGTAAAACAACTTTTTAAGCTGCTCTTCTCCATATTCATTGATCACCTCATAAGCACTCAACTTACTTCCCTGATTCATTCGCATGTCTAAACGCGCGTCAAACCGAGTAGAAAAACCTCTTTCTGCTTCGTTGAATTGATGTGAGGAAACCCCAAAATCACCTAAAATCCCATCGACTTTCTTAATTCCGTAAAACCTCAAAAATCGCTTTATGAATTTGAAATTTTCGTGAATTAGCGTAAACCGCGGGTCTTCAATGGTATTCTGCAAGGCATCTTTATCCTGATCAAAACCAAAAAGTTTTCCGTTAGGACCAAGCCTGCTTAAAATTTCGCGGGAATGACCACCACCACCAAACGTAACATCTACATACACGCCATCTTCCTTAATATTAAGGCCGTCTACAGACTCTTTTAATAATACCGGATTATGATATTGCATCTAAATCATCGTTTCCCATTACTTCTTCAGCTAATTCAGCAAAATCATCTGAAATCTCGCCAATGGTGTTTTCGTATTTATCTTTATCCCAGATCTCAATAATATTTACTGCAGAAGAAAGTACGATCTCTTTGTTGATCCCGGCGAATCCCACAAGATCTTTTGGAATTAAAAGCCTACCGTTAGAATCCACTTCTACCATCTTCACACCGGCAGTAAACCTTCTAATAAAATCGTTATTCTTCTTTTTGAAGCGGTTCAACCCGTTAATTTTCTCCATTAAAACATTCCATTCCTGCATTGGATACAACTCCAAACAAGGCTGAAAAACCGAACGTTTTAACACAAAACCATCCTGCAACATAGGCGCAAGCTGCTTTTTTAATGCCGAAGGAACCATTAACCGGCCCTTGGCATCTGCTTTACATTCGTATGTTCCAATGAGGTTTACCACTTCTATACTTTATAGAGTCAAATATATTGAAAAAATTACCACATTTTACCACTTTCTACCACTTTGTTGATAAGTTTCTCCACTGTATTTAGCTGAAAGACTATCAAATAGCGCTATTCATTTAGGTTTCAGAGTCTTGGTTTTTATTGTGATTTTCCTGTTAAAAATTTTTAAAAATGTAGAAGAAATGCAATTCCTAAATGGCTTTGCTATTTCTTAAAAATGATTATACTTGTAATGAAATCGCTATATTTGCGATTGCTAACCGCAAAGCCAATCAATGAAAGATAATTTAAGGCAAGAGGGAAAGTTTACGTACCTGGAGCAAGGAGAAGGAACCCCGATAGTTATTTTACACGGACTTATGGGCGGTTTAAGTAATTTTGATGGGGTTACCGAATATTTTCCGAAACATGGTTATAAAGTGGTTATTCCTGAACTTCCTTTGTATTCCATGTCGCTACTTAAAACCAGCGTACAGACTTTTGCTAAATATTTAAAAGAATTTATAGATTTTAAAGGTTACGATAAAGTGATCCTGCTAGGTAATTCCCTAGGCGGACATATTGCTTTATTAGCCACAAAATTATATCCTGAAATGGTAGAGGCCCTGGTAATTACAGGAAGTTCGGGACTTTACGAAAATTCTATGGGCGAGAGCTATCCGCGCCGTGGAGACTACGAATTTATCAAGAAAAAAGCCCAGGATGTTTTTTACGATCCTGAAGTTGCCACCAAAGAAGTGGTAGACGATGTTTATGAAACGGTAAGCGATCGTAATAAACTGGTAAAAACCCTTGCTATTGCTAAAAGTGCCATTAGACATAATATGGCCAAAGATCTACCTAAAATGAAAACCCCAACCTGTATTATTTGGGGAAAAGACGATAATGTAACCCCGCCAGAAGTAGCTGAAGATTTTCAGCGTCTGCTCCCGGATGCAGATCTTTACTGGGTAGACAAATGCGGCCACGCTGCTATGATGGAACACCCGGTACGCTTTAATGAACTACTTCACGACTGGTTGCAAAAACGAAATTTTAAATAAACCTATTTAAGGCTAATAGAACTTCATTCAGGTCTATTTCAAAAATCAATTTTTAAACATTTTAAGATGAAAATCAAGTCGGCAGAATTTGTTGTAAGCAATACCCGAGTAGACAAATGCCCCGATAGCAAACTGCCCGAATACGCTTTTATTGGTCGCAGTAATGTAGGGAAGTCTTCCTTAATAAATATGCTTACCGATAGAAAGACACTGGCAAAAACCTCAGCTAAACCAGGAAAAACCCAGCTTATTAATCATTTTTTGATCAATAAGGACTGGCATCTTGTAGACTTGCCGGGTTATGGATATGCCAAGGTTTCTAAATCTACAAAGCGTACTTTTCAGAAATTTATTACCGCTTATTTTGACAAACGCAAACAAATGATTTGCGCTTTTGTTCTTATAGACAGCAGGCACGAGCCGCAGCCCATAGATATGGAATTTATGCAATGGCTTGGTGATCACCAGGTTCCATTCTGCATTATTTTCACCAAAGCCGACAAGCTAAAGCCGAAGATGCTTGAAAAAAACATTAATAATTACCAGGACAAAATGCTGGAAATCTGGGAAGAGATGCCAGAGTTTTTTGTTAGCTCGGCTACCTCTAAACTAGGACAGGATGAAATCCTGGACTATATTGATGCTATTAATAACGAATTAAGATCTAATAATTCGGCTGGCTAAATTTTAAGCCGTTCTTCAATAAGGAAAATTAAAGCTTCAGTATTTGGAACTCGTTCCAGTTCTTCAGTAGGGATAAAAATACCCATTTCAGCTTCGTCTTCCCACAAAACGATTGGGAATGTATATTTATAGCTAAACTTAGAAGCATACTTCTTTCGGAATTCATCTATATGCAGGAAATCCATTTCTACATCAGACTTTTGCCGAAATTCTTTCCACTGTGAGTTTTCAGAAAAAGTTCCGTAGGTAAGTTTGCAAAGATTGCAAGCATAAGATTTGGGACTTACAATTTTATGCAGCGCATCCAGAACAGCATTATGTGTTCCGGAAAACGCGTTATAAACAAAGATGAGTTTCTCCACTCGATAATCGAGATTTAATATTCTGTTTCTAAATTAAATTTTTTTCCTATGCATGTCCCGTGAACTTACCCAAGGTAGTTATTTTTGAGTAATTTCTAATTTCTCAGCAAAATAATCGCAAAAGTCTTTCATTGTCGCGGTCATTTTTTCATCCTGTGTTGCACGGTTAAAAGTATCGCTCATAGAAACAAGCGTTTGGTGAAAGAATTTCTTCATTTCATCTACCGGCATATCTTTAGTCCAAAGATCTATTCGTAAGGTTTCCTGGGATTTGCTATCCCAAACCGAAAGCATTAAAGCCTTGGCATCTTCCTTATAAACATTTCCGTCTTCAGCGCTCCAGGTAATCTCTTCTGGTACTCGATTTTCATCGGTTACCACTTCAATATTTATTTCTGATTTTTTAAATTCTGACATTACTTTCTTGGTTTAAAATTGGCTTTATTAAATATTGTTTCGGCATCTGTTGCTATCATTTCCTCTAAAGATGCATCGGTTTTATCCATATAGCTATGCACAATCTGCCATCCTATATATTGCCCCAGCATTGCCGGAGAATCGGCATCTAACTGCAAATAGAATTTTGAAAAAGGTGCAGGATATAGAAATCGCGAATAAAGTTCGGTATCGGTATCAAAAAACAATTCATTTTCTACAAAATACCGCCATATCTGAGCTTCGTTATTTTGCGCCCAGGTGAATTCTTCTTCGGTATAACCTATCTTTTCTGCATCAGGTACTTCAGGAATAAACCTATCTTTTAAGTATAATAGTTTTCCGTAGTAAACCAAATGCGCTAGAAAAGTTCTTGACTCGGGTCTTTCCACATATTTTTCGGCATATGCATTGGCAACATCCGGAAGTATCTGCTCCTTCTTAAAATTCTTCTTTAGGAATTCCTGGATTCCAATATAGAAATGATGATCTTCTCCTAAATAGGTATCCAGGGAAATGAATAAATAATCATCCTGAAGAATCACCTTATTTTTATAATCAACTTCAGAAGTTACCGTAAATACTTTTGGCGCTTCAAATTGTGGGAAATAATATTTTATATGCTGAAAAAGGCTGTGGAGTTCTGCTTTTTTATTTTCAAAAGAAGGAAAAGCTTTACCAACTTCTCTATCTATTTCCTGCTGAATAGTGTCATTTAGTTTCTCTATCCAAACACTATCTGAAAATTGCTGCGGAAACAAAAATGGATATTCCTGTTTTAGCTCCGGAATATCTTCTGGTTTAGCTTCGGCAAATTGCCTATCAAAACGCACCACTTCAAAATCTACCGGCACCTCAGCGATCTCCTTTTCAATTTCGGCTTCCTCGTTACAGGAAACAAAAGCGATAATACAGAATAGGAAAATTATTTTCTTACACATAGGGATTCTTTATGAAGGCTTTAACGCCCTACCCTTTTAATAATTATGTTTAAATAGTAGATTTGTGTGCAAAGGTATTATTTACAAACTTAATCACCCAAAATTATGCAAACTGAAAAAGTGGTAGACCATATAGTTAACTGGTTAAAAGACTACGCTACAAATGCAGGAATGAACGGTTTTGTACTCGGAATTAGTGGCGGGATTGACTCTGCAGTAACTTCAGCACTTTGTGCAAAAACCGGTTTGCGCACACTTTGCCTTGAAATGCCAATTCACCAGCACACAGATCAGGTAACCAGGGCCCAACAGCATATTGCCTGGTTAAAAACTCATTATGCCAATGTAAGCAACCTGGAAGTTAACTTAACACCGGTCTTCGACAATTTTAAAAAGGCAGTTCCAAATGTGGAAGCTTCTGAAGCTTTAGACCTTACTTTAGCAAATACAAGGGCTAGATTAAGAATGTCTACGCTGTATTATTTTGCCGGTTTGCATAGTTACCTTGTAGCTGGCACCGGTAATAAAGTAGAAGATTTTGGCGTGGGATTTTATACTAAATATGGAGATGGCGGCGTAGACTTAAGCCCAATTGCCGACCTTATGAAAACGGAAGTCTATGAAATTGCTAAATTTCTGGGAATAACCGAGGAGATCGTAACCGCAGCACCAACCGACGGACTTTTTGGCGATACCCGCACAGACGAAGATCAAATAGGCGCATCTTATCCCGAATTAGAATGGGCAATGAAAGAAGCAGAGAAAGGTAAATCTATCGAAGATTTTGAGGGACGCAAACAAGAGGTTTTTAAAATATACAAAAGCCGACATCGAGCTAACTCTCACAAAATGAACCCGATACCCGTGTGCACTATACCCGTTAATCTTAAAAAATAATCACTTTATCGAATAATGTACTCAGAAAACAGAATGAAAGATAAATTCTGTTAAATTTAGTAGTATAAACGCGCTTGTCCTACCCCGGCGTGTTTTTCAACCAAACCTAAAATTATGAGTACAGTATTAATTGCAGATCATCACCCTGTGGTGCATGAGGGTATTCGATGTATTCTTAAAAACAATCCAGCGCTGGAAGTTGTGGGTAGCGTTCATAGCGGTATGGAGTTATACGGTTTTTTAAGCGAGCGCCAACCCGATGTTTTGATTATTGAAATAGATCTTCCGGAGATAAATGGAATAAACGCGCTTCGCACCATTAAAAAAGATTATACTAAAACAAAGATCCTGGTTTGCACCGGGCATCCAGAAGAAGTTTATGCGTTAAGTGCTATAAAAGCAGGAGCAGCAGGCTATATTTCTAAAATGGCAAAACCTGAAGAACTTGAAAAAGCCATTTATCAGGTAGCCAGAGGTGGAATTTACCTCAACAAAAAAATTACCGACAAGCTAAATGCAGGAATGTCTCCCGGAAGAAATTTAATTGCAAAATTTAAAAAACTTTCTACAAGAGAATCTGAAGTTTTAAACCTCATCTCTTCGGGCAAGCGCAATAAAGATATTGCCGAAGCCTTGCATATAAATGAGAAAACCGTAAGCACTTATAAAACCAGGTTACTTAAAAAATTACAGGTAGATAACGTAGCCGATCTAATTACGCGTTCTCGCTTATTGCAGATAAGCACTACATAACTCGATTCAATTTTTCTGAAAGTACTTTTTTTAGTGTTAAATAGTCTTTCACGTCTTCCAGGATATGCTGTGTTTGCTGTTCTCCATCTGGAGTTCTCACTTTTTCTGAAAGCTCATTAATCTTCTGATTTATTAAAAACCTGCGTAAAGAAAGAATGGTTTCGCTAACGTGCCTGGAAATAGTTTCAGTTTTTGCCTTCACGAAAATATTTTGCCTGTCCCATTCGTGCAATTTATATTGCTCTTCTTCCATTAGAATCGAGGTAATCTCTGATGCCTGAACTGGATCTATATCGTTGATAAAATTCTTTACTTCGAATTTCTCTTCACTGTTAAGACGTGAGATTAATTCGGCATAAATATCTCTGAACTTAGGATTAGCAAAAGCAATTTCATCTTCCTGGAGATCCAGGAAGATCTTTTCAAAAACCCTGGTTCTCTGCACTTCCTTTTCCAAACCAAATTCCCCATCTTCTTTCTCCTTAAGCAC
This sequence comes from Salegentibacter salarius, assembly GCF_900168265.1. Lineage (GTDB taxonomy): Bacteria > Bacteroidota > Bacteroidia > Flavobacteriales > Flavobacteriaceae > Salegentibacter > Salegentibacter salarius. The sequence goes on along the minus strand of NZ_FVZF01000013.1, from coordinate 23,037 downwards.
AAGGTCTTCAAATTCTTCCTCTACCGTACCATATTGAAGCAAAAGACTAATAATCTTCTTTTCAAGTTCGTACTGCTCATCTACTTTAGAAGTTTTTGGCTGCTGGTCTTCTTTAACTACATTAAAAGACTTCTTCTGTTCCTTTTGTTGAGGAGAAGTTCTTCCACTTTTCGCATTTAATTGCGCTAAGCTGGAAAACAGCACATTTTCAGAAATATCCATTATCCTGGAACATTCCTGTAAGTAAACTTCCTGCTGAATTGTATCTGGAATCTTCGAAATACTGTTTACAATATCCCGAATTAATTCTGCCTTTTTAACTGGATCTTTTTTCGCTTCCTCCATAAGTAAAGAAGCTTTGTAACTAATAAAATCCTGGGCATTCTCCTGTAAATATTCAGCTAAAGCTTCATCTGAATTATTTCTTGCAAAACTATCGGGATCCTCACCTTCTGGGAAGGTACAAACCCTAACATTCATTCCCTGTTCCAGGATCAAATCTATTCCGCGCAGCGAAGCCCTTATTCCAGCGGCATCACCATCAAAGAGTACCGTGATATTTTTTGTTAGCCTATTAATTAATCTAATTTGCTCAGGTGTTAAGGCAGTTCCTGAAGAGGAAACCACATTCTCAATTCCACTCTGGTGAAACTGAATCACATCGGTATAACCTTCAACCAGAAAACAATTATCTTCTTTGGCAATTGCCTGTTTCGCGAAATTTATCCCGTATAAAACCTTACTCTTGTGGTAGATATCACTTTCTGGTGAATTCAGGTATTTGGCCGCCTTTTTTTCGTTGGTAAGAATTCTTCCTCCAAATCCTAAAACCCTACCAGACATAGAATGAATGGGAAACATCACTCTTCCTTTAAAGCGGTCAAACTGCTTTTCGCCTTTTACAATGGTAAGTCCGGTTTTTTCAAGGTATTCCAGTTTATAGGCTTCAGCGAGCGCTTCTTTAGTGAAATCGTCCCATTCGTCTAAAGAATATCCCAGCTCAAACTTCTTGATCGTTTCTAAAGTGAATCCTCGTTCCTTAAAATAGCTTAACCCAATAGCTTTCCCTAAATCGGTTTTATGCAGGTTTTTCTGAAAATGTTTATTGGCAAATTCCGAAACCAGGTACATACTTTCCCGCTCATCGGCTTGCTGCTTTTGTTCGTCGCTTTGCTGGGTTTCCTCGATTTCAATTCCGTATTTTTTGGCGAGGTATTTTATGGCTTCAGGATAGGTGAAATGCTCGTGTTCCATAAGGAAAGCAACCACGTTTCCACCTTTTCCACTTGAGAAATCCTTCCAGATTTGTTTTACGGGAGAAACCATAAAACTTGGCGTGCGTTCATCACTAAACGGACTTAAACCTTTAAAATTGGACCCCGATTTTTTAAGCTGGACAAAATCACCAATAACCTCCTCTACGCGGGCGGTTTCAAATACATTATCTATGGTGGATTTTGAGATCAAAGCGGTCTTATTTAAGCCTTTAATAAGGAAGTCTGAAAAGTCTGGCTGCGTCAAGCTGAACTTGTTTCAGCTTCTAATATGTTTAGATTATCAATATTTTTAGATCCTGAAATAAATTCAGGATGACGATTTTAAAAACTTTTCAGACCACCTCTTTTCTGCGAAAACAAAATTACAATTTAAAATTGGCTAATCAACATCAAACCTAAGTCCTAAAGAAAAGTTGTGTAATTCTCTATTTGGATCCTGAAATATTGGATTTAGATCATATTTCCCGTAGAGCGTGGCACCACCCCAACCTAGATAAGCACTTAATCCGTAAACCAAATCGTTGGTATTATAATTGTTTTTAAGTTTCTCCTTCACTTTATCCCCATCATCCTTATACTTCAATTTTTGACGTTCTCCAATATTGAATCCGGCATAACCACCAAATCCAATTTTTAGCATTTTATAGGTTGAAAAATGCAAACGGCTTTCGGTCTCTGTTTTCTTAGATGGTCCAATTTCAAAATGAATAGGAACAACCAGGTTATCCATTCTAAACTTGGATTTATCCAGATCTAGCGCAAATTCCTGGAGATAGGTTTCATTTCCATCTTCTACAAAAATGCGATTATCGGTAGGTTTTAATCCATTGAATTGAAAAGAAAGTCCGTAGCGAACGCGCAGCCAGTTTGTTTCCTTAAAAACCCGTGTTTTCCAGGCCCAACCAATTTCAAAAAAGCGACTTCCTGCAAGTTTAAAATCTGAATTATTTAGGGACTGCCCTTTTTCTAAGGCGTTATTGAATCCGGCGGCAATTACTAGATCGCTTGTGGTGCGCTTATCATATTTATCGTTGGTATTTATATTAATATCAAGGACTTTCCCTTTACCACCAATCACAATATAATTCTCTGAAGAATCGGCATTTCTATCGCGTAATTCCATTTCATTCTCTAAAATGGCTATTTTATTTTCAATATTTTTGGCGTGCTTTTCAGCCAATTCTTTTTTTTTCTTTTCGCCTTCTTCACTCGTGATCTCACCTCTTTCCAGCTCTCCATTTATGCGCTCTATCTGGTATTTGAGTTTTTCCTTTTCTTTAGCAACAATTTCTGCTTTTTCTTTTTCAAAAAATTCTCTTGCTTCTTCTTCGGAGGTGAACTCAACTCCTTTTGAAGCAACTTCCTGCGCACTAACTTCCTGTAATCCTAAACTGAACAACGAAAGTGTGATGTAAAAAATAATGGTTTTCATGATTAATGATTTTTAAAGTTTGATGAATGACCCTTTTGTGGGATTTTTGATGATTATTAATAATTCCTGTTGGCAACCGCCGTTTTTGCTTTGAGATAACCTTCCTTAAGCACCTCGAAAACTTTGGCTTTAAAAGATTGGTAAATTTCGCCTTCTACTTCGGCTAATAGTGCATTCGCATTAATCTCATTGCTCGAAGTATATAATTTCAAATTCCTTTCTCTACTTATTTCTGATGCGGCTTCAGCCAGTAAAATATCAACTTCATCCTCAGAAATCTCGTCGTTCTTAGCGGCCGAAGCAATAATTTCTTCAAGTTTAGATTGAATTATTTTTTCTTTGGAAACCGGTGGTTCCAGGCTAATTGTTTCCAGCGCAACTGCTTCTTCAATTTTAACTTCTTCCAAAACCGGTACTTCCGGAGCTTTTTCTGCTAATATTGAAGGTTTAGACTTACGGACAACTTTGTTTTTTATCTCCTTTTCAGCTGAAATTTTTTCTTCCCTATTATTTTCTTCTGAAGCGATTTGCACATCATTTTCAGGCTTATTCATTGCCGGCTTTTCAATAATATTATTTACCGGTTCTTCTACAATTTGAGGACTTTCCGAAGTATTTGGGTTCCAAAGAAAAGTTCCAGCGACTAGCAAAACGGCAACGGCCGCGGCAATATATTTCCAGGACTTTCGGGAAGTTTTATTCTCTTCAACATTTAATTTTGCGTTTAACTTCTCCCAAGTTTCGGCAGAAGGTTCGATTTTCCGTTCCTTCAGTTTTTCTTTTAGGTTTTTTTCGAATTTATTCCCACCAGTGGGTTTAATATCTTTAGACTTAGCCTTATTTTCAGAAGTGTTTTGTGACTTCGATTTCCCGGACTTTTTCCTATATTCTTGATTCGATTCCATAATCCGATGTATTTTGTGTTTTTAATTGCTCCTGCAACATTTTTCGCGCTTTAGATAATTGCGATTTTGAAGTTCCTTCAGTAATCTTCAGCATTTTCGCAATTTCGGCGTGTTTATATCCTTCTACCGCATACATAACAAAAACCATCCTATAGCCTTCCGGCAAATTGTCTATGAGGTTTTGAATATGCGCAACATTAAGCTCCGTATTCATTTCAGCCGAAAAACCAGGGTCTGCGATTTCTTCATTATTAAAAAGAATTTTCTTTTGAGACCGAAGAAAAGAAATTGATTCCCGCACCATAATTTTACGTATCCAGCCTTCAAAACTTCCTTTAGATTCAAAATCTTTAAGGTGGGTGAAAACTTTTAAAAATCCGTTTAGCATAACTTCTTCGGCGTGATGCATATCCTTAATATATTGCCGGCAAACGCTAAGCATTTTCCCTGAATGCAACTCATACAATTCGCGCTGCGCCTTACGGTCTTTTTTAGCCGCACGCTTTATTAGTTGAGTTTCGCTTTTAAAAAGTTGAATTACTTTCACCCGATTTCTTTATTAAAAAGGCCTTCTATTTACATAGACGCAGGAAAGTTACAAAAGGTTGCCTGTACCTTGATTATTTTTTAAAAAATTAGTTTCGCGGCGAATTCTTGTATCTTTGTAGCACAATCTTTTTTATGTCTGAACAGAAGCTTACCCGAATAAATAAATACTTAAGTGAAATAGGTTACTGCTCACGCCGTGCCGCCGATAAACTCATAGATCAGGGGCGCGTGACCATTAATGGAACTGTCCCCGAAATGGGAACTAAAATTGCACCCGGCGATCTGGTAAAGGTTGATGGAAAAGCGGTTTCTGAAGCAGAAAAAAAAGAACCTAATGTTTACCTGGCTTTTAATAAACCGGTAGGTATTGTTTGCACTACAGACACAAGGGTAGAGAAAGATAACATCATTGATTTTATAAATTACCCTAAGCGAATTTTTCCTATTGGCCGACTCGACAAGCCCAGTGAAGGACTTATTTTTCTTACCAACGATGGAGACATTGTAAATAAGATCTTACGCGCCCGGAATAATCACGAGAAAGAATATATTGTTTCCGTCAACAAACCAATTACTTCAGATTTTATAAGAAGGATGGGGAATGGTGTTCCTATTTTAGGTACTACCACTAAAAAATGCGAAGTGGAGAAATTGGGGAGAAACGATTTTAGAATTGTGCTTACCCAGGGACTAAACCGTCAAATTCGTAGAATGTGTGAATTTTTAGGTTACGAAGTTACCGCATTAAAACGCATTAGAATTATGAATGTAAGCCTGGATGTTCCCGTGGGCTCCTACCGCGATCTTACTGACGAAGAGCTCGCCACCATTAACAGAATGGTTGATGAATCCAGCAAAACAGAAGAAGCTTCCAGACTAAAAAATTCAGATAAAAAACATTCAAAAAGAGCTACAGATTCCCGTAGAAATAAATCTTAACACATTATTAGCGCAATGGCTTGCCGGCATGTTAAGATTACATGTTAATTTTAATTGCGTAGAATTTTAGATTAACTAAGTTAAGATTTATGAAGGTACAGCCATTTCATTTAGCCATACCGGTTTCAGATTTACAAAAAGCAAGACAATTTTATAAGGAAACCCTGGGTTGCGGCGAAGGCCGTAGCAGTGATCACTGGGTAGATTTCAATTTTTTCGGCCACCAGTTGGTTATTCATTATAAACCCGCAGAAGAAACCGAAAAAGCGCACAGTAATCCGGTAGATGGTAAGGATGTTCCCGTACCGCATTTTGGGGTAGTCCTGGAATGGGATGTTTTTCAGGAGTTTGCCAATTTACTGAAATCCAAAAATATTGAATTTGAAATTGAACCGTACATTCGTTTTGAGGGACAGGTTGGCGAGCAAGCTACAATGTTCTTTAAAGATCCCTGCGGAAATGCCCTGGAATTCAAAGCCTTTAAAAATAAAGAACAACTATTTGCAAAATAACCAACCAACTACTAAAATATGAATAGATTAAAACCGGCACTGGTACGACAAATTTTCGTGCTAATGCTCATCCTATTTTTAACGGTTTTAATTTTTAAAGAAATTATCCCTTACCTGTCCGGGGTTTTGGGAGCGATTACCTTATATGTTCTTTTGCGTAACTGGATGGAAAAATTGCTGGCGCGAGGCTGGAAACCACCGGTAGCGGCAGCACTTTTAATGGCGGGCTCTTTCGTGGGAATCCTGGTACCCATTACATTAATTGTAATTATGCTATCCTCTAAAGTGAGTAAGGCAGTTGCTAATTCAGAACGGGTAATTAGAGCTGTAAAAGAACAATTAACCGAAGCCGAAACTTATATAGGTTACAGTTTAAGCGATTCTATTGAGACTTCATCTATCACCAACTGGATGTCTGACAATTTACAAAGTCTGGCGGGCGGCACATTTAATGCATTTATCGCTATCGGGATTATGTATTTTATGCTTTATTATATGCTGGTGAAACGGGATTCTATGAAATCTTCACTCATTTCATATATTCCTTTAGGCAATGAAAATTTAAAAATAATAGGAAAGGAAAGTGACCAACTGGTAAGATCTAACGCATTGGGAATTCCTCTTGTAGCAATTTTCCAGGGAATTATAGCGCTTATTGGATATTTGATCTTAGGCGTGCCAGACCCCTTCTTTTGGTTTGTAATAACCGCTATAGGTTCTATGATCCCGTTTATAGGCACTGCCATTGGTATTATTCCCGTGGTAATACTTTTGATAGCCCAGGGCGATAATTGGCAAGCTATAGCCATGTTAATCTATGGTTTTGTGGTGGTTGGATCTACAGATAATTTAATTAGGCTTTATATTTTAGATAGGCTGGCAGCAGTGCACCCCCTTATTACCATATTTGGTGTAATTGTAGGGGTCCAGCTTTTTGGTTTTATTGGATTAATTTTTGGGCCTTTACTCATATCCCTGTTTTTATTAATTCTGAAGATTTATAAAAAGGAATATGGTAATGCCCACGACCGACTTTAAAAATAACTACTAATCAACAAAATGAAGAATTATGAATATGTTCAGTAAAAAGAAGAAAGAGATTGATGAGGAATACCTAAAAAAAGGTGTTGCCAAAGTAAAAGATGGAGACGTAGAAATTGCGGCAAAAAACCAGGATACAATAGAAGATAAAATTGTTAATTCAAGCACCTTAAGAAAGTATACCGAACTCGGGAAATTAATGTTTGGGATGCTCCAGGATTATAGAAAAGGCGTTTACAGCAGTGTGCCCTGGTTCACCATCGCCTCTATAGCTTTTGCCCTTCTATATGTTTTAAACCCCTTAGACCTAATGCCAGATTTTATCCCGGGATTAGGTTACGTAGATGATTTTGCAATTTTGACCGTTACCTTAAGATTTATTGAAACAGATCTTCATAAATATCTAGATTGGAAGCTGGAAGAAGAATAATTCTATAATTTAAATTAAAACAATAAAAAAATCCTATCAACCTCTAAAAATAACATTTAGATTGATAGGATTTCTTTTATAGCTAAACTTCTAAAAGTTATTTATTAGCCTTACTTCTTTCCTTTGCTCTTTTTTTATGGCGTTCTGTGGCCAACAGTGTATTTTTAAGCAACATAGAAACCGTCATTGGTCCTACTCCACCCGGCACAGGCGTTATATAAGATGCACGTTTGCTTACATTCTCAAAGTCAACATCACCTTTAATTACATAGCCTTTTTCAGCCTCATCGTTTGGCACCCTGGTAATTCCAACGTCAATAATAACGGCGTCATCCTTAATCATTTCCGCTTTCAGAAAATCTGGAATTCCAACCGCGATAATAATAATATCGGCCTGAGAAGTGATTTGTGTAATATTCTTAGTGAATTCGTGAGTTAAGGTTACGGTTGAGTTTCCGGGGAAACCACTTCGTCCCATCAGGATACTCATTGGTCTACCTACAATGTAACTTCTGCCAATCACTACGGTATGTTTTCCTTTAGTCGGAATATCATAACGCTCCAGTAATTCCAAAATCCCAAAGGGAGTAGCAGGAATAAAAGACGTCATATCCAAAGCCATTTTCCCAAAGTTAGTAGGGTGAAAACCGTCTACATCTTTATCTGGATCTACAGCATTTAGTACTTTTTGGGTGTCAATTTGCGGTGGCAGTGGCAACTGAACAATAAATCCGTCTATATCGTCATTTTGATTTAGCTCTTCAATCTTATCAAGAAGTTCCAATTCACTTACCGTATTTGGTAATCTATAAAGAGAAGATTCAAAACCAACGCGTTTACAGGATTTTACTTTTGCATTTACATAGGTTAAGCTGGCGCCGTCGTTCCCAACGATAATTGCAGCTAAATGAGGTACTTTTTCACCTCTTTTTTTAATCTTTTCAACCTCAGCAGCAATCTCGTCTTTAATATCGTTGCTGGTTTTTTTTCCGTCTAAAATAGTCATCTCAGTTAGCAGTAATTAGTTGGCAGTTAGCAGTCAGTTTTGACTCCAAATTTACCGGGATTATTTTTCATGTAATTTATAAGTTTCCCAACCTCCTCGCTTTGGGATTGCAAAACTATCTTATGCTTTTCTGGTAAGTAATTACAAGCTTCAGCAAAGTCAAGCCATAATTGTGTTTCAGCATTCTCAGAGTCAGCATCTGTAAGTTTATTTGTAAAATATTTAGGATATTCTCTTTTTCGATAAGCTTCAGCTATTGCAGAACATACACTCCTTGAGGACCGTATGATTTGATTGCTCAAAGCAAATCTTTCTTCCGTAGGAAAAGTTTTGGAAAGCTTAAAAACTTCCATTGCTAGATCAAAAGCTTTTTGATAAGCGTATAAGGTTTTGAAACTCATTTTACTGCTAACTGCATACTTAAATACTGCAAACTATTTCATTCCTTTCATCATCTGCATCATCTTCTGGCCACCGCCACCTTGCATCATCTTCATCATTTTACCCATCTGGTTGAATTGCTTCAACAGTTGGTTAACTTCCTGTACCGATGTTCCCGAACCTTTACTAATTCGTTTCTTTCGGCTTGAATTTATAACTTTTGGGTTGCTGCGCTCCTCGGGAGTCATTGAGTGGATTATTGCTTCAATTCCTTTAAAGGCATCATCATCAATATCTACATCTTTCAACATTTTTCCGGCTCCCGGAATCATTCCCATAAGGTCTTTCATAGACCCCATTTTCTTAATTTGCTGCAATTGCTTCAGAAAATCGTCAAAACCAAACTGGTTCTTAGCAATTTTCTTCTGAAGTTTTCTTGCTTCTTCTTCATCATATTGTTCCTGGGCACGTTCTACAAGAGACACAACATCTCCCATCCCAAGAATTCTATCGGCCATACGGTCTGGATAGAACACATCCAGTGCGTCCATTTTCTCACCGGTACCAATAAACTTAATAGGCTTGTTAACTACCGATTTAATTGAAATCGCTGCACCACCACGAGTATCTCCATCTAATTTTGTAAGGATTACCCCGTCAAAATTCAATCTTTCATTAAAGGTCTTTGCAGTATTCACCGCATCCTGACCCGTCATAGAATCTACCACGAATAAAGTTTCGTGAGGTTGAATTGCTTCGTGAATATTCGAGATCTCGGTCATCATCGCCTCATCTACAGCTAAACGACCAGCAGTATCTATAATTACTACATTATGTCCATTTTGCTTAGCATACGCAATTGCAGCTTTAGAAATAGATACAGGATCCTGGTTCCCTTCATCTGAAAACACCTCAACCCCAACCTGCTCACCAACTACGTGCAACTGGTTAATAGCCGCAGGACGATAAACATCACAAGCAACCAAAAGTGGTTTTTTGGTCTTTTTAGTTTTTAGAAAATTAGCTAGTTTTCCGGAAAAAGTTGTTTTACCACTACCCTGTAATCCAGACATAAGAATAACAGAAGGATCTCCCGAAAGATTAATACCTTCGGCCTCCCCCCCCATTAACTGGGTAAGTTCATCCTTTACCAACTTTACCATTATCTGACCTGGTTTCAGGGCGGTTAAAACGTCCTGTCCCAAAGCCTTTTCCTTTACAACATTGGTAAAGTCTTTGGCTATTTTATAGTTCACATCGGCATCCACCAAAGCCCGTCTCACTTCTTTTAAAGTTTCGGCAACGTTTACCTCGGTAATTTGACCGTGGCCTTTTAAAACGTGTAAGGCATTATCTAACTTATCACTTAAACTATCAAACATAATTTTCCTGTGGTTTTATCTCTCCCAAACAATTGGAAAAGAGTATAATTTAGCTGAGGCAAGCCTCTATATTTTAAAACTTAAAATTCATCCTCCTACCAGGATTTTTACCCCTCGTAGGTTTAAAATCAGCAATACCTACAAGGATTTATAAACCTTGCAGGAGACATAAAACTCCTTCTATTTCAATAAGCTTTATACATTCGCTTTTTCAACGAATTGCAAATTTAATGATTTGAGCCTGAAGTGAAAACTTTTATTTCAGTTCTCAATTGTCGATTCTCTGTTTTCCTTTTTGTTAAAATCTAAAATTAAAATCCTCAGCCTTTAGTCTCGCTTCCTGGGCCAGGGGCTTTCTACATTCTTTCAGGCACCTGGATTCCCAATAAGCCAAAAGAAGATTTTATCACATTACCCACACTATTTGCCAATTGCACTCTTAAGGTTTTTTCGGTAATATCCTCAGTACCCAGAATCGTTACATTTTGATAAAATGAATTGAATTCTTTTACCAGATCGTAAGTGTAATTAGCTATTAAAGCCGGACTATGATTTTCTGCAGCCAACTGAATTGTTTCAGGATATAACTGAAGTTGCTTGATTAACGAACGTTCTTTTTCGTGAAATTTATAACCATCGGCTACCGGTTTTTTAAAATCAAAATCGGCTTTTCTAATTATAGATTGAATTCTGGCGTAGGTATATTGAATAAATGGGCCGGTATTCCCCTGGAAATCTACAGATTCTTCAGGATTAAATAAGATTCGTTTTTTAGGATCTACTTTTAAAATATAATATTTCAAAGCCCCTAATCCTATTATTCGGTAGAGCTCTTCTTTTTCAACTTCGGTATAACCGTCTAATTTCCCTAATTCTTCAGAAATATTTCTTGCAGTTTCGGTCATTTCAGCAATAAGATCATCGGCATCTACAACGGTTCCTTCCCTACTTTTCATCTTTCCGCCAGGCAAATCTACCATCCCATAGCTTAAATGATACAGGTAATCTGCCCAGTCAAATCCGAGTTTCTTCAGAATTAAAAATAAAACTTTAAAGTGATAGTCCTGCTCGTTCCCAACGGTATAAACCATCCCGCTAATATCAAAATCTTTTACTCTTTGAATGGCGGTTCCAATATCCTGCGTCATATAGACAGCAGTCCCATCGCTTCGTAAAACTATTTTTTCATCCAGGCCTTCATCGGTAAGATCTATCCAAACACTACCGTCTTCCTTTTTATAGAAAACACCTTTTTCGAGTCCCTGGTTCACTACATCTTTACCTAAAAGGTAAGTATCACTTTCGTAATAATTTTTATCGAAATCTACTCCTAAGGCATCGTAGGTTTTTTCAAAACCATCATACACCCATTGATTCATTTTCTCCCAAAGCGCAACCACTTCCGGATCGCCGGCTTCCCATTTCAGCAACATTTGCTTGGCTTCCACTAAAATTGGAGCTTCAGCTTTCGCGGCTTCCTCAGAGATCCCTTTGGTTTCCATTAATTCGGAAATCTCCTTTTTGTATTCCTGGTCAAACTTTATGTAATAATTCCCAACCAGTTTATCTCCTTTTATGCCGGCAGATTGTGGAGTTTCTCCATTCCCGAAGCGCTCCCAGGCTAACATAGATTTACAAATATGAATACCACGATCGTTAATGATCTGGGTTTTATAGGCTTTATTTCCGGCAGCACTTAAAATTTCTGCAACAGAAAATCCTAAAAGGATATTCCTAATATGCCCTAAGTGCAATGGTTTATTGGTATTTGGCGAAGAATATTCAACCATAATCCCTTTAGCATCTTCTGCAGCGGGAAGTATCCCAAAATCTTTTCTATCTTTCATTTCACTGAAAAAATCGAGAAAATAGGCATCGCTTAAAACAATGTTCAAAAAGCCTTTCACCACATTAAATCCAGAAACTTCTGCAACATTTTCAGTTAAATAATTTCCAATTTCTTCACCCAATTTCACAGGATTGGTTTTGAGCGTTTTCAGCATTGGGAAAGTAACCAAAGTAATATCTCCTTCAAAATCCTTACGTGTAGGCTGAAATTCTAAGTTATCAATTTCAACATCATAGATCTTTTTAACAGCATCTTTTACGTGGGTAGCGAGGGTACTTTGGAGTTTCATTTCTTACTTCTATTTATTGTTTTAAGCCCTGCAAAGATAACAGAAAATAGGCTTTTGCCTATAATTTACTCGATAATCGAGATTAAATGCACCAAGACTTGTCTCGAAATTGTAAATTATTTTTGTGAATACTTCATGAGCATGTCCCGAAGTAATTTACTTATCTTTAAACAAAAAGCTATGTTATTAAATATCTCCTATAACCGGAGCAAAACCAAAGAGAAAATTGATAAGGAAGTTGGCAAGCCTTTTACGCTGCTTGCGCGAATGAAATTAAACGGCACAGGATCTCCAAAACTACATATTACCGATACCAGTATTGATATTCATAACTTATTGGTTCTGGATAACAATGCCAATACCTGTAATGTTGAAATGCGGCCCAACGGAATTATAGTAATGTTCAGGTCTTTACTGGAAACCTACGCGCTGGTTATTCCTTATTATAAACTTCATCTTTATAAGGGCAAGGCTGAAGAATATTCTATTTATAAAGATCATTCTAAAATTAAGGTAAAGGCCGATACGCCAGCGATACATAAATATTTTAAAAAGATTTTAGATTATAAATCAGACAATGCTCCTACCCAAATCCAGGATCTTTAACTATAAGTTTACAAGCGTTTCCCGATTCATCTATTTTTGATAATCTAAGATTAATCTCCCCTTAATTTTTAATTGGTACTTCTGCTGCAATTTTGCCAAAAAAATTAATGGAATTATTTATTTACGTATTTGCGGCGCTGTTTTCGGTAATAAACCCTTTAGGAACAGTGCCTATTTTTGTAGGATTAACACAAGAGTATTCCGCTTCAGAGCGCTCCAGGACTTCGTTGTTAACAGCAGTAAACATTTTTGTGATTCTTCTAATCTCGTTTTTTACGGGAAGATTCATCTTACATTTCTTCGGAATCAGCATTGAATCCCTTAGAATTGCCGGCGGACTCATTATCGTGACTTCGGGATTTGCTTTACTTACCGGTTCTTTCTCTAAACATAAAGGAATGGAAAAAGAAAGAGTAAAGAATGATGCTTTTCAGAGGGATAGTGTTTCTCTTACTCCTCTGGCCATCCCAATGCTGGCAGGACCGGGATCAATTTCGCTTCTTATTGGAATGTATGATGATTACACGGTAATTTCTGAAAAGATCATTACTATTTTTGCCATTCTTGGCGTTTGTTTAGCGACTTTCTTGGTTTTGAGAAGTTCTCATTATATCGTGAAGATGCTGGGCGCTTCAGGAATTAACGCTATTTCCCGAATTATCGGTTTTATAGTAATCGCAATTGGGATAGAATATATCAGCTCTTCAGTAATCGCTGTATTAAATTCAGCTTTGAACTAAGGTTAACGCTTCCCAAAGGCGAGCCCGCCAATTAGTGCCAAAACACCAAAACCAATCATCGCGTAAGACTGTGTATTATCGCCGTGAGCTTCAATTTGTAACGGCCCGGCATCCAGAGCAAACTCTGGTGTAATTAATCGGTATAATCCATACCCAATCATTCCAACGCCAATTACCAGAAGCACTATTTTAAGTACGTTATTCATTTTATAAAGTTTTACTAATCTGGACGAAAAGTACTAATTTTATTGGTATTTTAAGCTTAAAATCTTTCTATGAGAATTCTTCTTACAGGTGCCAACGGTTATATAGGAATGCGATTGCTCCCCGAACTTTTAGCACAGGGACACGAGGTAGTTTGCGCAGTTCGAAACAAAAACCGATTTACTTCTAATGAAAAATTGCTGGAACAAGTGGAGGTCGTAGAACTTGATTTTCTTAAAGATGAAAACGCTCCTGAAGAAATAAAAAATATTGATGTAGCCTATTACCTCATTCATTCTATGAGTGGGAACACCAAAGATTTTGATAGCCAGGAAGCAGAAGCTGCTAGGAATTTCAACAAAATAATGGCTGATACTTCGGTAAACCAGGTAATTTATTTAAGTGGAATTATCAATACTGAGGAACTTTCTAAACACCTTAAATCCAGAAAAAAAGTAGAGGAAATTCTATATAGCGGTAATTTTAAAGTCACCGTGCTAAGGGCAGCAATCATTGTAGGTTCGGGGAGTTCCTCGTTTGAAATTATCAGAGATCTCTGTGAAAAGTTACCGGTAATGATTACTCCAAAATGGGTGGAAACAAAATGTCAGCCCATTTCTATTCGTGATATTATTAAATTTCTCACCGGAGTAATTGGGAAAGAAGAATGTTATAATCAATCTTTTGATGTTGGCGGCCCAGACGTGCTCACTTATAAGGAAATGATGCTGAAGTATGCCGAGGTTCGAAATCTAAAATTATGGATTTTGAGCGTACCTGTAATGTCTCCCAAACTCTCCTCCTATTGGCTTTATTTCGTAACCTCAACCTCCTACAAACTTGCCCAAAATCTGGTGGATAGTATGAGTGTTGAAGTTATCACCAATGACACCCGTTTACAAGATATCCTAAACATCAAACCCATTTCTTACACCGAGGCCATAGAACTTGCTTTTTATAAAATTGAACAAAACCAGGTGATTTCCAGCTGGAAAGATTCTTTAAGCAGCGGCCGTTTTGATAAAGAATTGAACAAATATATACAGGTTCCCAAATATGGTTGCCTTTTGGATAAGCAATCTGCCAAAGTAGAGAATCCCGATGAAGTCCTGGAACGCATCTGGGCTATTGGTGGTTTAACCGGTTGGTATTATGGAAACTGGTTATGGAAATTTCGTGGATATATCGATAAGTTTTTTGGCGGTGTAGGATTGCGACGAGGTAGAACTCACCCAAACAAAATAGCTTCTGGAGATTCATTAGATTTCTGGCGTGTACTTTTAGCCGATAAAGAGGAAAAAAGGCTATTGCTTTTTGCTGAAATGAAAGTTCCAGGTGAAGCCTGGTTAGAATTCTGTATAGATAAAGAAAATGTTTTGCACCAAACTGCTACGTTTAGACCAAAAGGTATATGGGGCCGACTTTACTGGTATGCTATGTATCCTTTTCACTACTTTATTTTTGAAGGAATGCTGAATAAAATTGCAAAGGGCGAACCCAAAAAACAAATAGCTTAGTTCCCACGGAATTCTTTAAATTTGAAAAACCACTTACCAACAAGGACAGTACAAATTGAATAGCAGTAAATTTTGACGCAATTTTTCCGAGCTTTTCTTAAAAATCCATTGCTTTATATTGCATCGGGAATTCTATTTTTTCTAGCTCTCTTTATCTTTTTTTTTACAGATTTTTTCTACGAACTCATAGAAAACGGATCTGTTTGGGTGCGTGAGCATTTTGGTGGCTTTTATCTGTGGCTTGGCTTATTATGCGTTTTTACCCTAATTTTTATTGCCTTTTCAAGATTTGGAAAAATAAAGCTGGGAAATTCCCCACCAGAATTCGACCGGCTTTCCTGGATCGCTATGCTCTATAGCGCCGGAATGGGTTCTGGGATTTTATTAAGGGCTGTACAAGAACCGGTTTTTATGTTTTTAAATCCGCCTATAGAAACGAGTTTCTCTTCTGAAGTGATTGCCCTGGAATATACATTTTACCAATGGGGTTTTACCGCCTGGGCATTTTACGGGATTTTCGCATTACTTATCGCTTACTCCTTATTTGTTAGAAAATCTGATATTCTTTTAGGAACCAGTTTACCACAGCTTAAAAGAATAAAATATTTACCCGAGGGAGTAAATTTGCTCACTATTCTTACTACTGTTTTTGGCTTGGTTGCAGCAATTGGATTAGGCACCACACAAATTGAAGGCGGCATTAGTCACCTTACTTCCACACCTTCAGGAACGCTTTGGCTTATAGTTTTGTTAGTTTTTATAATTTGTTTAGTAGCATTTATTTCGGCATTCGCCGGAATAAACAAAGGGATAAAACGCATCTCAAACTGGAATATTTATATCACGGTAATTCTAATGTTCTTTGTCTTTTTTCAGATAGATATCCTGAATGTTTTGTCCCGTTTTTTTGAATCCCTTTATAGTTACATCGTAGATTTTGTTCCGCTTAGTTTAGCACTGGGCAAATACAATCCCGGAAAAGAATTTTTAACAGACTGGACTTATTATTACTGGGCATTTTGGTTAGCCTGGACGCCATTCACCGGAATTTTTATCGCCAGGATTTCAAAAGGAAGAAGTATCAGAGAAATGGTTCTGGGAGTTCTTATTATTCCGTCGCTGGGCAGTTTCTTTTGGTTCAGCGTATTTGGCTCGGCTTCGTTTGATCTAATAGGAAATATGGAAAGCTATAGCGGTGAATTTGATAATGTTTTCACTTCCCTGTTTCGCTTTTTTGAAGCTTTTCCGCTTGCGAATTTCACCAATATTGTCACCATAATTCTACTGATTAGTTTTTTAGTGACCTCGGTAGATTCTGCAATTTATGTATTAAGTATGTTTAGTGATAAAGGAAAGGAACATCCCAGGAAAAAATTCAGGTTAATCTGGGCGATTTTGATCCTTATTTTTTCAGAAGCAATAATAATTCTTGGAAACATAAAACCAGATAGCAACGTGCTTACCGCTATGCAAAAGTTCTTAATTATAAGTTCCCTGCCCTTTGCATTTTTTACCGCCGGAATAATGATTTTGTTTATTAGGGAGTTGTTTAAGAAGCACTAATTTGCCCTATCGTCATCCTAACTTGTTTCAGAGCCTGCTCCGAAATTTATTCGGAGATCTAAGACGTGAACATTTTAATTATGTTAGAAGCTGAAATGAATTCAGCTTGACGAATCACATCCTCTAAAACCCCTTCGGCCCGTGGCCACCTCTGCATTCCTCTCCCTCCTTTCGTCGATCGTCGGATGCAAGAAAAAGGGGAGGAACTTTAAATCGTCATCCTGAACTTGTTTCAGGATCTAGGTTGATTATACTCTCCATCAAGTTAGAAGCTGAAATATCCCGAAGCTTCGGGACAGCTTGACGAAAGTATTTTAATTATTTTGTCAAAAGAAAATATGTAAAACTAAGCTTTTGGTAAGAAAACCTCGGCCATCATACAGCGGGCGCTACCGCCACCACAAGTTTCTATTACGTGAAGGTCACTGCTTAAAATTTCACAATGCTTTTCAATTTTAGCAATTTGATCCTGATTTAAACTACCGTGAGCGCGAGCACTCATTACAAGAAACTTATTATCCTTTCCCTGTACTTGTAGCATATTTCCGGCAAATTCGTGCATTTGTTCTTCAGTGATGGTGATCACTTCTTTCCCATCTTCTTTTAAATGCTTCAATACATTTTTACGCTCTTTAGCATCATCTATGGTATCCAGACAAATTACCGCAAAGTTTTCTGCCAGGCACATCATAACATTGGTATGATAAATTGCTTTTCTTTTTCCTCCAACACTTTGATTAGCCTCGAAAATTACCGGTGTAAATTCAAAATCTTCACAAAATTCAATTAGAAGATCTTCATCTGCACGGGGTGATAGTGCGCAGTAAGCTTTACGGTTTACTCTATCAAGCAACAAGCTTCCTGTTCCTTCCAGAAAGAGATCGTGCTCTTCAGCTTCGGTATAATCTACAATATTTTTTATTTTAAAACCTTCTTCTTCAAGCTTGGCAAAATATTCTAATCGCCTTTCTTTACGTCGGTTCTCAGCAAACATAGGATAAAGACCTATATCCCCGTTTTCGTGAAAGGAAACCCAGTTATTAGGAAAAATAGAATCTGGCGAATCATCTTCCAGTTTATCATTTACCACAATAACGTTAACCCCAACTTTTTTAAGCTTTGAGGCAAATTCATCAAATTCTTCCTGGGCGCGTTCATTTACATTATCGGCGGTAAGATCTTTTTGAAAATAGTTATTCACCGCGGTTTGCTCATTCATTCTAAACGCCACCGGGCGCACCATCAAAATTGTATCTGTAATCTGTCTCATAATTCTATTCTCTAATTAAAGGTAATGTTGAACAACGCAAAAGTCCTTCCTGCTTAGAAATTTCAGCATAAGGCACTTCTTCCACAGTAATGCCCTGTTCTCTTAACCAGGCATTTAATCTTTTAAAATTCTTTTCTGAAATCACAACATCTTCAGCGATAGAGAAAATATTGGAATTCATATAATACATCTCATCACGAGTAATTTCAAAAACATTCTCTTTTCCGAAAAGATTCACCAACCAGTTATATTCTTCCTCTTCCAGAAATCCGTTTCTATGAATAATTGCTTTGCCTTTTCCAACAGGCTGAAAACAACAATCTAAATGTAAAGCATTATCGCGAGGCTCGGTATTCGACTTTCTTAAATTAAAAGAAACCACTTTTTTATTCGGAAACAATTCCTGCAAGGCTTCTACCGCCTGCACGTTAGTACGTGCCGTGATATAATCTTTATAGTCGGCACCTCGATAGGTTCCTACCAAAATATAATCGCCAAACGGCATTACATCTCCACCTTCTATATGCGCCTCTTCCGGTAACTGCAAGACTTTTGAAGGATCTATTTGCTCAATTACGTGGCTAATAGCTTCAATTTCCTGTTCACGGTCTGGCAGAATATTAGATTTTATAAATTTATCGTCTATCACAAAAGCGATATCGCGAGTAAAAATCTGGTTATAATCTTTTATAATTTTTGGTCTAAAAACCTGCACATTATATTTTTCCAGCACTTTGGCCACGGCCTCCATTTCAGCAACCATATCTTTTTCTTTGGGATAAGATCCCATTTTGATAAATTCGGCTGATTTTGGATCATAAGCCTCTTCCAAAGAAGGCTCAGGCCCATTGCTTTCTGCTGTACCTAGAACCACCGCCTTAAGGCGTGAAGTTTCATTTTTTATATTCAATTTCACAAGTAAAATTTTCACCAAATATAGAAAAAGCTTCATACGATGATGAAGCTTTTTCCTGATTTATTATTATGTGAGATCGTTTCTTATCTCTTATCAACTTCTTTAAATTCACGTAGGTTTGCACCGGTATAAATTTGACGTGGACGCCCAATTGGCTCTTTCATCAATCTCATTTCTCTCCATTGTGCGATCCATCCCGGAAGTCTACCAAGAGCAAACATTACGGTAAACATTTCTACCGGAATACCCAATGCACGGTAAATAATTCCTGAATAGAAATCTACGTTTGGATATAGTTTTCTATCTACAAAATACTGATCTTCTAAAGCTTCCTTCTCAAGACCTTTTGCGATATCCAATACAGGATCGTCTACACCAAGTTGCCCAAGAACTTCATCGGCGGATTTCTTGATGATCTTAGCTCTTGGATCAAAGTTTTTATAAACACGGTGTCCAAAGCCCATTAGACGGAAAGGATCATCTTTATCCTTGGCTTTTGCCATAAACTTCTTGGTATCGCCACCATCTTCTTTAATTCTTTCCAGCATTTCTATCACTGCCTGGTTAGCGCCACCGTGAAGTGGTCCCCAAAGTGCAGAAATTCCGGCTGAAATTGAAGCAAATAATCCGGCGTGAGAAGAACCTACCATTCTTACCGTAGAAGTAGAACAGTTTTGCTCGTGATCTGCGTGAAGAATCAATAATTTATCTAATGCTTCTATAACCGCTTTATCTACGCTGTAGCTTTTCCCAGGTTTTTCGAACATCATTTTATGAAGATTCTCTACATAACCAAGTGAATCGTCTCCATAGTTCAATGGAAGACTATTTTTCTTTCTAAGTGTCCAGGCTGCAAGAACCGGGAATTTACCAAGAATTTTCACTATAGCCTTATACATATCTTCTTCTGACTCTACATTTACGGAAGATGGGTTAAAGGCGATAAGAGCACTGGTTAAAGAAGAAAGTACGCCCATTGGGTGAGCAGACTTTGGAAAACCGTCAAGGATCTTCTTCATCTCCTCATCTACCGTAGACTCCTCTTTAATATCAGTATAAAATTTATCTAATTGGGTCTTTGTTGGCAATTCCCCAAAAATAAGCAAGTAAGCTACTTCAAGGAAATCAGCTTTTTCTGCTAAAGACTCAATAGAATAACCTCGGTAACGAAGCACGCCTTCTTCCCCATTAAGAAAAGTAATAGCGCTCTCACAGCTACCTGTATTTTTATATCCACGATCCAGGGTAATAACGCCTGCTTCAGCACGCAGTTTCTTTATATCTATTCCCTGTTCATTTTCAGTTCCTTCTACAACGGGAAATTCGTATTTTTTCCCATTTATTTCAATCGTCGCTTTTGACATATCTTAATTTTATATACTTTGATTCAACTTATTTTCGAGAGTTGCTAATTTAAGAAATCTACTGTTAATTTTCCGTTAAGCGTTGATAAGATTTTCATTCAAACCATCGATTTCGAGGGCTTTTTTGCTGAATTATCTCCAAAAAAAATCCCTTTTGATAAAATATCAAAAGGGACTCTGTTTTTAGTTAAAATCAATAATTAGATTTTAAAGGCTTTGCGCTTCGGAAAATAAGCAACTTCACCCAATTCTTCTTCAATTCTAATTAACTGATTGTATTTTGCCATTCGGTCACTTCTTGAAGCCGAACCGGTTTTTATCTGGCCGGTATTTAAAGCTACAGCAAGATCGGCAATAGTATTATCTTCGGTCTCTCCAGAACGGTGAGACATTACCGAAGTAAAGCCGGCATTATGCGCCATATTTACTGCTGCAATAGTTTCAGTTAGGGTACCAATCTGGTTCACTTTAATAAGGATAGAATTTGCAATTCCTTCCTCAATTCCTCTAGAAAGTCTTTCAACGTTAGTTACGAAAAGATCATCCCCAACCAATTGAACTTTATCTCCAATTTTATCGGTTAAAGCTTTCCAACCATCCCAGTCGTTTTCATCCATTCCATCTTCAATAGAAATAATAGGATATTTAGATGAAAGTTCAGCAAGATATTCAGCTTGTTCTTCGCTAGATCTTATTTTTCCGCCTTCACCTTCAAATTTCTTATAATCATATTTTCCATTCTCATAGAATTCGGCTGCGGCACAATCCAGGGCGATCATCACTTCGTCACCTCCTTTATAACCAGCATTTTTTATAGCCTTAAGAATAGTATCTAAAGCATCTTCGGTTCCGTCTAAAGTTGGAGCAAATCCACCTTCATCACCAACAGCGGTACTTAGACCGCGCTCGTGTAATACTTTTTTAAGATGATGGAAGATCTCGGTTCCCATTTTTAATGCGTGAGAAAAGCTCTCAGCTTTTACCGGCATAATCATAAACTCCTGAAATGCAATTGGCGCATCACTATGCGAACCACCGTTAATGATATTCATCATTGGCACCGGAAGCGTATTAGCGCTTACTCCGCCTATATAACGGTACAATGGCAAGCCAAGTTCGTTAGCGGCAGCTTTAGCCACAGCAAGAGAAACACCCAAAATAGCATTGGCTCCAAGCTTAGCTTTATTTGGGGTACCATCTATCTCTATCATTGCCTTGTCTATAAGGTTCTGTTCAAAAACAGAATACCCTAATAATTCTTCGGCAATTATATCATTTACATTTTCTACGGCTTTAGTAACGCCTTTCCCCATATAATCATCGCCACCATCACGAAGTTCTACAGCTTCGTGCTCACCGGTAGAAGCTCCAGAAGGCACTGCTGCTCTCCCTAAAATTCCATTTTCGGTTAAAACATCTACTTCTACGGTTGGATTTCCTCTTGAGTCGAAAATCTGACGGGCGTGAATATTTATTATTACACTCATAATGTTCTTTAATTAGTTAATTGATTTAAATGCAAGATACAAATTGAAGCCCAAAATAGCGAGCGAAACAGGTAGTTTTAAAGCATTTATAACATTATGAAAACACGAAATGGTTTTCTAAAGGAAAGTCTTTAAAGGAATTTCAGGAAAAGGTTTTATTTGTTACGAATTTGCCGAAAAGCAAACCAATTACGCATTTCTAAAATTTATCAGGTTATTTTATGAATAACCATGTTGGGAAATCTAATTGTTTTAATCGTTTTTGGAAGCAAAAGGGTTATAATAAAAGCGCAAACCCAAACCAATTGTAGAAGTTGAAGCTGACTGCATAAATGCATCTTCGGTTGAAAACTCCATGGCATCCCAAACCTCGTTAGCATCTACCAATGTATACTGAATGGAAAGAGCAAACCAATACCTAGGAGAAATCTGAATACCTTCAAAGCCAATAGCAAAACTCCAAAAAGAAGTTTTAATTTTAGACTCCTCGCTTTCCTTCACACCTATGTAGCCATTATTATCACCACTATACACTAGATAAGCAGCTTCGCCTATTAACCTGCCTATATGATATTTTGGAGAAAAGGTAATATAGGCATCTTCTTCACCAAATTTAAGTTTCGGGTTTAAGGTGAATACTGAAAATTTAAACCGTTGCCTCAAAAGCCCCTTTCTTGGATCTTGAATAGTAAAATCTTCACCAAAAACAGTTCTTTCTGGGAGCGTGCCTCCCCCATAATCGAAACCAATTTCGGGAGCAAAAAACTTAATTTGATAGATCTGAGATCCTACTGAAAACTTCCCGAAGCTATTATCTTCAAAATCGGTATGCCTGTAGCCTTCAAAACCCGCATAGAAAACAGGATGTTTTTGTGCATGAACCTTAGAAATACAGAGAAATAAAAAACCGATAAAAATTAGTTTGAAAGGCGCCATCCTAATCTAATCAGCATAATTGGAAATAAATGAAAATAGGCAAAAGCTGAAAATTAATAATTTTTTCATTGATGATTTTTGATGATTGATGCGGCAATTTAGAACAATATCAGTTTTAATAAATTAAAAGAGGCTGTCTGAAAAGGCAGCCTTTTTTGTTGTATTATTTTCTGGTTTTTAGTATTTTCATGTAATGAAAGCCAAAGCAGTATTTAAGACCTATGACCAGTCGCAGTTAAGTCTTTTACCTCCCAGTTATGATGATCTGGTCCCTGCCCATCATCCCGTTAGGATCGTCAATACGATTATTGATCAAATCGACATCGCTGACCTGGAGCGAAGTTATAAAGGAGGAGGTACCTCCAGTTACCATCCCCGGATGTTGCTCAAGGTGACCATCTATGCGTACCTTCGCAATATGTATTCCTCTCGTAAAATTGAG
>NZ_FVZF01000037.1 GCF_900168265.1 Salegentibacter salarius | reverse complement strand
AAAATCATTTGTATGAGAATAATTTCAGGAACAAATAAAGGAAAAAGATTAATTGCTCCTAAAAAGCTACCGGTGCGCCCTACAACCGATATGGCTAAGGAAGCCCTTTTTAATATCCTGAATAATAATTTTCAGTTTTCTCAACTAAGCATTCTCGATCTATTTTCGGGAACCGGAAATATCGCTTATGAATTCGCATCACGCGGAAGCAAGGAAATTACGGCGGTAGATGCCAATTACGACTGTGTAAAATTCATAAAAAAAACGGCACAGGAATTAGATTTTAATATCACTACCATTAAAAGTGATGTTTTTAAATTTCTTGAGAAAGCATACGTAAAGGCCGACATTATCTTTGCCGATCCTCCTTATGATTTTGATGAGAAAGAATTCCTAAAAATTCCCCAGATCGTCTTCGAAAAAAACCTACTTAATCAAAACGGACAATTAATAATTGAACACTCTAAACACACCAATCTCTCAAATTTTCCTAACTTTATTGAAGCCAGGCGATATGGAGGTTCTGTATTTAGTTTTTTTGAAAATGTAGAATAGATTCTTCCTTCCAGGAAGATATAAGCCATAGAAAGGCTAGAAATAATATGTTATGACGGAGCGGATTAAGACGATTGAACTTATTGATATAAACCTTGAATTTTACGACAGAATGGTTATTTCTGAAGTAAAAGAAGATGTGATTTTTGAGCTACCACACGTAGAACAAATTCTAAGAATATGTAACGAGGTTTTTGAAGGAAAAGACTACGTATATATCTCTAACAGGAAAAACAATTATAACGTAAATCCCACTATTTACTTTGAATTAAAAGATGTAAAATCGTTATTGGGAATAGGCATTGTAAGTGAGCGCTATGAAGCATTAAAGGTGGCAAGTTTTGAAAAACAATTCTCACCTGTTCCTTTTGATATTTTCTCTAATATGGAAGAAGCCCGTGCCTGGGCAAAGACTTTATTAAAAAAAGCAGGCCTGTAATCCGGATTCTGTTCCTCCCGGTAAAACCGGGATTCCCCTTATCATTTATCTCAGGTTTTTGTTGCCAAAAACTTTTAGCTGCCTACCCTCCGATAGCAAGCGAGCAGCTTGCAAACATCGGTTTACATGGCATTGCACCGCATAGAGTTTACCTGATTTCACTACAGCATTACCTGTACATCCTTTCTGTTGCACTAGTCCTTATTTTATCTTGATTTCTCAAAATAAAATAGGTGGGCGTTACCCACTATGCCGCTCTTTGGTGTCCGGAATTTCCTCCACCGATTAGATCGTTGGCGATAAGGCGGCCTGCTTGATGCAAATGTAGTTTTTTACCAAATAACCCAATTAAAAAAATGTTGATTTCTTCCTGCTAATTGTTCAAAATTAAAAGCATTTGCCTTAGAACTTATGGAGGCTATTTTTATATTTGTAGCTCAATAAATTTCAATGGAACATTTTATAGTATCTGCTCGTAAGTACCGCCCGCAAACTTTTAAAGATGTGGTGGGGCAACAAGCCATTACCAATACCTTAAAAAATGCCATTGAACACGATCACCTGGCGCAGGCACTGCTTTTCACAGGACCTCGTGGGGTGGGAAAAACCACTTGCGCCCGTATCCTGGCCAAGATGATTAACCATGACGGCACGCAAAGCCCCGATGAGGATTTTGCATTTAATATTTTTGAACTCGATGCCGCTTCTAACAACTCGGTAGACGATATCAGGAACTTAATAGACCAGGTTAGGATTCCTCCGCAAGTTGGTAAGTATAAAGTATATATTATAGATGAGGTGCATATGCTCTCTCAATCGGCATTTAATGCCTTTTTAAAGACTTTAGAAGAGCCACCACAGCACGCTATTTTTATCTTAGCAACTACAGAAAAGCATAAGATAATACCCACTATACTTTCACGCTGCCAGATCTTCGATTTTAAAAGAATTACGGTAAGCGATGCTAAAAACTACCTGGGATATATTGCACAACAGGAAGGTGTAAATGCCGAAGAAGACGCTTTGAACGTTATTGCCCAAAAAGCCGATGGTGCTATGCGTGATGCCCTTTCAATTTATGACAGGGTAGTAAGCTTTAGCGGAAAAGAACTCACACGGCAGGCAGTTACTGAGAATCTTAATGTACTGGATTACGATACTTACATTAAGGTGACCGATCTTATTTTATCTAATAACATCCCGCAACTTTTATTGAGTTATAACGATATTCTTTCTAGCGGATTTGACGGCCACCATTTTATAAGTGGTTTAGCTTCACATTTTAGAGATCTTTTGGTTTGTAAAGACCAAAAAACCATTGAGCTGTTAGAAGTTGGTGAGCAAACCAAAGCCCGCTATTTTGAGCAGGCTTCTAAAACCAACCATCAATTTTTAATTAAGGCGATAGAGCTGGCGAATGAATGCGACTTAAAATATAAAACAAGCCAAAATCAGCGTTTGCTGGTTGAACTTACCTTAATGCAGCTTGCCTCTATCACTTTTGATGGAGAAAAAAAAAAGTTTGAACAGTCAATAATTCCCGCTTCAGTTTTTGAAAAGCAGCCCGCGCCACTTTCTTCGGAAGAAAAAAGCGTAGTGCGTGAAAATGAACACGGCGAAGCTTCGGCTGAAGCTCCAAAGGAAAGTCAGTTACCTTCAGGAGAAAATAAAACTCCAGATAGCCATTGTGCAGATGATAAAGAAGATAATTATCATTCAGAAGAAACAATGATTCCTGAAGCGACTGAAGCAAAGGAAGAACCAGCTCCAGACCTTCCTCCTGCTCCAGAACCAAAACCGGTAACCGATTCAGAAATTAAGAAAGAAAAGGTATCGGGACTTTCGTTAAGAAGTATCCAGAAGAAAAGGGAAATAGAAGCCCGCCAGCAAGAAGCCGCACCTTCAAAAGACGTGGTGCTAAATGGTGAATTTAGCGAAACACAGTTACAGGTAACCTGGAACGATTATGTCAAGCGACTGAAAAAACAAGGATCTAAAATTCTAGCCTCTATCCTTGAAACCGATCTTCCTAAACTTCAGGAGAAAAATCGCATTGTTATAGAATTGCCTAATGAGACAATGAAAATTAACCTGGAGCGCGAGCAGAATAAATTGATGTCTTACCTGAAACAAAAACTTCAGAATACAGAGATCAGGTTGGTTATTAATGTGAATGAGCAATCGGCAAAGAAATATGCTTTCACTCCAATTGAAAAATATAACAAATTGAAGGAGAAAAATCCTTTGATAGAGAAACTTCGAAGTACATTCGATTTAGACGTATAAATATGTTAGGATTAAAACTTCCCACAGACCCACGCTGGGCAAATATAGCCGAAAAGAATATTGAAGAAATTCTTATAGATCACGCTTATTGTGAGCAAAAAGCGGCTTCAACAGCAATTTCGCTTATTGTTTCCTTCCCTGAATACTCGGAATTAGTAGATGAAATGATCGCTCTATCCAGAGAGGAGATGGGACATTTTAAAATGGTGCACGAACAGCTATTGAAACGTGGCTACGTTTTAGGAAGAGATAGAAAAGATGAATATGTTATTCAACTATTGAGTTTTTTTCCAAAAGGCGGAAGTAGAACCACACAGTTAGTTCATAGACTTTTAATCGCCGGATTAATTGAGGCCAGAAGCTGTGAGCGTTTCAGGTTGCTTTCAGAAGAATTAAAAGACAAAGAACTCGCTGAATTTTACCATAAATTAATGGTAAGCGAAGCCAATCATTATACCATGTTCTTAAAGTTTGCCAGGAAATACGGCGAACGAGAGGAAGTAGATAAAAAGTGGCAGGAATTACTGGATTTTGAAGCTGAAATTATGAAAGATCTCAGTAAAGACAAAACCATTCACGGCTAATTGAAAAAATCAAAAAACCCGAATAATTAAGGTTTTATCCGGGTTTTTGATTTAAGGTATTTAATTACTATTACCGTTGTAAAGAGATTTTATAATCCCATCGGCCAGTCCTATTTTTGGCACAAAAATATTATCGGCTCTGGCCCACTTCATAGAATTTAAATAAATCTTCGAAGCCGGGATAATCACATCTGCACGGTCACTTTTTAGTTTAAGATCCATAACACGTTCCTCGTAACTTAAAGAATTCAGCAAATCGTTATATTTCTTAATATAAGCCAGGCTTAAAGGTTTTCCTTCTTTTTTGCCGCTGGTTTTAAAGATGTTATTAATGTTTCCACCGGAACCAATGAGATCTATCTTCTTATACGGCTTTGTGGTTTCTCTCACCCATTTCTCCATTTCTTCCCAGGCACCATCATCTACGAGGTCATTTAATAAACGTACCGTTCCCACCTTAAAAGATCTGGAGGCCACTGTTTTTCCGCTGCTATAAAGAGTATATTCAGTACTACCACCACCTACATCTACATACAGGTAATTACAATCGTTCTTAATAAGTTCGTGCAAATCTGTAGCCGCAATAATGGCAGCTTCGTGATTACCGTCTATAATTTCAATTTCTACTCCGGTTTTTGCTTTTATTTTTTCAACCACTTCGGCGCCGTTCTTTGCTTCTCGCATAGCGGAAGTAGCACAGGCCTTATATTTCACGATTCCGTGGGATTTCATTAAAAGATTAAAAGCCTGCATAGTATCTACCATGCGCTCAATATTTTTTTCTGAAATAACACTTTTTTCGAAAACATCTTCTCCAAGTCTAATTGGAACCCTTACCAGGGAGGTCTTTCTAAAATCGGTATCTTCCCTCCCCTTTTGTTCTGTAACCGTAGAAACCAAAAGTCTAACGGCGTTGGAGCCTATATCTATTGCTGCGTAGTTTTTTTGTGTAATCACTGGTTATAATTTTCTATTTTACTCGATAATCGAGATTAAATGCTCCGAGGCTTACCTCGAAATCAAATTATGTTTTTCAATATTAATGCTTCGAGAGCTTGCTCCGAAGTAGTTTACTTACCAAGTAAGATTCTAATAATTAAGTGTACAAACTTAAATTACTATTTTTTTAATTTATTGTTTTGTAGGTTTGTTTTCGGGTAATTTTTTTAAATAATAGTCGTATAGTTCAAACTGAGAACGATGCTTCTTAAGACCTCCATTTCTATAGGCATTATCTTGTTTTGAAGTGATCATTCTGGCTTTTACATTATCGTGCCAGCTAATATCAAAGGTTTCTATAATTTCCTTTTTAATATCTTCATCATAAATTGGGCAGGAAATTTCTACCCGAAGGTCAAGATTTCTAGTCATCCAATCGGCTGAAGAAATATAGACTTTAGAATTCCCGGCATTTTTAAATATAAAAACTCGAGGATGCTCCAGGAATTTATCTACAATACTTATTACTTCAATATTTTCGCTTAATCCCTTTACTCCGGGAATTAGACAACAAACCCCGCGAACAATAAGTTTTATTTTTACTCCTGCCTGGCTTGCCTGATACAGTTTATCTATCATTGGATAATCTGAAAGGCTATTCAATTTTAAAGCGATGCCCGAAGGTTTCCCTTCCCTGGCATTTTCAATTTCCTTTTGAATTAAACTAACAAAAGCATTACGGCTATAATGCGGAGAAACTATTAAATGCTTGTATTTATTGACTTTGTAATTGATCTCAAAGAAGTCGAAAACTTTATTGACTTCTTTCAAAATTTCAGGGTGCGCTGTAAATAAGGTATAATCAGTGTAAATGCGCGAAGTAGATTCGTTAAAGTTACCGGTACTAATAAAGCCATAGCGCTTTGTTTTACCTTCTTCTTCTCGCTCTATCACGCAGGCCTTACTATGTACCTTTAAGCCTGGTACTCCGAAAATTAGTTGAACACCCTCGGCCTGCATTTGTTCCGCATAGCGAATATTGGCAACTTCATCAAAACGAGCTCTTAGTTCTATTTGAACAATTACCTTTTTGCCATTTTTTACAGCATTAATCAATGAGCTGGCAATGTGAGATATTTTTGCCA
Source organism: Salegentibacter salarius (assembly GCF_900168265.1). Classification (GTDB taxonomy): domain Bacteria; phylum Bacteroidota; class Bacteroidia; order Flavobacteriales; family Flavobacteriaceae; genus Salegentibacter; species Salegentibacter salarius. The sequence goes on along the minus strand of NZ_FVZF01000037.1, from coordinate 6,750 downwards.
GCCTATAAATTGTAATTTTTATAGTTTTTACCTTTGGATCTAATGCAGCTTCTCTTAAAAACTTAACCGTATAGGCGAAGCTTTGATAAGGTGCATATAGTAGAAAATCTTTTTTGGCAATACTCCCAAATAAACTGGTTTGTAAAATAAGCCCCGGAATTGGCAAAGGCTCTATAGGTTTGTAGAGCAAATCTTCGCGACCAAGGCTGGGGAAATTCATATAATCGCGTCGGTTATGGTAACGCCCGCCGGGAATAATACTATCGGTAGACTCTATCCCCATCTTATTCATAAGATAAGATAAAGTATCATCGGCAATATTCATATCGTAGACGAACCTTACAGGTTCCCCCTTTATACGATCCTTAACACTGCTAGAGATTTTTTCAATAAAACTCTTACTCAAGTCACTATCTATATCCAGTTCGGCGTCCCTGGTAATCTTAATCATATGGGCCGAAATACTTTCATATTCAAAAATATTGAAAATAGTACCCAGGTTATAACGAATTAGATCATCCAACAGAATGATATACTGGTTGCCATTTTCTGCAGGTAAAACCACAAAACGTTCAATACTTCGCGGAATCTCTATCAGCACATATTTTTGCTCTTTTTCGGTCTTATCTAATACCTTTGAAATACCTTTTTGAGGTTTTTCCTCTTTCATCACCATTTTTACGGCGAGATATGCAGCACTATCTTTTAGACTTGGAGTTTCCTGAAGATCATTAAGAATAATGGTAACCAGGGCCGGACTTACTTTTGAAAGGAAAAAATCTTTAATAAACTTCTGTTGAGAATCAGAAACCTGTTTCTCACTAATTATATGAATATTATAATCTTTTAATTGATGCTGAATATCATGTAAAACCTGTAAACTTTTTGCCTGGTGTTCTATAACAATTTGAGTGATCTCCTCCAGTAGTTTACTGGCTTTAATACCTCCCAAAACACTTTTTCCTGCCTTACCGGCCAGGTCAATCCTTTTTACGGTTGCATATCTAACTTTAAAAAATTCATCTAAATTATTAGAAAATATTCCTAAAAACCTAAGGCGTTCAATAAGAGGAACAGTCTCATCTTCGGCTTCCTGCAACACACGTGCATTAAATTGTAACCAACTGAGTTCTCTGTTTAAGTATTTATTTTGCGGCATAAATTAGCGTAGGTTTTTGGGGAATAACTGTAATAAGGTTTTACCGGTTTTGAGGTCTTTCCAGGAATCGCATTCGAAATCTATTACGCAGAGACCTGTGGTAGGCAAATTGTCTAGAGGTTTATCACCCAGGCGATTTACCACACCCGTCATGGCCGGGTTATGACCAAAAACCATTAATTTTTCGATCTCTTTGGGGCAGGATTTTATTATAGATAATAATTGATCTTCGTCAAAAGTATACAAGTCTTTCTTAACCGTAAATCTATCGTCCGGAATTTGTAATTCCTCTTTAAAAAGTTTGGCCGTAGTGTGGGCTCTAACCGCAGGACTACTCCATAAAGTTAAAGTTCCACTCACAAATTCCTTAAAGGTTTTCAGGACTACCGCCGCATCATTATAAGCCCGTTTTTTAAGCGATCTTTTTTCATCGGGTAAGTTATTCTCCCAGGAAGATTTTCCGTGTCTAACAAGAATTAGTTGTTTCATAATTTAAAATTTAAGGTGACAATCGGTTTCTTTCCCAGGTATCTTTTTCTATAAACTCATAGATAATCCTATCATGCAAACGGTTATTTCTACCTTGCCAAAATTCAAAACTTCGGGGTGTTACCAGGTAACCGCCCCAATGTTGCGGCTTCTCTACCTCCTTGTTTTTATATCTTTCTTCTACCTCTTTTAATTGCAATTCCAGTTCTTCCCGGGATCCTAAAATATTACTTTGATTAGATGCCCAGGCGCCTAATTGACTGCCACGCGGTCTTGAAGCAAAATAGGCAGCAGATTCTTCTTCTGAAGTTTTCATGGCAATACCTTTTATAATTACCTGCCGCTCTAATGCCGGCCAGAAAAAAGATAGACAAACTCTTGGGTTTTCTTCTATTTCCTTTCCTTTCTCTGAATTATAGTTGGTGTAAAAACTAAAACCATTAACTCCAAAGGATTTTAGTAACACAATGCGATTTTTTGGAAATCCTTCAATGCCACAAGTAGCAAGACTCATAGCATTTACTTCTGCTATTTCTGGATGCGCTTCAGCTTCCTCAAACCAAGCAGTAAATAAAGGTAAAGGAAAGGAAGGTATATTTTCTTCTAAAAGCTCGCTTTTGCCATAGCTCTGCCGATAATTTTCAAGACTTTTTTGCATTGTATTTTGCTTTGCTGCAATTTACAAGATTTAGGCTGAAGACGGAAAATTTTTGAGATGAGATTAGTCAGTTTAAAGATGAAAAACACAACTTTTAAAAAAGGCTTTTGGATGAAATACAAATTCATCCATAATTGACCGAAAAAATCGACAAAATACACTGCTGAAATAGATTTTTTGCATTTTGACTAATTACAACGCAATACAGCTAAAATTTTTGATGATAATTCATTAAAACTCAATTATCTTTTAGATTTGTTTAAACACAACTACTAACCCCGCTATTTAAATTGAGTAAAATGAAATTAAAGATGAATTTTTCCTATAAAATCTTACATTTTCAAATCAATCTTCTTACAATCCTATTAATTCCTGTAATCTCCTTAAGCTTAGGGAGCTGTTCTATGGGAATGACCAATCCTGATAGCTACCAGAGAAACCACGATGTCTATGCCGTAGACTTTAATCCCCATAATTTAACTGAACTTGAGATCTTTAAAATGGATGAAGGTGACTGGGTTAAATATGAAACAGTAAAAAACGGACAAAGTGATCGTTATTCTATAGAAGTAAAAGACGGTTTTTTAACCGTTACTTCTCATAAAAATAAAATGGATGTTCCAACTTATCAAACCTGGTTAGATTACGCAAGGCAAGAGTTAGGATATAGTGTCGAAGATGAATATGATATTTTTACTACTATAGAAGAAGGATATATTTATGAGATAGATTTGGAAGAACATCCCCTAATCGAAGGAATTAAACATCGAATTTTGATGTACGATCAAAAATAAGTACCCCAACTTTTTTTATTGAAAAAACCATCCAAATTTGGATGGTTTTTTTTGGTCAAAAATTACGTATTATCACTAATTGTTTATATAATTAATTTAATAATTATAATTACTATTTCTTTTTTCAAACCCCTGATTTCCCGTAATTTTTTGCAACATGATTACCTTTTAACGAAAAAATATTGAATTATATCTAAAATAAATGCCATTCGAGGTATTTCATAGATTTTCATAGTAATTTTATCCTAAGATTAACATTAATTGATAGGTCACCCCCAACTTTCCTATTGACTTTTTAAATAAGTTTTCCAATGTAAATCTTCCCCACGGTTAAATTGTTTTTTAAAACAATTTAAAATTGATTCCCTATAGATCAATATTTTTTGAGCAGTAAATATTAAAATTAAATTTTCCAGTAAAAAGCTGGGAAGTAAATAATCATAAATGTTTAATATTAAACATTAGCCTATGGATGGAAAAACTACTTTTAGAACTAAAAATTCAGCGGGTATCGCCAGAATTTTTAAAAACATATTTTCATCTATACAAAAAAGATATAGCATTCTTTTAGTTCTGATGATGACCTTTTCGGTTTCAAATGCACAGTTAATTCCGGTATTAACTCCAGAAGGAGGAGTACAAATTGATGGGAACTTAACTGCTGGCACTATTTCGGGAGACTGGGTTCCGTATTATAATCCTATTACAGAATCTTATAATACTAATCTTAATAATTATATTTTCAATACCGATGGTACGGCGGTAGACCCGGCTACTACACGTTTATTCAGAGATTTATATAACGATAGAAACGATAATATTTTCCAAGGTACAAAAGTACAGGACAATCCTGCTAATTGGACAAGAACTACTTCTGAAATTCAGAATAAAAGTGAAATCCATAATGCTTTTTATCATATTGCAACCGACATAACCGGGCAGGACTGGTTATTTGTAGGTAGTGATAGACTTGGTACAACTGGTACCGGATATATAGATTTTGAATTTTTCCAAAAACCTTTATACGAGGATCCTGATAACCCTTCAAAATTTGTTACCGAGGGCCAGGATGGAGGACGTACGGTAAATGATATACTCTTATCTATATCGTATGATAATGGTGGCGACAATCCTAGCGTAGATGTTTATATATGGCAACCAGATGGTTCGGATGGTTTTGAGTATGTAAAAATTGATGCGGGGACATTAGATGCTTACGGGGCAACAAATGAAACTGAGAGAAAAGTGCCGTTTGGGGCTTTTGGTCAAAACGAATATGAACCCTATCAGTTCGTTGAGGCTGCAATAAATATGACTGCCATTATGAGTAAGGTGGTTACCAATGGACCGTGTATAGGTGTTACAGTAGAATCTTTAATTGTAAGAACAAAATCTTCTTCTTCACTTACTGCGGATGCTAAAGACTATATAGGTCCACAACCTGTAGAACTGGTTTTTGGCGGCGCAAATATTGAATATAACCCGCTGGTAGCTTGTAATTATTACGACAAGGTTATGCCAGATTTCAATGGCGTGGAAGATGGAGTGTTCTCTGCTAATTCTTCGGGTCTTGAAATCAATGAAGATACCGGCGAGATCAATGTTCAAAAGAGTACACCCGGAGATTATATTATTACCTACAGTTTTACTAGCTATGGCTGCCCAAAAGAAGTTACAGCTCCTTTTACGGTAGTACCTGTCCCAGCAAACAAACCACAGATCGAAACGATCATACAACCAGCATGTGAAACTTCCACTGGTAGCTTAGTGGTAACGGATGCCGATCCTGACTTAATTTATTTTATCAGAGATGAAAAAGAAGAAAACCCTGAAATTCAAGGTAATTCTGGTGTTTTTAATAATATACAACCAGGTAAATATATTTTATACTCAAAAACCTCTTACGGTTGTGTTTCGGATTCAGAAAAATTTGAAATAGAAGCTTTCGAAGATGATGAAAAACCGGAGTTTGTAAATATTTCGGACAATATCAAAAAAAATAATGATTTAACACATTGTTACGCCAGAATAACGATTGCCGATATTGAATTTAGTGATAATTGCCCAGGTACCATTATTTCCTGGACCTTAACGAATGATGAGGACGACTCTGTAATTGCTAGCGGAACCGAACAGTTTGGTACATATAATTTTCCGGTAGGTAAAAGCATTCTGGAGTATACCTTAACAGATGCAGCAGGTAATACAAAGCAAGACAAACTTGATGTTGAGATTTTAGATACTGAAAAACCATCAATTGAAAGTACGTCAATAACTCAACAAAGTGATCCAAACTCGTGTAACGCAAGTGTTGAAATGCCTTCTGTTATTGCCAACGATAACTGTGCGATAAAAAGTCTTAAAGGGACTCGAGATGATGGAGAAGATCTTGACGCTGTTTACCCCGTAGGTACCACAGTAGTTACCTGGGAGGCTGAGGATTTTGCAGGTAATAAATCTGAAAAGGTGGAACAGGAAATCATTATTGAAGATAAAACTCCTCCTGCAAAACCAACCCTATCTGATGTAACTGTAGATTGTGATGGAACTCTCACTACCCCTACTACAACTGATAATTGTGATGGCACTATTCAGGGATCTACTACTGATCAACTTTCTTTTTCAGATGGAGAGTCTCAAATAATCACCTGGACTTTTAAAGACACGAAAGGAAATATTACCACTGCAGAACAAATCTATAAATTTGATGATACTACAGATCCTGAGCGAATAAGTATTCCTCAGGCAACTGGTCAATGTAGTGTTAGTGTTTCTGCTCCTTCTACAAGTGATAACTGTAGTGATGCTCCAATTATAGGACAAACTAATGATCCTCTTACCTACACTGAACAAGGTTCCTATCAGATCACCTGGATTTTTGATGATGGTAATGGAAATAGCATTCAGATTAATCAAAATGTTTTGGTAGATGATACCATTGCACCGGTTAAACCAGAATTAGGTGATGTAAGCATAGATTGTAATGGGGCCTTAAGCTCCCCAACTACTACTGATAATTGTTTGGAAATAGTTACTGGTACAACTGATGATAATTTACAATTTGTTCCAGGTGGATCGCAGGTGATTACCTGGACATTTAATGATGGAAATGGCAATGTTACTACTGCAGAGCAGACTTATAATTTTGAAGAGGTAAGCGCTCCGTCTGGTAATTCTAACCAGTCGTTTTGTTCAGCAAATAACCCTAAAGTTGAGGATTTTAATGCAAATGGCATCAATATCAAATGGTATGCTGAATCGGATTCGACCACGCCACTCGCAGGTAATGATGATCTTATAGATGGTGAAGATTATTTCGCGACACAAACGGTAGAAAACTGTGAAAGTAAGGAGCGTTTTTTAGTTACGGCTTCAATTCAGCAAGCTCCTAATGCCGGAATCAACGGAACTTTAACCCTATGTGAAGGAACTATTCCTTCTAATACTGAGTTATTCAATGCACTTAAGGGATCTCCTGATCAGGGAGGAACCTGGTCAGATGCAGTGAACAATGTATACACTTATACTGTTTCTGCTCAGGGTACCTGTACTCCGGATGATACGGCAACGGTAACAGTTTCTTACAATCCAAAACCAGCAACGGTAACTACTACTGAAACCATCTGTTCGGGAGAATCTTTCTTGTGGGA
>NZ_FVZF01000017.1 GCF_900168265.1 Salegentibacter salarius | reverse complement strand
ATCATAACCTGATCCGTCTCAAAGAAAAAGCTAGGAACCTACTATTAAGTGAAGCGGGAATAGCACATCGTAAACGTCGGTGCTGGGATGTGGAAGCCGTTTTTGGGAATATCAAGCAAAACATGGGCTTCAAGCGATTTATGCTTCGGGGAATGGAGAAAGTAACTACTGAAATAGGGTTAATCGCTATGGCGCACAACTTAAGAAAATTCAGTATAGCATAGGAAGGGGGCTTCCTTCCTTTTTTATCATTAAGAATATCTACAAAAGAAGAAGCGCTTCTCTCACAAAAACTTTTATCAATAAAAAAGGCCATCTAAATACTTTTTAGACGGCCTCCAAATTAGTCAACCAAACACAGTTTAATTTAAAAACTAGTTGAAACTAACTTTTAAGAATTTAAAGATTAAAACTTTTAGCTGTCGAAAATCTTTAAAATGCTTCCGAAGCGTAGTTTTAAAAACCAGGTGGTCTTTTAAGTAAAAGTTTTCACACTGTACATCGTCACATTCCTTTAATCCTTCCAGTTTATTTTTATAATCAAAGAAAGTGCTTAAATGAAACTCATTCGCTTTATTTATTAGCTCAAGTTGCTTTTTTAAATAAGAAGCATCTTCTTTATTTATCGCTACACTTACAGTTTCCTTTAAGCCTGATCCTAAAATATTGCTGAAGAAATCAATTTCCTCACTAATATTAATAAGACGCTCCTCCCAGTCTTCTGATTCAGATTGGATACTTAAAATTTGTATTTCCTCATCATTATGATGTTCCTGAAATTTTTCCATCATCTTACTTTATTTTTGCACTTTTACTTCCCTCGCCATTTGCTCAACCTTTATAATATTAATAAGGTTTTTGCCCGTAGGGAATTCCCATTCTACCTCATCTCCCTGCGCATAACCAAATAAAGCCAGGCCCATAGGAGCAAGTATAGAAATCTTATTTTCCTTGATATTGCTATGATCTGGAGTAACAATCTGGTATGTTCTATTTACACCAAAAGGAGTAGCGATTTCAACTTTAGAGTTGAATCTCACCACATCTTCAGGCATATTTTTTTCACTCAAAATTTTAGCAAAATCAAGATCGTTCTTTAGTTTTTCTATGGAGGCACGATAACTATTATCTTTATAATATTGCGCCATAGAAACTATACGTTTTAAAAGTTCATATTCTACCTCTTCGATTATAATGACATCATATTTCATTTTTTCATCATAATTAATTAAGGAAAAATACCTCGCTGATTATAAGCAGTCTCAATCCTGGAAATAGCCAGAATATAAGCGGCAGTTCGCCAGTCGGTGTTTCGTTCTTCAACTTCTTTTTCAACTTTTTTAAACACCTGAAGTAATTTTTTCTCTAATTTCTGCATCACTTCATCAAGCTCCCATAATTCACCATTCCTGTTTTGCAGCCATTCAAAATAACTCCCTATTACTCCTCCAGAATTACATAAAATATCCGGGATCACGGTGATTCCCTTTTCTAAAAGAATCGCTTCACCTTCTTCGTTTGTAGGGCCGTTAGCTCCTTCAGCAACTATTGAAGCCTTTATTTCGTAGGCATTATCGCCTGTAATCTGGTTACCAAGAGCGGCAGGAATTAGAATATCGCATTCCAAACCGAAGAATTCTGCTGGATTCATTTCGTTTGCTTCAGTAAAACCCTGGATAGAACCTTTTCGTGGACTTGAATGTTCAAATAATTTTTCTACTGAAATTCCTTCTTCATTATATAGCGTGGCGTGCGCATCCTGTACCGCAATCATTTTAGCACCATCTTCAATCAAGAACTTTGAAGCCCAATAGCCTACATTTCCAAATCCCTGTACAATAAAAGTTTTATCTTTTAGAGATTCTCCACGAGATTTTACAAGTTCCTTGGTGGTTAAATACACCCCAAAACCGGTAGCGCGGTCGCGGCCTTCCAAACCTCCTGAGCCCACCGGTTTCCCGGTTACCACGTGTTGATTTTGCGAACGTTCTGAAGTAGAAATTGTAGACATATAAGTATCTGCAATCCAGGCCATGGTTTGCGCATTGGTATTTACATCGGGCGCAGGAATATCGTGTTCCGGACCTATATTTTCGCCCAAAGCATAGGTGAACCTACGGGTAATTCGCTCCAGTTCTGCATCAGAATAATTTCTGGGATCTATCTGGATTCCTCCTTTGGCGCCACCATAAGGTAAACCGGCTAACGAAGTTTTCCAGGTCATCCACATGGCAAGTGCTTTGGCAGCATCTACATCTACCGTTGGGTGGTAACGTAATCCGCCTTTATAAGGTCCAAGGGCATTATTATGCTGAACCCGATAACCGGTAAAAATCTCTACTTTTCCATTATCCATTTTTACAGGAAAATGTACTACTATCTCGTTATTCGTTATCTCAAGGATCTTCTTAATATTCGGATTTAGATCAATGATGCCGGCTGTTTTATTAAACTGTTTAATAACCGTATCATACATACTTTGTTTGGGCATTGACTTTGTAGCTATCATTCTTTTAAAATTTTATTGAAAATGTTCACAATACATTTTTCGGTTGTCTTTCCAGGAGCAGTGGTGCCTTAAATCGCAATTAAAACAAAGCGTTTTAAAAAGTTCACTACCTGCCTGCTGTAGCTCCTTTTCGCTTTCTTCCATAACCGATGGTCTTTCCATTTCAACTATATTCATAGAATCTGTATTTTGGAAGACCTTAAAGCTAAAGCTGTGCCCAAAAAATTAAAAAATGAACAGAAGAATTTTAAATGATTGATTATCAATGAAAAATAAAGAGAAATAGAATTCTTCCTATTTTCTCTATTGGAAAGAAATTACCCGGATGGGAGATAATTACCCGGAGCTTATTTAATCTTTTCGCGTAAGGTTTTACGATCTATTTGAAGGATTTCTGCAGCTTTAGATTTATTCTGATCTACCGCGGCAAGAACTTTTAGAATATGCTTTTTTTCTACCTCTTTCAAGGCAACTAATTCTTCATCTACAGTCGGAACCTGGTATTTTACTGAAGCAGGTAAATCTTGCGGAAGAATTTCATCTTCACACATAATTATGGCCCGTTGAATTACATTTTCTAATTCCCTAATATTTCCGGGCCAATTATAACGCTTTAAAATTTCCACAGCTTTATCAGATAACTTTAAACCGGTTTTGCCGTAATCCCGCTGGTATTTTTCCAGAAAAGTTTTGGCAAGCGGTAAAGTATCTTCTTTTCGTTCCCGTAAAGGCGGTGTAAGAATATCTACAACATTTAAACGATAATAAAGATCTTCCCTAAAAGTTCCTTTTTCTATCATTTCGCGTAAATCGCTGTTTGTAGCCGCAATTACCCGAACCTGGATTTTTTCTGAATTCCTGGCACCCAGTTTTCGCACTTCTTTTTCCTGGAGAACACGTAACAACCTAATCTGAACCGCCAGTGCGGCCGTACCTATTTCATCTAAAAAAATAGTACCGCCATTAGCCGCCTGGAAATAACCTTCGCGGGTTTCTGAAGCGCCTGTATAAGCTCCTTTGGTGGAGCCAAATAATTCTGATTCGAGTAAATTCTCTGGAATAGCACCACAGTTCACCGCGATAAAAGGATTTTGGGCAAAAGAACCTTTATAATGAATTGCTCTTGCCACCAGTTCTTTTCCGGTACCGCTCTCCCCTCTTATTAAAATTGTAGCGCGGTTATTTTTCACTCTCTCTATAATATCTACTAGTTCTTCAAATTTTGCTGAAGAGCCAACCATCCCGCCGTAATTGGCTCTGATTTCGTTTGTAGAGGAGGTTTTTTTCGCTGATGTACGGTTTACTAGAGATTTTTTAACTGAAGTAAGTAACTCGGTTTTGGTAAATGGTTTTGGCAAATAATCCAATGCGCCAGACTTTATTGCTGTAAGTGCATTATCTATAGAAGGATAACCGGTAATTACAAGTTTTGGAATTTCAGGATAATGATCGTCTACATATTTTACCAATTCCATTCCATTCATTCCAGGCATTTGTAGATCGGTAATCAGTAAATCGATGCTGCTGTGCTTTAAAATATCTATAGCTTCCATCACCGAACCTGCCTTGTAAGTATGGTAATTTTCCTGTTTTAGGTGACGATCCAATACTTCCAGCATATCGTAATCATCGTCTACGATTAGTAAGTTTTCTTTGCGTATAGACATCTTAGAAGTTTAATGGTAATTTAATTTTAAAGATAGTCCCTTTCGGAATGTTTTGAGCAATGCTAATTTCTCCTTTATGACTTTTAACAATACCATGAACCACACTTAAACCAAGCCCGGAGCCTTCTCCAAGCGGTTTAGTAGTATAGAAAGGTTCAAAAATTTTATCTTTTACTTCGGGATCAATTCCTTTTCCTTCATCGGCAATTTCAATAGTATAATGATTTTGGTCACTATAAACTGAGATAATAATTTGCGAATTTTCGGGTGAATAATAAATCGCATTAATTACTAAATTAAAAAAGACCTGGGTTAATTGTATAGGGTCTACCTGAGCTTTTAAAGCAGGATCCTGAATATTAAATTTAAAACGAATATTCGCTTTCTTAAAATTGGGTTTTAAAAGCGAAAGTGCCTGGGTAATTACCGGCTTAACCTCAATTTTTTTTATGTCTTGCGGCATATCGCAGGAGAAAAACATAAGTTTTTTTACTACCTCTCTGGAATAAATCGCTGAATTAAGTATCTTTTGCGCATCTCGCTTTGTTTGTTTTTCAGAAGTCTTTTCTTCTATAAATTCGGCAAAACCTAAAATGTTACCAAGCGGTGTATTTAGCTCGTGAGCTATTCCCGCGGTAATTTCTCCTAAAATGGCTAGCCGGTCATTTCTTGCGGCAATTAGTTTGAGATGTTCTTCCTGAATTTTAATATTTTGACGTTCAAAAAAAAGGGCTATTTCATCGGCTATTTTATCAAGAACTCTTTGTTCCTCTACTAGAAAATGCGCTTTAGATAAATCTGATGCCGGATAATGCACTTTAATGAAGCCTACTTCACTTTCAGAAATTTTAATTATACTTTTCTGAGAATAACCTTCTTTCGGAATTGGGTTAGAGCTTAAATGATACGATTCACATTGTATCTCTACAGTTGCAAGCTCTGGAAAACGCCAGGCATTCTTAAGAATTTGTACAATAGATTTCAAAGTAGCTTCATAGGAACCTTCAAACTCTCTTATTGCAGATGAAACCTGATAAAGACAGGAAAGTTCTTTAATTCGCTCTTGCAACTTTTCTTCTACCGAAATACTATGGGCATCCATCTCAAAAGGCTTCTTTTAGCAAATATAGATAGAAAGAGTTGTTATAGATAAAAATGCCGATGAACAATTCAACACTCATCTGATTTCTTGTTTCAGGAAACTGAAATCAAAAATATATAATCTAAGATCTTTAGTGATATTCTCATTGTATATTTGAATTATAAACCCTGAATAATTGGAAGCGTTTAAAAATATAAATGAAAATAGGAGCCTTCAATTTCTTATTGGAATAGGCTCTGTTCTTTTGATCTCTTTTATTTTTTATCTCTTTATTGACTTTATTGGTTATCACGTAGTTGCATTAGTTTTACTTTTAATGGTTTCTATTCTAGCCATGTTTTTTAAGATCCTCCCAGTAGTGATCGTGGCTGTGTTGAGTGCTCTAATTTGGAATTTTTTATTTATTCAACCCCAATTAACTTTTAAAATAAACACCCCGGAAGATGCTCTTCTGTTTTTAATGTATTTTGTGATCGCTGTTATGAATGCGGTATTTACCACGAAAATTAGGAAGGCCGAAGCCCAGGCCAGGAAAAGAAAGGAAAAAGAAAAAACTATTCATTTATATAATACGCTGTTTAATTCGCTCTCGCACGAATTAAAAACACCCATTGCAGCCATAATTGGCTCTGTAGACACGCTAAAGGAAAATACTCAAAAGCTTTCTGCCGAAAACACCACTGATCTTTACAACGAAATTGAAATTGCCGGAAATAGACTAAACGGACAGGTAAAAAACCTCCTTAATATGAGTCGTTTAGAAAGTGGAGCTATTACCTTACAACTTAATTGGTATGATATAAATGAGATCATTTATAATGTGATTGAGCACAACCAAATAGGAGATAATAAGCATAGAATAATATATCATTCCAAAGACCTCCCTCTTTTTCAGTTTGATGGAACTTTAATTGAACAGATATTGCATAATATTATTCATAATGCAATTCAATATACCCCTGAAGGTTCCACGATTGAAATTGATGCGAAGGCAACACATGAAGCTTGTATTATTCAGATTTCAGACAATGGGAAGGGATTTCCAGATGAAAATATAGAACGCGTTTTTGAAAAATTTTATCGATTACCAAAATCGGTTACTGGAGGAACGGGCCTTGGCCTTTCTATTGCCCAGGGATTTGCCCAGGCCCATAATGGCAAAATTGAATTACGAAATAAAATAGAAGGTGGTGCAGAATTCACTATTACAATTCCTGCAAAAATGACCGACCCAAAACATTATCAAAATGAATAATGCAGAAATTCTTATTATAGATGATGAGCCGCAAATTAGAAAATTGCTCAAAATCACCCTGGAAAGCAACGATTATAAAGTGGTTTTAGCCGAAACAGGTAAAGAAGGTGTTCATCTGGTGGCAAATCACACTCCCGATCTTGTTATTTTAGACCTGGGTCTCCCCGACAAAAGCGGACACCTGGTTTTAAAAGACCTTAGAGAATGGTATGATAAGTCTATCATCATACTTTCTGTACAGGATGACGAGGCAGATATCATTAAAGCCCTTGACAATGGAGCATCAGATTATCTTACCAAGCCCTTCAGAACCGGTGAGCTTTTAGCCAGGATTAGAGCTTCCCTGAGAATTAGTTTGAATACCGATTCCCAACCAAATTTGATTACAGGCGATTTGGAAATAGATCTAAGCTCAAGAATAGTAAAAAGAGATGAGAATATTATAAAATTAACTGCTACCGAATATAATTTAATCGCCCTTTTAGCAAAAAATCAGGGTAGAGTATTAACCCATCAATTCTTACTAAAAGAAGTTTGGGGCCTGGGTTCTCAAAACGAAACCCAATATCTCAGGGTTTTCGTAGCACAACTTCGAAAAAAACTTGAAAAGAATCCTAATAACCCTAAACACTTAATTACAGAAAGTGGCGTAGGTTATCGTTTTGTTTAATCTTTATAAAATCTTTATACCCTTGGCGCATATTTTATATTCTGCTTATACCCTTAAACCTAACTTTGCAGTACAACTTAATAAAAGTACTGTGGCAAAACCTCAGAAAAAATCCGAAACCGAAAATAACCAATCCTATTCCCATCTTAAATGGCCAGCAATTATAATTGGAATATTGGTGGTAATTTTAGTGATATTATTTGACTACTGTTCCCGTCAGGGAACTATATAATGAAGGTAAGGATGTCGTCATTTTTCAAGAATATTTTACCAAAAATATACCAGGAATATAACCTGAATAAAGTCTCAGGGATTTTTAGCATATTTGGAATTATCCTTCTCATTTTCGATTTGGGCTTTACCCACCTGGAAGGCGAAAAACTTTTTTTAAAGAACCTTTATTATGTAGTTATAAGCGCTGGTTTTTTAATTGTGTTATTTAGAAGTCTAATCCCCAAAAAGACTATCCCCAAAAAAGTACTTTTTTTCGACTGGGTACTCAGTATTATCTTTGGGTTACTCATTCTTATGAAAATAGATTTTGTAATAGAAAATTTTAGTTTTCTACAGGTTTTTAATCACATGGGGTGGATTTACCTTGTACTCTGCCTCTTTTTTATACGCGAGGTTTCTTCTTTTAAAGTAAACTTTAAGAAAGAATATTTGAATCCGGCTCAATTATTTGTTGCCAGTTTTCTTTTAATAATTTTTCTAGGCACTTTGTTATTGCTGCTTCCCAAAGCTACATATTCCGGTATAGGTTTAATAGATGCCCTCTTCACTGCTACCAGTGCTGTTTGTGTTACAGGATTGATTGTAGTTGATACCGGAAGTTACTTTACCACCTTTGGACAAACGGTGATTATGATCTTAATTCAGTTAGGAGGTCTCGGGATTATGACCTTTGCCAGTTATTTTAGCTATTTCTTTAGGGGTAATACCTCTTATGCCAATCAGCTTATGTTAAAGGACATCAGCAATTCAGAGAAAATAGGCGAAGTTTTCGTAGTCTTAAAAAAAATATTGCTTTTAACCTTTAGTATTGAAGCAGTAGGAGCCTTTTTTATTTACCTCAATCTAGATAAAGCTTTAATAAACTCAGTATCTGAGCGTATTTTCTTTTCTATTTTTCATAGTATTTCGGGTTTCTGTAATGCAGGTTTCTCTACCCTGGAAAATAGTTTATATGAACCTGGATTTCAATTTAATTATACATTACAGCTAATTATTGCCTCTTTATTTATTTTGGGTGGTATTGGATTTCCTATTCTATTAAACCTTTATAAATATTTGAGGTATTATTTCATACAAAAATTAAAGAAGTTTAAGGATCCTAAAGAGGTTACATATATCCCCTGGGTTTTAAATCTTAACTCGAGAATCGTTCTATTTACTACCATTATTCTGTTAGTGGTAGGCACGGGATTTTTCTATATGTTTGAATACAATAATACACTAAGCGCGCATAGTGAATTTGGTAAAATTGTTACGGCATTTTTTGGCGCTGCAACTCCAAGAACGGCAGGTTTCAATTCTATTGACACCTCAGCTTTAAATTTTTCTACTTTGATGCTGATTTTTCTTTTAATGTGGATTGGAGCCTCTCCAGCTTCCACAGGAGGGGGAATAAAAACAAGTACATTTGCACTGGCTACTCTAAATTTTTTCAGTCTTGCTAAAGGAAAAGATAGAATAGAGGTATACAAAAGAGAGGTGTCTAATATCTCTATAAGAAGGGCTTTTGCTATTATTTCTCTATCTCTTTTAGTAATTGGAATTTCTTTATCGCTTATATCATTTTTTGAACCAGATCAAGCGATTATACCTATTACTTTTGAAGCTTTTTCAGCATATAGTACGGTAGGTTTAAGTATGGGAATCACTGCCGGTTTGAGTTCAAGTTCTAAACTGGTAATAATCGCTACCATGTTTATAGGGCGGGTTAGCATGCTTACCTTACTTATAGCCATATTGCGCAATATTAAATACCTTAACTATCGTTATCCTTCAGAGGAGATATTAATCAACTAAAGCAAACTACATGAAATATATTATTATAGGTTTAGGCAATTTTGGCGCTTCCCTGGCTGAGAAATTAACTTCCATGGGAAACGAGGTGATTGGCGTAGATAGTAACCTGGATAAAGTAGAAGCCATAAAAGAAAAAATTACCCACGCTATAAGTCTTGATGCTACCGATATTAACGCGGTAACTAACTTACCACTGGAAGATACTGATATAGTAATTGTTGGTATTGGGGAAGATAAAGGTGCTAATATCATGACAACCGCATTAATGAAACAACTTAAAGTTAAGAGATTGATTAGCC
Source organism: Salegentibacter salarius (assembly GCF_900168265.1). Classification (GTDB taxonomy): domain Bacteria; phylum Bacteroidota; class Bacteroidia; order Flavobacteriales; family Flavobacteriaceae; genus Salegentibacter; species Salegentibacter salarius. Next base: position 66,142 of record NZ_FVZF01000017.1, on the reverse strand, counting down.
GGGCCGTGGCTCCTTTACAGGAAACAGTTTTAGAAGCAATGGGTGTGGAAGAAATAATTCATCCTGAAGAGGAAACTGCAGAACGTTGGGCTAAAAAGCTTAACCTGGAGGGCGTAGTTGACTCATTTGAAGTTACTGGAGATTACAGCATTGTAGAAAGTGAAATCCCCAAAAAATTTGATGGTAAAACATTAGAGGAAATTGGTTTAAAGGAAGATTATAATGTTATTGTGCTTACTACCATTAAATATATGAAAGGTAGAAATGAAATAGGAGCCGCTAAACAGGTATCTGATGTTCAGGGTGTAGCTACAAGAAATACTAAATTACATTATGGAGATATTATGGTTTTATACGGGAATAACCGGGATATAAAAAAGCTGTTAAAAGAGGTTAGGAAAAACTCTTAGTCACCCAAGCTATTGGTATCCAGAAAAGTTTTTTTAATCTTAAAGTTTGGAGAGTTCTGAAAAAATCAGCCCGTTTATAAAAAAAGGACCTTAAATAGTATTTGAGGTCCTTTTTTCTTTAGAGCTATTGTTTCGGGTGATGCGATTCAACTAAAACTTCTTTTCCGGCTTGTTTTAATTAGTTTCAAGTTCTTCCCAGGCCTTTTGCAGAGTTTGTAAAAAAACTTCTGAAGGCTGAGCTCCCGAAATAGCATATTTATCATCAACAACAAAAAAGGGAACTCCTCTTACTCCTATATTTCGTGCTTCCATTTCGTCTTGTTTCACCTCATAACTAAAGGCATCAGAGGCCAGCATATCTTTCACTTCATTAGAATTTAATCCAATTGAAGTTGCGATTTCTTCTATTACTTTGGGGTCATCTATATTTTTACCTTCTGTAAAATGAGCTTTAAATAAAGCTTCTTCAGCCTCATTATCCATCCCTTTTGACTTTGCCAACTGAATAAGTCTATGTGCCAAAAAAGAGTTTGCCAATACAGAACCTTCCAGGTTAAAATCCAGGCCTACTTCTTCTGCCATTTGCGTTGCACCTTTAAACATTTCGCGCGCCTGGCTTTCGCTTATATTTTTCACCTTCATAAAATATTCCAGCGTATTTAAATTGGGATCTGTTTTTAATGTAGGATCCAGCTGATAACTTTTCCATTCTATTTCCACTTCATCTTTTCCTGAAAAATCTGCCAGGGCAATTTCAAATTTTTTCTTGCCTATATAACAAAACGGACACCTTACATCTGACCATATTTTTACTTTCATCTTTTCTTTTTCTGATATTTGACGTAAATTTTTAAACTATCTTTCACGAAAGATAGTAGTTTTGGATTCTATTTTAGATATGGAAATATTATTTCTTAAATACCAATTCGCTCTAAAACCTGGTTCAGAAATAAAAGTCATTAGTCTTATTAAATTCAATCAAGGCCTTTATAAATAATTTTCATGAAAGCATACTTTCTAATCTTTCTTTCCCTTCTTATATTTTCTTGTAAGAATTCTGAAAAACCAATAAATAATACAAATACCAACCTGGGGCCTACGGCCGATAGCGCCATGGTGGTTTCTGCCCGTGAAGAAGCTTCTTCTATAGGGCTTTCTATTTTGCAACAAGGTGGTAATGCATTTGATGCTATGGTGGCTACCGAAATGGCTTTAGCGGTTTCCTATCCTTTTGCGGGAAATTTAGGAGGCGGTGGCTTTATGGTTTATCGAAAGGCAGATGGTGAAACCGGTTCGTTAGATTACCGGGAGAAAGCGCCGCTACTGGCAACTAAAACCATGTATCAGGATGAAGAAGGGAATGTGATACCAGAAAAAAGTATGTATGGCTCTCTTGCAGTTGGCGTTCCCGGCACCGTGGCCGGTATTTTTGCCACTCATGAAAAATTTGGTTCCATGCCGATAGAAGAAATTTTAAAGCCGGTTATTGCTTTAGCTAAAAGAGGTTTTGTAGTTACCGAAAATCAAAAAAATACCCTGGCAAATTACAGGGAGCAGTTTTTAAAGGAGAATAAAGATACCATCATATTTGCAAAACCATATCAGGCCGGTGATACCATTAAAAATCTTCAGCTGGCAAAGACCTTAGAGCGTATTGTGCAAAATGGAAAAGAAGAATTTTACGGAGGAGAAACCGGAAAGAAAATGATAGCATATATTCAGGAAAGAGGTGGTATTATGAGTATGGAAGATCTAAAGGAATATCAAACTCATTGGCGTGATCCTATAGAAGTAAATTATAAGGAACTTACCATTATTTCTATGCCGCCGCCATCAAGTGGTGGAATTGTATTGGGGCAAATTTTAAAGATGCTGGGGCCTTATCCTTTAGATGAATTTGGCCATAATTCGCTAAAAAGCATACAGGTTTTAACCGAAGCTGAGCGAAGAGCTTATGCCGATAGAAGCTTTTACCTGGGAGATCCAGATTTTGTAGATATTCCCGTAGACACTTTGCTAAGTGACGCTTACCTTTCTGCCCGAATGGATAATTTTAGTTTTGATCAGGCCACTCCCTCTTCCAGTATAAGTTATGGCGAACTTCCCGGTTATGAAAGTGATGAAACCACGCATTATTCCATAGTAGACCAATTTGGAAATGCCATCGCGGTAACCACCACTTTAAATGGAGCTTATGGTTCTAAAATGTATGTTGAAGAACTTGGTTTTTTTCTGAATAATGAAATGAACGATTTTAGCTCTAAACCAGGAGTGCCTAATATGTTTGGGCTTATTGGTGCAGAAGCGAATTCTATAGCGCCAGGAAAGAAAATGTTAAGTTCTATGACTCCTACCATCGTGGAGAAAAATGGTGAATTATGGATAACACTGGGATCGCCCGGTGGTTCTACCATTATTACTTCTGTTTTGCAAACTATTCTCAATGTACAGGAATTTGGGATGAGTATGCAGGAAGCGGTAGATGCTCCTCGTTTTCACCACCAATGGTTACCCGATGAAATTCTTTTTGAACCAAAAGGTTTTGAAGCGCATATTCTGGATTCCTTAGAACAAAAGGGATATCATATAAATGAAGGAGAACCCAGGATAATTGGAAAAGTAGACGCCATAAAAGTTTTGCCTGACGGACGTTTAGAAGGTGGTGCTGATAAAAGAGGAGATGATTCTGCTAAAGGATATTAAACGAAAACGATTGAAATTGTTAAAATAACGAATTGTAATTCATTGTTAATCAGTTTTTAAGGCTAATTACATACCTTTATTAACTAAAATATTGAATTATGCTGAAAAATTACTTCTTAATCTGTTTTCTATTTCTAGGAACACTTGCTTTTTCACAAGAGCAAGAAATTAGCGGAACAGTAGTAGACGAGCAATCCCAGCCTTTACCAGGCGTATCGGTTGCGATTAAAGGAACTAACCAGGGAACCGTTACCGATTTTGATGGAAAGTATTCCATTGATGCTTCCCTTGGGCAAACTTTGGTTTTTACTTTTGTAGGTTTTGATGCCCGGGAAGTAAAAATTGACCAAACTACCATAGATGTTCAAATGGTGGCCGGTACCGCGTTGGGAGAAGTGGTTTTAGTAGGTTCCAGAAGCCGAAGCCGAACCGTAACAGAATCTGCTGTCCCGGTAGATGTGCTGGATATTCAGGAAATACAAACTGCGGTGCCTCAGGTTAACCTTAACCAAATGCTTAATTATGTAGCACCTTCATTTTCTTCCAATACACAAACTATTGCTGATGGTACTGACCATATTGACCCTGCTTCTTTAAGAGGTCTTGGGCCAGACCAGGTTTTAGTGCTTATTAATGGCAAAAGAAGGCATAATTCCTCTTTAATTAATGTAAATGGATCTTTTGGACGTGGAAGTGTAGGAACCGATCTAAATGCAATTCCCGCTGCGGCTATTCAACGAATTGAAGTTTTAAGAGACGGTGCTGCCGCCCAATATGGATCTGATGCGATTGCAGGAGTGATCAATATTGTGTTGAATGAAGAAGTTGGAAAATTAAACCTTAATATAACTTCTGGAGCAAATTTCTCTAAAAACGCAAACAAACAAACTGGCGGAATAGACGGTGAAACAGTGAATGTGGCCGCAAGTTATGGAATAGCGCTTGGTGAGAATGGTGGTTTTATAAACTTTTCTGGAGATTTTGATTATCGCGAACCTTATAACCGTATGGGAGAATGGGAAGGTTCTATCTTTAATGCCTATAACGCCATAGAACGCGTAGGGTCAAATAATGGTGCAGATATTTCTAATTTAAGCAATAGCCAAATTCAGCAATTTGCACAGCAGGTTTCTTACTTTGATTCTGATTTTCAAAATCAGATCGCTGCAGCAGAAGACAGGTCTACCTTACAGGATTTACTTGGTATGGATGTAACCGAAGCTGAATTGGATGCACGTGGCCAGCAACGTAGTGACTATAATATGCGAGTAGGACAATCTGCCCTTCGCGGCGGACGTTTTTTCGCCAATCTTTCGCTTCCGTTAGATGAAAATGGAACCGAACTATATTCTTTTGCGGGAATTAGCTCAAGAAGAGGAGAATCTGCAGGATTTTACCGGTTACCTAATCAAAGCCGAACCTATACTCCTATTTATATCGATGGATTTCTTCCACGTATAAATTCAAAAATTAAAGATCAATCCCTAGCGGTTGGTATTAAGGGAATGGTAGGCGACTGGAATGTTGATTTCAGTAATACTTTCGGAAAAAACGGATTTGACTATTTAATTTCAAATACCTCCAATGCTTCTTTAGAAGGTGCATCTGCAACCAATTTTGATGCCGGCGGATTTTCATTTGCCCAGAATACCACCAACCTTGATGTTTCTCAATTTTATGAAGATATATTTGAAGGACTTAACATAGCTTTTGGCGCAGAACATCGTTGGGAAAAATATGAAATTACAGCAGGTGAAAGAGCTTCCTACGAACAATATACCGAAAACGGCGAGGTGATTACTAGTGCCGATCAAATTCCAGCACAAGATTTCTTCGGAAATTCAAGGGCAGGAGGTTCCCAGGTTTTTCCAGGATTTAGTCCGCAAAACGAAATTTCCCGGGAACGCAGTAGTGTGGCCGGTTATTTTGATATAGAAGCCGATTTTACCGATAAGTTTTTGCTAACCTTTGCTTCTAGATTTGAGAACTATTCAGATTTTGGTTCTACTTTAAATTTTAAGCTGGCTTCCCGCTACAAGCTTAGTAAGAATGTAAATATTAGAGCGGCGGCTAACACCGGTTTTAGAGCTCCTTCTCTACACCAACTTAATTTTAATTCTACCTCTACCATTTTTAACGATGAAGGTGTTCCGGTAGAAGTGGGAACATTCTCTAACGATAGCCGTGCAGCGCAATTGCTGGGCATCCCAGAATTAAAAGAAGAAACTTCACGCAGTGTGAGTGTTGGGCTTACCGCAAAGATACCTGATGCAAATCTCTCTTTTACCGTAGATGGTTATTTTGTAGCTATTGATGATAGGGTTGTTTACACTGGCCAGTTTAGAGGACCCGGTACAGGTACAGAATTAGACCAGTTGTTATCACAGGCTAATGCAACAGCAGCTGCATTTTTTGCAAACGCTATAGATACCGAATCAAAAGGGATAGATGCGGTAATTACCCATAATGCTGTTTTTGGTGAAAATCTTCGTTTAAAATCAGATCTTGCCGCTACGTTTTCTAAAACACAACAAGTTGGAGATATCCAGGCTTCTCCAGAATTGGAGCGGGCCGGTTTAGTAGACACGTATTTTCCAGAAGATAGCCGTGTTTATTTAGAAGAAGCGGTGCCAAGAACAAAACTTAATTTAAGCAATAGTCTTATCGCCGGAAAATTCAATATTTTCCTTAGAAATGTTTACTTCGGAAAAGTGACTGAAGCAGTTTCAGACCCGACCCGTCAACAGGTTTTTGATGGTAAAGTGATCACCGATCTTTCAGTAGGATTTAAAGCAACTGATGCCTTAACCCTAACAATTGGATCAAATAACATTTTTGATATTTATCCTGAAGCCGCAGATCCTGCTTTTGACAACCGTAGTAGCGGAAGGTTCGATTGGTCTCGAAGCGCACAGCAGTTTGGTTTTTCAGGAAGGTTTCTATTTGCCAGGTTGAGCATAAATCTTCAATAACAATAAATCGTAGATCCTGGGAGTATTTCCAACTCCCTATTTCATGTAACAAATAGTATAAAAAACCCCGTAGATCTCAGGATTTACGGGGTTTTGTTTTTGGGCGACAAATAAATCGCGCTCAACTTAAAGATTTATAAAACTACTCGGGATCTTTGTAAGTAAGTTATGATAGTATTTTGAGTCGCTAGAGCTGCTTTTCACTTAATCTCTGTCACATTTTTTCTCTTATTTACCTTTCATAAATTTATTGATTTTATCAATTTTTATTTCAGGATTTGCACCTTCTTCTCCTGCCACCAAAGCTCCCATGGCACAAGCAAAATCGAGTGTACTTTGCGGGTCTTCTTCTTTTAACAAGCCGGCAATTAAACTGGCCAAGAAAGAATCTCCCGCGCCAACAGTATCTTTTACTTTTACTTTAAATCCACTATTGTAATAGCGTTTTCCTTCTTTCAACAACAACGCACCATGGCGCCCTTTAGTAACACAAATAGTTGGTGTATTTGTTTCTTCGGAAAGATATTGCAGATTTTGCTCTATAGAATTATAGGGTGAGCCAATCATTTCGGCAATTTCAAATAATTCGTCGTCATTGAATTTTATAAAATCTGCCTGGTTCATAAGTTTCACCAATACTTCCTTTTCATAAAACGGCGGACGTAAATTTATATCAAATACACGGTATTTTGCTTCGGGTAATAATTGAAATAACGTATTTCGACTTACCTCATCACGGCAAACCAGACTTCCGAATATAAAAGCATCGGCTTTCTTTACGGTAGTTTTCATCGCTTCTGAAATTTCAATCTTATCCCAGGCCACCGGGTGTGAGATCTCATAAGTAGCAGAACCACCCGCAGATAAAGTTACTTTTACCACCCCGGTAGAATGGTCAGGATCTTTAGCTATAGTTTCGGTTTTAATATTTTTAGATTTGAGATAAGAGATTAGCTTCTCTCCTTTTTCATCGTCCCCTACTTTGCTAATCATTTCGGTTGAAATTCCTAATCCCGAAAGCCTTGAAGCTACATTAAGCGGTGCACCTCCAATTCTTTCACTCTTCGGAAAAACATCGTATAATATTTCGCCGAAACATATAGCTGTTGGTTTATTCATTATTATTGGTCTTAATTTCGTGAATTCTTATGTTTCTAATTTCAAAAATTTTATCTCCATTAGCACTAAAATTTTTAAAGGCTTGCTTCGGAAAAAAGATTTCTGTCATTACCGTTTTCCCGTTATCAAAGAAAAGTTCTATAGACATATTATCCAGAATAGCTTCTACCTTTAGATTTGAAGCTTCTGAAAGTCTTGGAGCCGTTGAAATTTTATCGCCAAAATTCTCATTAAAATCGGTAAGACCAGACTGACTGCGGTCTATATAAAATTCTTTTTTATTATGATTGTAGCCAAATTTTAAAATATCATCTCCCTCGCTAGAAAAACTAAAATGATATTCCTGTTCTTTTAAATTTTCTATTTCAAATGAAATAACAGAATTAGAAAGATTGATCTCCTGGGAAGCTGCAATTTTCGTTTCTGCTTCAACAGTAATGCTATTTTTGGTAAAGGCTTCGCCCTTATATTTTTGAAGTTCAGCAACAGGTGAAGAAATTACACGATAAGTATCTTCCGTCTTGGTAAGTTTTAGTTCCCGGGCAATCGTCATAGCACTTCTCCAGGTTTCTGTGGGGACTTCGTTTGCATATTGCCAGTTAGACATCCAGCCCATAAATAAATGCCCTCCATCTTCTTCAGGAATATTGGCCCAGGTTACTCCGGCATAATTATCTTTTCCGAAATCCAGCCAGTAAGAATGATCTTCTCCTACTCCTTTCATAGACTCGTCTAAAGTGAAATTTTTTCCGTCAAAATCACCTACAAAGTATTGTGTACCTGAACCTCCATTGAATCCGCCGGGATTTAAACTTTGAATCAGGACCCATTTTTTCTCATCTGTTCCTTCCACGTTCATTTGTATAAAGTCTGGACATTCCCAAACTCCACCGTGGGCACCAATCCCACGGCCGAATTCAGAAGCTAACTCCCAATTCTTTAAATTTTGAGAAGTATAAAACATGGTTTTATCATCGGCAGAAAGCACCATAATCCATTGATCGTGAACCTCATCACGTGTTATTTTTGGATCTCTAAAATCACGAATTCCAGGATTTTTGATAACAGGATTTCCTTCATATTTAGTAAAGGTTTTTCCTTCATCCAGACTATATGCAATAGCTTGAGTTTGGTAATCTTCACGTCCTGCTTCTTCTCCTTTCGGATCGTGATAGGTAAACATCGCAATTACCGGTGATGTTTCACCATCTCCTAAACCAGAGGTGTTTTTTGTATCTACAACTGCGCTTCCTGAAAAAATATAACCTTTTTCATCAGGTTCAAGTGCTATAGGCTGCTCTTCCCAATTAATCATATCCTTACTAGTAGCGTGACCCCAGTGCATAGGACCCCAGGTATTTCCTTCAGGATAATGCTGGAAGAATAAATGATAGGTTCCATTTAAATAGAACATTCCGTTAGGATCGTTCATCCAATTCTCTTCAGGAGTAAAGTGAAAGTTTGGTCGGAAATCGGTATCACTTTGAGCCGTAACTTCCGAAGTTTCCTCATTAGACTTTTTTTTGTTGTCCTTACAGGAAAATAGCAGCATCGCGCTAAGAAGACAGGAAGAAAGAAATATAAATTTATTTTTCATAACTGATAATTTTATTGTTGAAAAGCTTGATTGTTAGTACCCGGTGATAATTCTTCACCCAGTTCTTCCAGGGTTTTACCTTTAGTTTCAGGCATCATAAAGATCACGAAGATTAGTTGTAGCACCATCATAAAAGCAAAAAAGGCAAATACATAACCAGGACCAATTGTGGTAAAAAGTACCGGTACTAAAGAGGGCACGATTGCCGCCAGCACCCAGTGTGTTGAAGATCCAAATGCCTGTCCCGATGCTCTTAAATGATTAGGGAATATTTCAGAGATAAAAACCCAAATTACCGCGCCCTGGCCAATGGCGTGAGCCGCAATAAACAAGAAAAGGAATATAGGAACCCAGAGTCCGCCCCAATTCAAAAAGAAAGCTGCGGCAACCAGAGATAAGGAAATGATATACCCTATAGAACCCACGAACATAAGTTTTTTTCTTCCTACCCTATCTATTAGGAAAACTCCCAGAAGCGTAAAAAGTAGATTAACCACGCCGATTCCAATACTACTCAATAGAGCTGTATTTGCTTCTAATCCTGCTGATTCAAAAATTCGTGGAGCGTAATACAGAAATGCGTTTATACCCGAAAGCTGATTAAAAAATGCTACTAAAAAAGCCAGAATTAAAGGGAAACGATATTTCTTCATAAAAATATTCTCTCCCGTAATTTGGTTTTCAGATTGCTTTTTAATCTCCAGCATTCTTTTTTCGAGATCGGCTTCGGGATTGATGTCTTCGAGTATTTTTGTCGCTTCTTCGGTTCTTGATTTAGAGATAAGCCAACGCGGACTTTTAGGAATAAACACTACAAAAATGATATAAATAAAAGCCGGAATAGCTTCTACCCCAACCATCCAACGCCAGGGTTGCGCTCCGGTATCGCGAAGTAAATAGTTAGAGAGATAAGCAATTAAAATCCCTAAAACGATATTAAATTGATACAGCGATACTAACCTACCTCTATCTTTCGGCGGGGCAATTTCTGAAACATAAGTAGGACCAGCAATAGTTGATGCCCCCACTCCTAATCCTCCTAAAAAGCGAAAAACCGCAAAAGTAATGGGATCGTTGGCAAAGGCTGAACCCAGGGCCGAAACAAGGTAAAGTATACCTATTACTAACAGGGTGTTCTTTCTACCAAACTTATTGGTGGGGATTCCTCCAAAAATGGCACCTACTACGGTTCCCCAAAGCGCCATTGCCATAACAATAGACCCGTGAAAAGCATCTGAGGTTCCCCATAGTTCCTGTAGCTGTTTATCGGCTCCGGAAATAACAACGGTGTCAAATCCGAAAAGAAAACCTGCTAAGGCAGCACTAATTGACCAGGCAAAAATTTTACTCATATCGTAATTTCTTAAGTGTGAAACTAAGCTATGTTTAAAATTCCCTACCGTATTTTAGGAATTCTTAAAATGATTATAAAATTGTTAATTAAAACAAAATAAATCTAAAATCACCTGTTATACAGTGCTTTGAAGATTATTTACTGAATTTACGAAACCGTTATAGTTTTAATTTTGATACAAAAAGTTGAATTATGTTACCTAAACAAAAGGGATATTCGAAATCGTTTTAGTGGAAGGGAACTAACTTCGAAACTGTTTTGGGGTAGTACCATATTTATTCTTAAAAGATGTAGAAAAATAGCCAGGAGAAGCGTAACCAACTTCATAAGCAATTTCAGAAATATTTAAATTGGTTTCCTGCAACAGGCTTTTAGCTTTACTAAGTCTTTGAGCATTGATATAATCACTTATACTTATACCCATAATAGCTTTGACCTTTCGGTAAAGCTGCACTCGGGAAATCCCCAGTTGATGCGCCAGGTCTTCTACATTAAAACCGGTTTGCTTTAAATTCTTTTCGATAAGAGAATTAAGTTCCTTTAAGAAAACCTGTTCTGAATCTTCAAATTTATTGTCTTTAACCTGGTCTATCTTGTTGGTATAATAATAGCGTAATTTCTCCCTATTAAATAAGGCTGATCTTAAAGACTCTTTTAGAATTTCAAAATTAAAAGGTTTGGTAATATAGGAGTCGGCACCAGCTTTTAAAGCTTTTAAACGAGAATCTTCATCGCTTAACGCAGTAAGAATTAAGGTTGGAATATGAGAGGTACGTAGATCGCTTTTAAGTTCTTTACAGATTTCAAATCCGCTTTTTTCAGGAAGATTAAGATCACAAATAATTACATCTGGAATAATTTGAAGAGCCTTTTCTAGAGCATCGGTACCATCAGAGAGTTCTACTTTGTAATCTACCAGTAATTTTTTCTTCAGAAGATAAGAAAGATCTGTATTATCTTCAATAATTAAAATTGTCTCAGCATTCTCATCTATAGACTGAGAAAGCTCTTCGGGAATGTAGTTGTTTTCCAGTTCCTTTGCAGTTACTTCTTTCTCAATTTCTAAAGTGTCCTCAACAAATTCGTATGCTGCCAGGTGATCTTTACCCTTCAGCAATTCTATTTTAAACTCTGTTCCCTGGTGGGAGGAAACCGAAATCTTGCCTTTATGAAGCTCTACAAACTGTCTGGTAATATACAATCCCAATCCCGAGCTGGGTTTAACATTATTCCCCGCCTGCCTAAAAGGATCAAATATTTTCTGAAAATCTTCTTTTGGGATTCCTATTCCTGAATCTTTAAAACGAATCTCTACTCTATCTTCCCCAGTTTCTTCTATGCTAATATTAATTTGACCGTTTTTTGGGGTGAATTTAAAAGCATTTGAAAGCATATTAAAAAACACCTTATCCATCATATCCCTGTCAATATAAACCATCACTTCCTTAGAATTGGATTCGAGCTTTAAATCGATAGATTTCTTTAAAGCTTCAGATTTAAAATCTTCGTAGATATTTTCTATAAATTCATATAAATTGGTCTTTAAAGGTTTGAGCCTAAAACTTCCACTCTCTAACTTTCTAAAATCCAAAAGCTCGTTAATAAGCCTTAATAATCTACCCGAGTTTTTGCTAATAAGGCTGGTTTCATAAGCAAAATCCCTAAGCTGTTTGTTAGGGTTTTGACCTAAGCTTTCTATAGCACTCGTAATTAATGTAAGCGGAGTTTTAAATTCATGAGACAGGGTAGTAAAAAAATTGATCTTTACTTCGTTGGAAACCTCTAACTGTTCTGCAAATTTTTCAATTTGGTTACGCTGGGTAATTATTTTCCTATTATTTAGCTCCAGCCTGCGCTTACGCTTTTTTAATTTAAACACCAGGTAAACGGCCCAAAGTCCCAGTAGGAGAAGCAGGATAAAAAGACCAACCATAATCTTTAAGAGATAATTTTGCGAGTTATAGGTAGCTATCTGCTCCTTAATTACTGACTGTTGCTGTTCGATATCATTTTGCTGTTGATTCATTTTATTGAACTGGTTCTGCATGATATCTACATTCACCTTATCAATAACCACCGTATTTAAAATATTGTTTTTTTCAATATTGTCCCCGGCCAGTAATTGGGTAGCAAGCTTAATCGCCTCTGCCCCACCGGTTGGATACAACACTGTAGCGGCGAGGATGTTTTCTTTCACCAGTTGTATACCGCCACTTGGCCCAAAAAGGCCATCTACACCAATAATTTGAATACTATCTGCAAGGTTTTCACTTCGCGCTACTTCCCAGGCACCCATAGCCATACGGTCGTTATGCGCAAAAATGAAATCTGGAGCTTCTATAGAATCTATAAGAGATTGAAGATTCTTATTCACCGAAGTCTTCTCCCAATCTCCGGCTATGGTGGCTACAACCTCAATATTTTCCTGATTTGAAATCACTTTGCGAAAACCTTGGCTACGTTCATAGGCAGGAGAAGAAGATTGTAAACCCGTGATCTCAATAAGCTTTAGCTCTTCGCCTGGGTTAGAATTTGATATAATATAATTAGCGGCATTTTCACCAATTTCAACATTGTTTGCTCCTACATAAGCGGTATAGTTACTTCCTTCTATTTTACGATCTATAACTATGGTGGGAATACCCGCATTCATAGCTTTCTCAATTACCGGAGTAATAGGAACAGATTGAATGGGCGATACAATTAAAACATCTACTCCTTTTTCTATAAAATCTTCTATCTGGGCAATTTGCCTGTCAACATCGTTATGAGCATCTTTAATTTCAAGATTAAGATTAGGGTGCATGGAAGTTTCTACCTTCATGGCCCTATTCATTTCTTTACGCCAGTTATCGCTAGTCATGGCTTGTACAAAGCCTATTGTATAAATATCCTCTTGCTTTTGATCTAGCTCACACGAGATCGTAGCAAAAGAAAAAATAATTAATACTATACAACATAGATTCTTCATAAACCGTCACTATAAATGAATATTAAACAGATGCTAAATGTAGCATTCACTTTGTTCAATAATGATACAAATTTCTTTTAATTCAATCCTTGCTAGAGCCTTATTCCTTTAAAGGATTTAATAATATTTACAGAAAACAGAAATCCACTCTACATTTTTTCTCTGGAAAGTTTTCTGAAAGTATCTTCTAAAGGAGTTTTTTACAAAAAAAACTCTAAAAAATAAATCTGGGCAACGAATTATTCTGGGGTTGAAAGATTAACCATGTAATTTCCTATTTCTGAAATGATGCTTCCTGCATTTTTTTATAATAAAATATGATGGCAATGGATAGTTTCAAAATTTTACAAAACAATAATCCTATATTATCCTGATTTTTAGTGTTTTATTTATCTGAATTTAAGATATTTTTGATAGATTTAAATCAGCTTTACATATTCCTACCTCAAAAAGCGATTCCCCATCAGCGCTAAAATTTAAAAAGTACTTAAAACTGAAATTATTTTATGAAAAAAATCAGAATTTTATCAATAGATGGTGGTGGGATTAGAGGAATATTGCCAGGTACAATTTTGACCTACCTGGAAGATGAACTGAAAAAGAAGACCAACAATCCTTATGCTTCCATTTCAGAATATTTCGACTTTTTTGCCGGTACGAGTACGGGTGGAATTCTTACGCTAATTTATCTTATTCCAGATGAAAATGGCATCAGTAAGTATAGTGCCATGGATGCTTTAAAGATCTATTTGGAAAAAGGTGAAGAAATTTTCAATGTTCCCCTCAAAAATAAAATTGAAAGTCTGGGAGGGGTAATAGACGAGAAATACCCTGAAGCCGCGCTGGAAAAGAATTTAGAATACTACTTCAAAAAAAGCACTTTATCTGAAAGCCTTAAACCCTGCCTGGTTCCCAGCTATGATATTAGAAATCGCAGGGCTCATTTTTTCACGAGCATAGAAGCTAAAAGAAGTAAGTTGTATGATTTTTATCTAAAGGATGTAGCCAGATCAGCTTCTGCAGCACCTACATACTTTGAAGCAACCCGTATAAAATCTATTTATGGTACGCCATATTCGTTAATTGACGGCGGCGTTTTTGCCAATAATCCTACGCTCTGTGCCTATGCAGAAGCAAGAAACATCGCTTTCTCCAAAGAATTGAAAAATCTGGACAAACCCGATAAACCCAGCGCGAAAGATATGTTGATATTTTCAATAGGAACGGGAGAAGTTAAAGAGCCCTATGCTTATGAAGAATATAGCGATGCGGGGATGTTAAAGTGGATAAAACCATTGATCGATATTATGATGAGCGGAAATTCAGAAACCGTAGATTATCAATTGAAGAAAATTTATGAAACGCTGCAACCTGGAGATTCCATGGATTATCACCGCATTCAGCCGGAATTGGTCCACGCAGATAGTGCCATGGACAATGCCAGGAAAGAAAACATATTGGCACTGCATGAAGATGGTTTAAATACGGTTACCGAAAATAAGGAGGAATTAGACATCATTGTAGATAAGTTAATACGGGAGCACTAATAGCTTTTGTACGAGGACTTATTGATTATAATAAACACCAAAGCATATGGCTCGTATTTTTTGGTTACAAATAGCATTACTATTGGGAATTTCCAACATTGGGAACTCTCAAGTGGTTTCGCATTATGACCAGGAGCTGCCCTCTTTTCAATATGGATTTTCCGCAAAACTAAATTTTGAAGTACAGCGATTTGCGAATTTCAGGTTGAGCCTTGTGGCCGGCGCCGGAAAAAGATTCAATAAAATAGAATTTTTACAACCTACCATCCATACAGAAGTTAAACTTTACCGGGGTGGAATGGGGAGCTCACTTTCAGTATTTCAACAACGAAGATTAAATATCGATTACATAGTATCTTTCCTGATGATTGGCGGGATTAAAAGTAGAACATCTATAGATTTGGAAAAGCGCTTTAACCCCATTAATTTTTTTAACGATAATTCGGCTACTCCCCTGCAAAATCCGTTTTATAACTCAATCTCTTTAGGCACCAACTATATCTTTTTTTCAGATTCTTTCAAAAAGGCTCAGTACATAGGTTTTTTGAATTTCAATATTCAACGAACCTACCAGTTTAGCTATTATAATGACGGTACACCTTTCCATTTTATAGGGCTTGGGGATGGCTATGACCGTTATTTTACCGGCGGTGGGTTCTTCGCCTATTATGGTGAACTTTCAGATGATATTAACCTCATCGAATTCTCTTTTAATAAGTTCACTGGCTACCCGCAAGATGCTTTCGAGCTGGCCAATCATTTGCAAATCGATTTTCTGCCTTATAAAGATTATAGGAACTATTACTATAACCAGAGCAGGTTTAGGCTAAAAATTGGCTGTAATAAACACGGTTTTTCTGCTATGTTTTCGGGTTATGATATCCAAACCAGAGACGGACAGGATCTTATCCATTATCTTATTCATTCGGCCTATCATCCGAATCCTGACCGTAACTGGAGACCGGCCATTGGCATTAGTTATAATTATATCAACGAGCAGTTTTAATGAAAAAAGTCTTATTATCCATAGCGATTTTGATGTTCTTTTCGGGTTGTGGCCTATTCAACCTGCGCTGTAATTGGTTCGACCTGTGCTACCGGGTAAAAAATGAACAGGATGCAAGTTTCCCCAACAATATAAAAAGCAGTTTTGATCTTAGCCACTACGATATTTATGTTTTTAACTTGTGTGAATCTTATACAAATGAAGATCCTGATGGCAACTATGAACTCCTGCAGTACCCGGTTTTTGAAAATTGCAGGGTAAATATTTCAGAAAAGATTATTGAACAAAATATCCTTTTACTTCCCAGGCAACTGCAAAATGATACCGTACTCTATATTACTTCATTTTCGCATAAAAACTTATATAAAGACAAGGGCGTTTTTAATTGTTCAGAGTTTAAGGATACTTTTTTTGTAGAGGATACCGATTTTATTTTCATCGGAAAAAAGACTAAGAATCATACGCTGGAATTCAAAGACGAATCTGGCAAAATTGCAAGATGGTATTATCAAAAAGATGCGAATTCCCTAAAAGTAAACCTGGTTAGTTTACCAACTTCACCTTCCAAGCCAGAATCGCCCATTAAATTGAGTTCAGCTTTTTCTGCCCAAATGATCTTTTATAAAGAAGATTTCCATTTAGAATATGGAAAGGCCGCTTACCCAGAATGTTTTTCAGGTATAAAGAGACCTAAGCCGTTTAAAAGAGCCAAAAATTTCAAAGGAGAGATCGAAAAAATCTACCTGACCGATAAACACCTGCTTTTTATGTCTAAAATGAATGGATTTAAAGAATACTATCAATTTAAAAATAAAAGAATACGGTTCAATCGTTCCAGCCAAAACTAAAGAATGTACCCAAACACTTTAATCAACTTCAAAAAACTATTATTATGAAATCACATTTTTTTGTTGACATCCACTGCCACTCTTCTATGAAACCTTACGCGAGATCTTTTGCACACACTCCAGGCCTGCAATCCAGGAACCCGCGGCATAAACATTCTATATGGTTTCACGATGCGCCTTCACTTTTCGATAAATTAAAGAATTACATCGCTACCCTTACCAATTTCGTTCAAAGTGATGGCACCAGTTTAAAACGGGGACGAGTAGCTGTGGTGTGCCTTTCTTTTTATCCTCAAGAAAAACCCTTTTTCATGAACAAACTGGGTAAAGGAATTGTTTCAGATGTACTTAGCAAACTTGCTACGGAATTTGGGCAGGAAAGGATAGATCATATTCAGGATCTAAAAAGCTATTGGGAAGACCTTCAACTCGAAATGAAATTCCTGAAACGGGAAAGCGGTCATGAAGTTACTATCGATGGTGAGAAAGTAAGCTATTCGATCACCAATAGCTATGCTGAAATTGAAATGGCCGAAAGAAATGAGGAACTGGGAGAAACCAGGATCATCTTTGTCCCAACGATTGAAGGAGCACATGTTTTTGACCAGGTAATGAACCCTAACGAAGCCTGGAATAAATATCCAGATGGGGTGAGCAAAAAAGAATTGAAAAGGCTTCTTAAAAGAGTGAAAGAATTACGTAGAGAAGAAAACGGCTTAATACGACCTGTATTCATTACAATTGCCCACCACTTTTGGAACGGGCTCTGCGGCCACTCCCGAAGTTTGGGCGGTTTGGTAAGATGCGTAATAGATCAGCAAAATGGTTTAGGGGAAGGACTTACCGAAGCCGGCAAACTCGCCATTACCGCCATGCTGGAAAAAGAAAATAACCAGGATGGAAATCCCGTACCACCTATATATGTGGACATAAAACATATGAGCCGAAAATCACGCTTAGAATACTTTAGATTGCTAGAAGATTTTGGAGGGCAAAACATTCCTATTCTAGTAAGTCATGGTGGTGTAACCGGTCTTTCTAAACCCGGCGGCATCAATCAAACGTCGGCAGCACAACAGGGCCTGTTTATGACTGATGACATTAATTTTTACGATGATGAAATTTTAAAAATCGGACTTTCCAACGGTCTCTTCGGGATTCAACTGGATGAACGGAGAATCGCTTCCAAACTAGTCCTGCGGGAAGCTCGTGGAAATATAAAAAGACGTGATATTCTCTACGCCTGGTCTAAATTAGTATGGTACCAGATTAGACATATCGCCGAAGTTTTGGATTTAAACGGTCAGTACGCCTGGGGTATACAAGCACTGGGAACCGATTTCGACGGTATAATTGATCCTATTAATGGTTACTGGACTTCACAGGAATTAAACAAACTTGACGATTACCTGCTCATGCATGTTTACAATTATATAAAAGAAGTGAAAGAACCTTGCCCGCTCATACAGGCCCGAAACAAATCTGTTTCCCCTGAACATATTGTAGAAAGGGTAATGACCAGCAATGCCTTGAATGTTTTGTCGAAAATGATGAGCAGTTAAAAAAATATTTCTCATCAAATTCTATTATATATCATTCAAAAATATTGGGCAAAAAGGAAATGTTTAAAAATTCAGAATTGGTAAAAGAGAAATTAATTCGGTTACTAATGATTTGCACCCTAGAGATCTATAAGCATTAGTACTTTATAAATTTCTATGCTTTCGTTACTTCTGCTTTTCGTTTTACGATCCGGCCCTCTTTAATAAGTAGACTAACATCTTCTAAAACAAGGTAAAGACAGGGCACAATTACAAGGATAATTGAGGTCGCAAAAACGATCCCAAAGCCTAATGAAATAGCCATAGGAATGAGGTATTCTGCCTGGCTGGAAGTTTCCAGGATAATTGGGGTAAGACCTCCAAATGTGGTTAGTGTAGTAAGCATAATCGGCCGGAAACGCCTTAATCCGGCTTCGTGAATAGCTTCATAAACAGATGAGGTCTCCCTTTGTTTATTAGCATAATCGATCATGATCAAAGAATCATTTACCACCACTCCCGAAAGGGCTATAACGCCCATTAAACTAACCACCGAAAGATCATATCCTAATAGAATGTGCCCTATTACGGCTCCAACAATCCCAAACGGAATGGCAGAAAGCACAATTATAGGTTGTGAATAACTGCTAAAAGCAATAGCTAAAAGTGCATAAATAATCAACATTGCCATAGAAAAACCGCTCCAAAGAGAGTTGGTAGATTCGCGCATATCTGCCTGGCTTCCTTCAAAGCTCCAGGTAAGCCCGGGATAATCTGCCCTTAGCAGCGGTAAAACTTCATTCTGAACGGAAGCTAAAACCTGGCTCACCGCATTAGATGGTTCTACGTCCATTCCTACATTTACTACCCTACGGCCATCACGCCTATTTATGCTGGTAAATGCTTCCCGCTGCTCCACTTCTACCACATCCAACAGCGGAACTTCTACGCCGGTAGGAGTACGAACAAGAAAGCTTTCCAGGTTATCAATATCGCGTCTTTCTTCCAGCGGAAGTTTTACGCGTACTTCAATTTTGTTAGTACTCCTAAGCTGCCGCATAGCAAGTGCCCCAAAAAAGGCATCCCGTACCTGCCGGCCTACTTCGTTAGACGTTAACCCAAGATTCCTTCCCTCTGGCAAAAGTTTAAAATCGTACTGTACTTTTCCTTTATCATAATTATCGTTAAGATCACGGGTATTTTCAAAAGCTTCCATCTGTTCGAGAAAAGTCTTACTTGCCTGTTCCAAGACATTAATGTCTGCGTGGCTAAGATCTACGCTTATATCTTGTTGGTAACCTCCGGGACCACGTTCAGCTTCAAAAGTGATCTGGTCTACTCCTGCGATATCCCCAATATTATCGCGCCACAACGCTATAAGCTCCCGTGCCGACATATCTCTTTCATCGGGAGGAAGCATTACTATTTCCACGTCAATAAAATTTTGTCCACGTACGTTGGTTTTTACCCCTTCCGCTACTTCATACAGGTTGTGTTCATCAAACATCCTGCGCGTAGATTCGGTTATTTCTTCGGCTACCCGGGCAGCTTGTTCAGGAGTGGTGCTTACTGGCAGTCTTACCCCGGCTTCAATCTCATCGGCTGCCACCTCGGGCATCATGATCATTCCCATATGATCGCTATAACCATAGCCACCAACTATTAAGAGGAGCGCTACTGCCGCACTTAAAGTGATATAACGATATTTGAGACAAAGGTCCAGTAAGGGCCTGTAATATTTATCGATAATCCTTTCATAACCTTTAGCAAAAGATTCCTGTAATTTTTCCAGCCTGGCGGTCCATCCCTTTGTTTTTTTCTCCTTAAGATGACCAAGGTGTGAGGGCAGGATAAATAGGGCTTCTAAAAGTGAAACAGCTAAAATAACGATCACCACGGCCGGTAGAGGCCACCAAAATTTTCCTGTTTCCCCAGGCATAAAAAGCAGAGGCACAAAAGCGATAATGGTGGTAAGAATACTAAAGATAACCGGCTTGGAAACATCTTTGGTGCCTGCAATAGCCGCATCTATAGCACTTAATCCTTTTTGCCGGTATTCGTGAATGTTCTCTCCTACCACAATAGCATCATCTACCACAATACCCAGAACCACCAGAAATCCGAACATGGAGATCATATTAATACTAAGTCCGAAAAGCGGGAGAAAAATAATCCCGCCTATAAAGGAAATGGCCATTCCCATCATCACCCAAAATGCCAGCCGGTATTCAAGAAACAACGCAAGGATTACCAGGACGATCACTATAGCCATAATTCCGTTTTCGGTAAGCAGGGATAACCTCTCACGGTAATCTTCAGCACTATTACTGTCTATACGGAATTGAACTCCGGGAGGTAGCTGAAAATCTTCCATGATCTCAAGAACAGTTTCTTCAATATCCAGTGGAGATTGATCCCCAATGCGGTAAATACTAAGATCTACGGAAGGGCTTTGATTGAATTGCCCGTGGAACCCGGTCTCTTCGAAACCATCTGTAATGGTAGCTATGTCCTGCAGGCTAACTCTTGCGCCCGAAGGAGAGGAAACAATAGTAATATCTCCAAATTCTTTTGCCCATTGTTTACGTTCCTTCATTCGAAGTAAAATTTCGCCCGAATGCGTTTCTACCGCGCCCGCCGGCACATCTTCACTAGATTGGGCAACAATATCGGCTACCTGCCCCAGCGTTAGATTATATTGTCTAAGATTGTGTCGCGGAATCTCGATATGCGTCACATAATCTGGTACATTCCCTATCTCTACCTGCGTAATCTGCGGATCGCCGAGTAGACGATTCCGAAGTCTTTCTGCTAAGATCCGCAACGTCCAAATATCGCTTTCGCCGTAAATGGCTATTTCCATAACATCTCTTTGGCGAGCCTGGAGGTTTACCTGTGGTCGCTCAATATCATCGGGGAAGGTTTGGATACGCCGTACTCCCTGGTCTATATCCTGAAAAGCCTGCATCCTATCTGTCCCGGCAACCAATTCAATAAGTATGTTTCCTGAACCTTCATTTGCGGTAGAAGTGATCTCTTTTATTCCCTGAATACCACGAATAGCTTCCTCTACCGGAAGTAAAATTCCCTGTTCCACTTCGGCAGGAGCAGCTCCCGGATAAACCACATTTACTTCTACATAATCCAGCTGAAACTGCGGAAATACTTCCTTCTGAATATTAAACATGGTCCAGATCCCGCCACCTATTAAAATGATCATTAACAGGTTTGCAGCAATGGAATTTCTCGCCATAAACGCGATAGCTCCTTCCTTCCGCACTTTTTTATCCTCAGGCTTCTCCATGGCTATTGTTCGTCTATATTTTGTTGCTGGGTATCATTGTTTTCAGCAGACGTTTCTGGTGCTTTTGTTCTCAGTTTAGCTCCTTCAGAAACCACACTTAGATTGGTAGTAATTATATTTTCTCCCTGTTCAAGTCCCTTACTAATGTATGCGTATTTAGCATCTGTTAGAATAATCTCCACTTCCCTAATAGACAATTCCCCGTCCTCGTTTACCCAAACTGTCTGATTAGTTCTTAGGTAATCACGATTCAACCGCACCACGTTCTCGATTTCCCGCGCCTGTACTTTTGCCTCAACAAAACCTCCTATGATAAGTTCTCGTTGAATATTGGTAGTATCTTCTCGCGCCAGCGGATCATTTACTCTTACAAGCACACGCGCAAGTCTTGTTTGGTCATCTAATGCTCCTACTTGTTTATCCAGATAACCTGTTCGATAGATATCTTTTGGCCAACCCGAATTTCTAATCTGTACCGTAGATCCTTTCTCATCACCAGACTTTGGAAAAGATAACCATTGAAGTTTATCTACAGGAACCGTAAGGTTAACCCAATATTGTTCGCTACCCACTAACCGGCCCAGCTCGTCGCCGGGTGTAACTTGTGATCCCACGGTCACATTCTGACTTAAAATATGGGCATCAAAAGGTGCTCTTATTGTGGTTCGTGATAATTCCAGTTCGGCTTGTGCTACTGCCGCTTCAGCAGCTTTTACCTGCGCTTTAATGGCATCCAATTGTGGTTGCCGAAGTACCAGGGAACGTTGGTTTGCAGAAAGAGAGTCCACACCGGCTAATTCCAGATCCTGTTCTGCCACTTCCTGTCGTCCCATTTCCATGTTAAGATCAGTTTTAGCCTGTAAAAGATCACTTTTTCGTAATTCCAGGGTGTTTCTAAAATCTGAAGGATCTATCTGCAGCAATACAGCTCCCTTACTAACAAAACCTCCCGGAATGAATTCCGGAGACCTGCGTATTACCTGGCCACTCACTTGCGGACTCAGCATCACATCCTCAACCGGTTGAACCGTGCCGGTAGCCTCAATAACAGGCCTAAAATTGCCCTGTTCAGCTTTTACAACATCTATTAGCATAGCTGTTTCTTTAGTAGCACCTTCAGAACTTGCAGTGGGTTCGGTAGAAAAAATAAAATAAGTAACGATAACTGCGAGAAGCAGGATACCGAAACAGATAATCAATATTTTTTTTGTGCTCATATTTGCCTTTCTCTTTATTTAAAATTCTTCGGAATCTGTTCGTTCTGTTTCAAATCCACCGGCAAGGGTGCGGTATAAAGTGATCCTATGCTCCAGGAGTGTTTGCCGGGCTTCCAGGATATCTCTTTGTAGCTGCTGTTCCTGGTCTAGCGAAAGGAGTACGTCAAGATATTCACTAAGGCCGTTTAGAAATTCTATCCTTAATTGTTTATTTGTTTTTTGGGCCAAATTCAGCCTGCGTTCCAGGACCTCAATTCTTTCTTTTTGTTTTTGTTCCTGGATAAGGGCATCTTCTACTTCTCTAAATGAATTCAGCACCGTTTGCCCGTATAAGAAAAGTTGTTGATTTTTTAAAGCTTCGGTACGGTCAACTTCTGCCCTATTGCGGCCACCGTATAATAAAGGAGCTACAAGATTTCCGGCCAGGGTGTATGCCCAGTCCTGGAAGAGATTGCCATAATTATTAGATCTGGATTGGGCGCTTAGATCAAATGAGATGCGAGGATATTTATTTCTTATTGCCACCGCCATTTCCCGGTCTGCAGCCAGAACCTGGTTGTACGCCTGCTTAACATCTGGACGCCGCCTAATTAGCTCCAGTGGAAGTCCGGTTTCGGGAAGAAGAGGTAAATCCGGCAGGTTACTTTCCGGGGTAATGGATAAATTTTGAGGAGGACGCCCCAGGAGCACCGCCAATTGGTTTTGGAGAAGCCTCAATTGTGTTTCAAAAAAAATCTTTTGATCTCGTGTACTCTCAAGTAACTGCTGCTGTCGCAGAATGTCTACTGCCCGAATTTGTCCGCTTGTAAATCTTGCGCGAATAAGTCTTATAATCTCTTCGTTGGTTTCAATTTGCCGGTTAGTTAGATCCAGTTGCTTCCTAAAGGTTAATAATTGAAACCAGGTGGCACTTATTTCAGCTGAAAGAGTCATAGCTGCAGCCTGGTAGTCATAAAAAGAGGCTTCTGCTCTAAATTCTTCAGCCTCTATGCCGGCACGTATTCTTCCCCATAAATCTACCTCATAACCGGCAGCAAGCCCTGCCTGAAAGTTTTCTCCACCCGCAAAATCAGGTTCCGGACGGCTTACGGCACTTCTGGCGACCAGTTCAATATCTGGCCACAAAGAAGATTTCTCCCGCCTCAAAATGGCTTGGGCTGCCATAAACTGTTCCCAGGTGGCGGCAAGGTTAAGATTTTCTGTAAGAGCACTATCAATTAAAATATTTAGTTCAGGATCGTTAAATGAAGTCCACCATTTTTCGGGGATGGCTTCAGTCCCGGTAAAGGAAAAATCTTCAACTTGCTCAATAGGTGCTTCTACATTTTGGAGTTTTGGAGCGCAGCTAAATACACACAAGCCTACCACGGACAGCCATATTAGTAATGGTGACCGAACAGCCAATAAACCGGCTTTAGCTTTAATTAATAATTGAGTTAAAATAATACCTACTTCAATAGAAGCATTTGCTATGGTGACAGATAGGCTGTCGCTTTAGTTTCTTCTGCTCCAGGTTCGTAATTCTTTAAACACAGCTTCTTCTAAGTTACTATTTTTTTGGAAGTTAGCAACCAGGGCTTTATTTCAAAGAAAAATTATGCTTTGTAAATATCAAAAAACAACTCATTATCCGAAACCTAATAACCAAGGCTTTAGCACTATTTTATAAAGAATTTTTAAAAGTAATGAGATAGGTTGCTATATGGTATAAAACAAAAACGGAGCCTGTAAAAGCTCCGTTCTCATTATTAAATCAATTAAAAATTTAGAAAAACAATTTTATTCCTCCGTTTACCACAAAACCATCTACAGGAGCATAAATATCCCTGAATTGTGGATTGGAAATAGAACCTGTATAAATAGAATCAAAACGAGTTTGACGGGTATCGGTAAAGTTTTCAAAATTCAGGAAAATTGAAAAATCTTCCCATAATTTTTCCATCATCAAACCAAAAATCCAATAGTCCTGACCTATAGCACCACTGCTTAACTGCTGCGGACTAAAATAATAACCTTCCAGACCAATTTTCAACTTTTCGTGCAGTTCGTACATTAACACGTTATTTAAACGATGTTTGGAAACTAAAGGCATTTCAAAAGTACTTCCGTTCTCTGTACGATTTACATCGGCAAAAGTATAGCCAGTGAATAATTTAAAATCTTTATATCCAAATTTCAAATTCGCTTCTATTCCCCTACTTTCAATAAATCCATCGGGTTGTAGGTATTCAAAAATTCCTTCAGCAGTATTTTTGAGAATAATAGGCTTATCAATTTTTGTATAGAAAAAAAGTGTATTGCTTGTAAATTCTATGGTTTCAAAAAGCTCTGTACGGTAATTAATATCAAAATTTACGCCAATAGAATTTTCAGCATCGGTAGAGCTCACATCAATAGGCATTACATTCCTAAATTGAAGTCGCTCGGCATCTTCAGTAAATACAGAAGGAGTTTTATAGCCCATTCCTCCTCCAATCCTGGTAGTTAGGGCATCACTAATGGTGAACATGGCTGAAATTCTGGGTAGTACAAACCATCCATATTCATTTTGATAATCGGTTCTAAGGCCTGTTTCCAACTGAAACCAATCGGTAGCTGTCCAATTGTTCTGTATAAAAGCTCCATAAGTAAGATGCTCGTAATCTACAACGGGCGCATCGGTAAGCACATCTTGTTCAAAGCGATCTACCCATAAATTTAGACCTCCAACCCATTCCATTGCATCGGTTCCCAAGACTACGGAAGCCTCATTATAGGAAGCAAATTGGTTTCCGGCAAAAATGTAATCTCCGGTTTCTATTTCCCGATCAAAAAAGCTGAAACTATTTTTTAGATTGAAACGGTTATTTTCATTCCAGGAATGTTCAAAACCCGATTGCAATGTAGTTCTCGCGGTATTATTTCTTTCAAAAAAGGGATCTTCAACTTCTTCTCCTTCCAGGTAATCTATATTTCCACCGGTGCGTTCTTCAACAGTGGTGTTTACCCCAATATCTAGCTTAGTATCTTCTGTAAATTCATAAAAAACCCTTGGATTTATAGTATAACGATTGTATTCAGGAATTGCTGTCAAACCAATATCTGCCGGATCGTATGGTGAGCCAATATTATAGGACGCAAAGACGGTTGTACCCAGTTTTCCGTAGGTATCAGAATAAAATCCGCTCACGTCCAATCCTAAAGCAGAAGTCGCATTCAGCATAAAATTGAGTTCTCTTTCTTCTCCCGGGGTTTTAGAAATAAGATTCACCAGCCCGGCTATGGCTCCTCCACCATAAAGCGTGGAAGACGATCCTTTAATCACCTCAACTTGCTGTAAGTCTAGCGGAACAATTTGCAGCAAACTAAGGCCGCCTGAAAACCCGGAGTATAATGGATAACCGTCCTTTAGCAACTGGGTATATTTCCCGTCTAAACCTTGAATTCTGATACTTGAATTACCCGAAATCGCAGAAGTTTGTTGTGTTTGAATTCCGGTAGTCTCATTGAGTAACATCCTTATGTCGCCTGGTTTCATATTCCCCTTTTCGGTAAGTTCTTCACCCGAAATCACTTCTACACGAGTTGGTAAATCGGCAATGCTGCGCCTGGATCGGGTAGATTGAATAATCACTTCATCCATCTCTTCCCCGCCGGGTTGAAGGAAAATTTCAAGAGTATCTTTAGTTGTTCTGGGGAAATTTAGCGTGACTTCTTCGGGAGAAAAGCCTACAAAACTGAAAACTATCTTTTGCGTTCCGTCTGGGATTCCGCTTAAAGTCACTTCTCCGTCTATATTTGCTGTAGCCCCAATATTGGTGCCTTCCACAATGGCATTTGCACCAAGTAAAGGCATGTTATCTTCAGCATTTTTAATTACCGCGTCCAGGGTATTTTGAGCCACAGCATTAAATGCGACCAGGAAGATCGCAAGTTTAAATAAGATTTTAATCATTTTAAAAATTTAGGTTATTATAGAATTTCTGTTCTTAAGAAATAATAACCCGTTTTGGCGGTTGCCAAATCCTTTCGGCGTATTCTGCTTCTACACTTTTAAATGAAAGTCCGAATAAATTTGAAAATGCTATTGGCTGAGGCGCTGAGACTGTTACTGTCTCCTCCCCGCCGGGAATAAACCCGGTACAAGTACCGCAGTTAATAAAAGGAGAGCATAAGCCACATTCCTCGTTCTCCTGGCCATTTTCATGTTCCGCTATTTTTTCTACGGAATTAGGCTCGCAATCATCATCTATACAACAAGGATATGACGAAATAAGCAAACAAAAAATTCCTAAAATAACCACCAGGACTTTCATATTGCAAAAGTATGGATTTTAAGAAAAGAAAAATGGACTTTATAAATTGAATTTATTTTAAATATTTAGCTGGTTCTCGCCCTCAATATTCTCTATTTTCATCAATTTTTGGCCGTTTTCCGTTTCCGTTTATCCCAATAAACGTATAAAATAAAAAGCGCCAGATTCTGCAATGTTGATTCAACATAAAGAATATTTTCAAACTGCTTTTACAACCTCTTCTAAGCCGGAATATTTAATACCAAAAGATCTAAAAAGATGAATCCTATAGATGGAAATCTATTTGCAGCCTGTACATAATATGGTTCATTTCGGGTTCCGGATTATCGTTAAAACTGATATCTGTTTGCACTTTTAGCTTGTGATTTGATATATATTTAGAAATTCCGAAGGTATATTGATTTTGATTTGCAAAACGCGAATCCAGGAGATCTTCCTGTACATTGGTAAATCTCCCAACAAATTCAATATTGTTATCTAGTAAATAACCGCCCTGGAGGTTAATAGAATTCCCAGTATTTACAATTGCCCCGGTAGGCATTCCATCTTCTTCTCTTGCAATAGGGTTTTCTGCATCTCTATGGGCAAACTCTCCAAGTATTGATAAAGCTTTATACTTAAACATAAAATCGGCGAAGAAAGTTGAGATATCGGTTTGATGAAAACCATTTTCGGTAAACATATATTGCCCCATATTGGAACGTGTCTTTACTGCATCATCATTAAAATCATAGGTAATCCCCAAAGCTAATTTAGGAGTCTGATACCTTTCTAATGCAGCTTCCCGGTAGTCTTTGAATTCTCCAAATGGTAAAACTTCTAAACGCCCTGTGTACTGGTGTCCTCCCAAATTTCCTGTATCCACGTTTCTTCCTTCTCCCTGGGAGAGCGCAAAAATTTCTTTTACTACTACATTTCTTCCAAGATTAATTTTATGATGTAATTGTAGTCCAAGATCCCGGTCTATATTAAACCGACTATTTAATAGGGATCTGTCTACGAATTGAAGATTACCTGAAGAAACCACCCGCTCACGGTTTCCCGGTAATTTTGCCTGCCCTGCCCATAAAATAAAATTTTCATAAAAATTCCATTTTAAAACGGCATCAAATATATACATAGGGGCGCCTTCGGTAAATTCTGATGCGCCGGAAATATCCCGGTTGGACAATCCTAACTCTATCTTATATTCTAATTTTGGAGAATACGCAAAACCATCAAATTTTAACCTGGCACGGCGAATTAAAAAATTTGAACTTTCAGATTCAAAACCTTCAAATTCAGAATCTCTCCAATCGGTTACATATAAGGATTGAAACCTAGCTCCAAACTTGACGCTGAAGGAACTATCTTTCGCTACCGTATTGATTATCCCATTCCCAAAAGTATTCTCTGTGACATCCTGGGCACTCCCCTGGAATCCAGCAACTAGCAATAAACAAATAAGAAAGAAATATTGAATTTTCATTAATTTTTTAATCGGTTTGATGATTTGAAACATATAAAAAACAGGAATTAATTATAATTTTCAAATTTGACACTTTTTTATCAATTCTCCATATAGAACAAATATGAATAACAAAACTGGAAAGAAACGGGAATTTTATTCCATATCTATTCCTAATTCTTTCCAGTTTTGAATGTTTATTTCGAATAGAATTTAAAAAACGATTTTTATGAAAAAAGTAATTTTATCAGGATTTTTCGCATTGTGTTCCTTTGGAATATTTGCACAAACAAATACTAAGATTTTACCAGCTACCGCTCAGGATTTCATTCAACAGAATTTTTCCTCAAATACTGTAGAAGAGGTTGAAGAAAATAGTAAATGGCAAATATGGGCAGACGATAAATATGAAGTAAAACTCTCTAACGGAGTAGAATTGGATTTTGACGAGAACGGAAATATAATCGAAATAGACAGTCCAAAAGATGAAGCTATCCCAATGAAAGCTTTACCTTCAACTATCGCTACTTATTTAAAAGAAAATTATCCAGATTCCCAAGTAATTGGATGGGAAAAAGAAAAAAAGAGCCAGGAAGTTGAATTACTAGACGGCACAGAGCTGGAATTTGATGAACAGGGAAATTTTAGAAAAATAGATTAAGATTCACCCAAAGTCAGGTTTTATTTAACGCCTATCTTAATTTAAAATGCCCTCAAAAAAGATCTATTTTTTGAGGGCATTTTTTATTTTATTGTAAAATTAATTATAAAAATCCTGGATTTCCTTAACTCAAATAAGGTTGGATTCAGGAAATTAGTAAAGCTTGGACTATACTAAAGGAATAGCCAATAATGGGACCTTTAAGTCGTCTATAAGGTCCTTTTTCTTGTTTGCCGTAAAGAGCCCATAAAGTAGACTTTTCTTTTTATGCCCCGCTACAACTAGGTCTATATTACGCTCATCTACAATATTTTTAATAGATTTAGTAACCTCACCGTTTATCACAAGACCTTCAATATCTATGCTATATTTTTCTTTTACTTCCTCCACCCATTTCTGGATCTCAAGACTGGCGTTCTTACGTTCTTTAGCTCTTTTTTCATAAACATATTGCGGTCCTGCTTCGCGCGCTAAAAAATCATCGGGATCTGCCTCAGTAACGTGCATGATCCAAATTTTTGCATCGGTAAGCTTTGCAATTTTTATGGCTTGCGTCATTAGCTGTTCTGCATCCTGACGTCTGTCTATAGCTACAAGTAAGTTCTTCATAGAAATTGAGATTTTGGTACTTAAAATTAAGCAAAAGATATGCATTTATCAACCAATCGATAACTTTTATAGTAATCATTCTTTTAAGAGAAACTCAATTTTGTTTGTGAACCTCAAAAAAGCCCTAACCAAACCCATAAGTTCAAATCTCTAAGTATTTAAAGCATAATTATTTATGCGATTATCATTTCAGAATAACCCTAATTTTAAGAGAAATTTTCATTAAATTAGTAGGATTAGAATCCTTCTGTAAGAAGTTTGTTTCCTAAGGCATTCTATGTTCTGTTCCGCCCTGAGGACTTTTTAACCTACACGATGAGTTTTTCAAAATGGAAAACTTCCCCCCAACCCAATTTTTTGAAACATAATATCTCTCATAAGACGCTTATGAGGAATTAAATACAAATTCCCAATGGTCCAACCAGTGCAGATATTAATAGTTGAGGATGAAATGATTATTGCGGCAAACATTTCGCTGCAGCTTACAGATATGGGCTATGAAGTTTCAGGTATTATTCCACGGGGGGAAGATGCTTTGACGCATATAAAAAATAACCTTCCCGATATTGTTTTGATTGATATTCAGCTTAAAGGTGAATTAGATGGAATTGAAACTGCGCATAAAATGTTGGAAATTCAGAGTAAACTTGCTATTATTTATCTTACTGCCAACGCTGATGAGGCCAATTTTAATAGGGCTAAATCGACCCATCCTTATGCTTTTATCTCTAAACCATTTAAGAAACTAGATTTACAGCGCAGTATTGAGCTAACTATAAGTCAGCTACAATGTAACATCGCGGTTGAGAAAAATGGCACTAAAACAGAAAACTCAACCTTTATTTTAAAAGAATGTCTATTTATACGCCACCAGGAAACTATGGTAAAAGTAGATATTAAAGCCATTAGATATATAGAAGCCGATCGTAACTACTGCCGGATATTTTCTACCGAAAAAGAATATCTATTGGTTGCAACCCTAAAAGAAATGGACAAAAAACTGCCGCAAAGGCATTTTTTCAGGATCCATAGATCTTACATTATCAACCTCTCCAGAATAGACGAAATAGCTGGTACTCACGTGGTTATTGCAAAAAAAGCAATTCCAATGGCTAAAGGTATGCGACCGGAACTTTTAAAAAAGCTACAAACTATTTAGTCTTCGATAAAAATAATGTCGGTTAGGACATTATTTAAGACCGTTCATCCTAATTCACTTGTTTTCCGAATATTACTTAAGTAAGTTGTAGTATAATAATTTAAAAATTAGAGAATTATGAAAACTGCAAAACTTATCAGCCTGCTCCTCGCCATTGTATTATTGCAAACCACCAACCTCTTTGCTCAAAATGTTAATCAGGCTTTCTGGGTACATGAAGATCAGGTAAAACCTTCTATGCTAAAAGAATATGAAGCGGTTAGCAAAGATTTTATTAAAGCCTGCAAGGAACACGATCTTAAAGATGCAGACTGGGCTACAGCGCGTATTGATGGCGGAACCTATTTAACTATTGCTCCCATTAATAGTATGGCCGATTTTGACAAAAATCCTATGGCTCCTTTAGCCGAAAAAATGGGAGAAGAAAACTTCAGGGCTATTTTTAGTCGATTTGATAAATGCTACGATACCCATCGCAATTATATGGTGCATTTAATAGACGATATGTCTTATATGCCCAATGGTCTTACCACAAATACCGAGGGAGAAGATTACCGGAAGTGGCATTTCTTTCACGTGACACCACAAAATGTTGCAAACCTTAGAGACAAGATGAAGAAAGTTAAATCCCTTTACGAAACAAAAGGTGCTAAACAACATTTCAGAATTTATCGCAATGGTTTTGGAAGTACAGGAGATTATTACCTCGTGGTGATTTCAGCCAAAGATGCGCAATCCTATACTAAAACTTCTGAAGAAACAGATAAACTGCTGGGAGAAGAAGGTGAGAAATTATTTGATGATCTCATGCAATATGTTCATAAATATGAATCTAAAACAGGCCGTATGCGTCCAGATCTAGCTTATAACAGCTCCAATTAATTAAATACACAGCTATGAAAGTCTTACACCTCTATTTCATCTCATTACTTATTGGCTTGTTTACTTCAAACTATTTGCAGGGGCAAGAGAATATTGACCAGGATTTGGTAAAACAGCTATATGAAGTTTTGCAAAATAAGAATGCTACTTCAAATGAAATTAAAGCTATAACGAACAGTATAGATTGGGATGAAATAGAAAGTGTAAAGAAAACCAATTACAATATTACGCTTGGCGGGATTATAAAAAATGAATGGCAAAGCATTCTATTTAAGAATCTAAATTTTGAGTTTTCAGATAAAAATAAGGTTTTGGTAACCGGAATAGTAAAGGGTCGCAAAGCATCAGAATGTGAATACATCTATACGAGTTTTAAACATTCCTGGTCTTTAAAGCATGGTAAAATAATAGGTTTTTTAGAATAGTTAAAAATAAAAAGTCATGAAAGATTTAATGTCATTAGGAGTTGCAATAGTCATATTTATAGCTTGTAGCCAACAACGCACACGCTACACCCAGCAATCACCCGAAATAGAAACTTACAAACAAGTACTGGAAGATTATGAAGATAGGGATTGGGAAGCTATGGTAGCACATTATAGTGATACCGCTAAAATAATGAACAATGTAACGGAAGAAGAAGGAAAAAACCTGACGCAATTCTTAGCTGAAAACAAAAAAGATGCGTCTCAATTTTCTAGCTGGGATTTTGTAGATGAAGCGTCAGAATATGAAATGATTGTAAACGATAAAGGCGAAACCTGGGTGAACTTTTGGGGCCTTTGGGAGGGCACTTTTAAAACAAATAATCAAGTGTATCAAATTCCCACCCATATTACTGCACAGTTTGTTAACGGGAAAATTGTAAAAGAGTTTGGTTACTGGGATGTTTCAAAAATAATAAAGGATATCCAGCAGGCAGATGAAATAAGTTCTTCAGAAGAAAGAACAGGGAATTAACTGTGAAAACAGTTAGGACTTACTAAAATGCTATGATGATGAAAACGGTAGGAATTATAGGTGGTTCGGGCTTTATTGGAAGCTACATAACCAGGAAATTTTTGGAAGAAGGCTACGAGGTAAAAGTCTCGGTAACCAATATCCATAAGAGCGAAAAATATCAGCATCTTTTTGATCTTCAAAATTCAGAAAACCTCAACATCAGGGCCTTTAAGTTGGAAGATCTGGATCCCTTAAAAGATTTTATAAAAGATTGCGAGATCGTAATTCACAGTGACACTCCCTTTCAACTGGATGTAAAAGACTCGCAAACTGAACTTTTTGATCCTACCATAAAAGGAACCCAAAATTTTCTCCAGGCAATAAGCGAAGCTTCGAATATTGAAAAAGTAGTTTTTATTGCCTCTGTTGCAGCCTGGAATACCAATTTCCCTATGCCTGCGGGTGGCAAAAGCTTTTCCGATACTTTTGATGAAAAAGAGGAGAGGTACACCAGTGAAGATAGCCATCCATACTCTCAAGCCAAATTTATTGCCAACCAGGTCGTTGAGAAATTCATCGCAGATAACCCGGATCTTCCATTTGAAATTTGTTCTGTTTCCCCTGTAATGGTTATGGGAAAATCTTTGTCTAATAGAGAAGACTCCACCTCTACCGGCCTTCAATTTCTTATAAAAAACAAATTAGCGCCAGATGATTTTATTCAAAGGCTCTACGATAATAATGTTCCATTTGCCGTGGTAGATGTTGAAGATGTGGCTAATGCCACATACCAGGCGGCCACGAAAAAAGGGTTACACTGCAAAGATTACCTTTTAACGAGTGAAACCTATAAAGTGTGGGATATTCACCAAATGTTGAATCATAAAGAACCCAAAGAAAAAGCACAAATCGTCTATAAAAACGATCTCGCAAAAACGGATTTAGGAATTCATTTCAGGCCTGTTAGAGAAACCCTAAGGAGCTATTCTAAATGAGAAATTACCGAATCTAAAACATATTAATCATGAAAAAGTTACTAATTATTATGGCATTAATGCTGGTTAGCAATACCGGTATGGCCCAGGACAAACTTTATTTAATTTTCGAATTTATGAAAGTAGATAATGAGCAGGAACAAGCCTATATGGAAACCGAAGCATTCTGGGAAGAAATTCACGTACAACGCGTTAAAAATGGAGATATTCTGGGCTGGGATCTTTGGAGTTTACAGCCTGGAGGAGAAGATCAGGGCTATCAATACTTAACGGTAAGTATTTATAATGATCCCTTAAAAATGATGAGTAATGCCGGGAATTTTGAAGCCGCTTTAAATGCAGCATACCCAGACATGCCAGAAGATGAGCTAAATGAAAAATTCGACAACACCGCAAAATCAAGAGATCTGGCAAAGCGTATATATCTCGAACAAATAGCGGTTACCAAAGGGGATTTTGATATGCCCCTGGGAACAGTTGCAGCAATTAATTTAATGAAAGTTCCGCAGGAAAATTACAGCATCTTTGAGCAAAATGAATCAGAACTTTTCCAGCCCATGCAGCAAAAAGAAGTGGATGATGGCTTCAGGGCAAATTGGGATTTACTGCGTTATATGTTGCCTGCGGGAAGTGATGTTTATGCAACCCATATCACCGTAGATATGTATGAAAATTACGAACAACTTTTTAGCTCCTGGGCTAACCAGGGACCAACTTTATCTGAAGAACAGATGGGAAAAATTGAAGAAGCCTTGACGATGCGTGATTTAAAATATAGATATATGGCTACGCTTCGAAGAAAGGTGCGGTAAAAATGAAAACATCTATTATTTAAGGAATTAAAATTATGGAAAAGTCAAACCAAAAGCCTGAGTATTTTTTACTCAGGCCAGAAGTAGAAAAATCTTATGGCTATTCACACGCCGTAAAATTGGAAACAGCATAAAAATTTCCGGTGCCGTGAGTATGGATAATGAAGGCAATCCTATCGCTGTAGGTGATTTTGAACAAAAAATGAAAAATTGCTATTCTGATTTGGACAAAGTGCTGAAACACTACAAATCCAGCTTTGACGAAGTGGTTGTAGAAAACATATTCACCACCAATATACCTAAATTTCTGGAATTTGCAGGCTATAGAACTAAAATTTACAAAACGCATTTCCCCACCAGATCCTGGCTTGGCGTAAAAGAATTGGCGCTCCCAGAATTTTTAATTGAAATAGAATTAGAAGCGCATGTAGAACAATAAAAACTTTAAAAAATAAATTATGAAAACACTTAAAATCCAGGCTATTTTACTAGCCGTATTTTTAGTGACCATTGCCACTTTTGGACAGGATTACGTGGAAAATCAAAATATAGATTATAAAACCGGAAACCCGGCTAATTGGCCCGCTGAACTGGATGCCGTGATAGCCGCTCCAAATAATCATAAAATATTACTGGAGAATGACCAGGTAAGGGTCCTTGAAGTTTATTTGGCTCCCGAAGAAAAAGAACCGCTTCACCATCACAAATGGTCCAGCGTTTTATATATCCAGGAAGCCGGCGACTTTATTGATTATGATAGTGACGATAAGGTTATTTTTGATACCCAAAAACTTCCGGAACCATTAAGCTTTCCGCTCACCATGACCAAAGAACCGGAAGCACCGCATTCTGTAGTGAACCTTAGCAAGACAAAGCCAATACGACTCATTCGGGTGGAAATGAAACCTGAAAGTACAAATCATAATAAAGGAATTAATGATGGCCTCTATAAATCTTTTGGCGAGGGCGATATTCCTTCTGTGCTGGAAGCAATGGATGAAGAAATTATCTGGAACGAAGCCGAAGGTAACGCCTATGCCGATGGCAACCCATATATTGGACCGGAAGCCGTTTTAAAAGGTGTTTTCGAGAGGGTTGGAGCAGAACATGAATATTTCAAACTTGAAGACATCGAGCTACATGAAATGAGCAACAATCAAGTATTGGTTACCTTGCGATATGATGCTAAAGTTAAAGAAACGGGTAAAACTTATAACGCACAAGTTGCTCACCTTTGGACTTTAAAAGATGGAAAAGTTAGTGCCTTTCAGCAATACGTAGATACCAAAAAATTAAATGATGCCATGAGCAAATAGTAAACTAATTCGGGGCAAGGTAAAAAAGCATTTAGAGAGGAAAGATTATCGAGAAAACTATCTCTAAGCAAGGCAAAGAAGCATTTAGAGAGGAAAGATTATCGATCAGGAAAGTCGATTTACTTTATATCCATTTTGACATGGAATTCTTCTAAAAGCAATTTGTTTAAATTATTATTGGCCGGAATTAGCGGAAAAATTCTTGTAGATTTTAATAGCAGAATTTATGATTAGCAGAACAATAAAACCAACCACCAGGCCGGTTAATAGTTCCAGAATAATACCGGGAACAGGTATACTTTCTATCAAATCGTGATAAACATGTATGTTATGTACAAAAATACCTCCTGAAACTAAAAGTAAAGCAATAGTTCCAATAATGGATAACCCTTTAATTACCTTGGGTAATGCATTCACCAGGAAGTGCCCAACTTTATCTGAAAAACTATTCTCTTCATCATTTAAATTGATAAGCTTTGCGCCAAATTCGTCCATTCTCACAATTAAAGCCACAATTCCGTAAACTCCAACGGTGGCCACAATGGAAATAACTGTAACTACCAATATTTTGGTTAGCAGAACTTCTTCTCCTACGGCACCTAGCGCAATGATGATAATCTCTACAGAAAGTATGAAATCGGTTAAAATCGCCGACTTTATCTTTTCTTTCTCCCGGCTTAGGACTTCTTCTTCAGAAAGTTTTTCTAGTTTAGGCTTTTCCTTTTTGTGCTTATGGGGAAAAAGGTATTCATGAATTTTTTCAGCCCCTTCATAAGCCAGGTAGAGTCCACCAATAATTAATATAATGGTTATAGCAGCAGGCAAAAATGCACTTAGCAGAAAAGCCAGCGGTAAAATAATTAGCTTATTTAGAAAAGAACCTTTAGTAATTGCCCAAAGAACCGGCAATTCCCTGGAAGACATAAAACCTGATGCTTTTTCGGCGTTAACGGCGAGATCATCTCCCAGTAAACCGGCCGTTTTCTTTCCTGCCACTTTACTCATTACCGCAACATCGTCCATTAAGGTTGCTATATCATCTAAAAGGGCAAAAATTCCTGAGGCCATAGTTTTTTATTTAAAGAGCCAAGATAAGTGTAATTGATAAACTGAAATTAAAATAATTTCGTAAAATTTCTTTCAAATTAGCACAACTACTACTTTAGATACTGTATCTCCCTTTGCAACTTTTATAAATTTTCTACGTCATTATTAAAAACCAAGGTTCTACTGCTCTAAAATTTCAGCATAAAATCATATAAAAAATGTTTATGTCTAAACTCGTGTTTTTCTTTAGCCTTTTAATTATAGCTATACTTTCCTATCTAATTTCATCTTTTGAATTCATTTTAATAGCAATTATAACGCTGACTTTTATCTTCCTGATATTTGCTGGAATCATCAGTATTTTTAAAAACCTAAATAGAAAATATTTTAAAATCCCATCTAGAATTTTAGTGATATGCATCTTTGGTATAGGTGTTTCTCTCTTTAGACCTTATGAAGAAACCGTGACCGAAACAGGAACGCTAAGTGAAAGGCTACAATATGCTTACGAAACCGATCAAAAGGACAGAAAGCAGCTCAGGTCATTTCTTACTTATTTTAGCGATTTGGAACAAAGAGATGATAAAAGGTTAGCCCAGGTAAAGAAAATTCAGAAAGAAGATACGATTGAAAAAGCTTTAGATAAATTCTATGCTGCTTTTATATATCATCACAGCGATAACAGCAATGACTATAAAATAGTTTAAAAATTAGCAGCCGAAGCTGCAGAAAGTAAGTCACTAAAAGATAATTACCAGGTGCAATGGTTAAGAAAAGCAACGTATGATCGTTATTTACTATCCATAGGAAAACAAGAAAAGTACAATACTCAAAATAGTTTTAGTATTGATTTTGAATAATTTATAACCTTTAATCATTTAAACTCATCAATCCAAATTCCCTAGCCAATTCGTTATTTAAATAAATTCTAAATAAAATTTGCGCTTTTAGCAGGAAGATTTTACTTTCGCTTTATATTTATTTAGACCTATTACAAATAAAATCTTTAAAAAGGTCTAATGGAAAATAAATATTCGGCTCTTGCCGGATTTAAATATTGGCGATGGGAAAGAATAAACCAACTAAGAAGTTTAGGAAGTATATACGCACAGTACATTTATATTTAGGGTTGGCTACTGGCTTAATTGTATTTATTGTTTCCATTACCGGTTGTTTGTGGGCGTTTCAGGAAGAAATTAAAGCCTTAACTTCTAATGTTCCTGAGGTTATCCCGCAAAATAATCCGGAGATAGATCCTCTGGAAGTAAAAAATATAGCGCAAAATGTTTTTCCCGGAAAACACGTTCATGGAACTTTATACCAGGGAGGCACCAGCCCAATAGAAGTAATCTTTTATGAAGAAAAACCAGAGTTTTATAAATCGGTTTTTGTACATCCCTGGAGTGGCGAAATTTTACATATAGAAGATCATCTTTCAGGATTTTTCCATTTTGTTATAGATGGGCATATGCATTTGTGGCTACCAGCAGAAATAGGTAGTGACATCGTTGCCTGGAGTACATTTATATTCTTTTTAATGTTGGTTTCGGGGATTATTTTATGGTGGCCCAAAAACAAAAAAGTCAGGAAGCAACGTACCTGGTTTCAATGGAAACAAAACACTAAATGGAAACGGAAAAATTATGACCTCCATCAAATTATAGGATTTTACGCGAGCTTTATCGCCGTAATATTCATTTTTACGGGACTTATAATGACTTTTGAAAGCTTTGCCGGAGGCTTTTATAAAACGATTGGCGGGGAAAAAGAAGTGGTATTTTCTGTGCCCGAAAATCCAGCTGGAAGTTTTAAAAGTACCGGCGATGGAAATGAACCTATTAGGCAATTAATGCCTTTGCTTAAAGAAAAATTTCCCGATGCGAAAGATTATGAAATTCACTATCCCTATGATGAAAAGCATAGTATTTACGTAGAAGTAAGTAATAGTGATGGAATTTACTACGATTCAGATTATAGATTTTACGATCAAAACGATCTTGCTGAAGTTCCCTCTGAAACTATTTACGGTGTTTACGAAGAAGCCGGGGTAGCTGAAAAAATACTAAGAATGAATTATGATATTCACGTGGGTGCCATAGCGGGATTACCGGGTAAAATTCTTGCTTTTCTAATTAGCCTGCTTTGCAGTTCACTTCCGGTTACCGGTTTTCTGGTTTGGTATGGAAAAAAGGTGAAAGCCAAAACTTCTAAAAGTAAGGAAAGCAGAGTGCTCGCTACTTCTAATTAAAATTTCGGTTTTTGTAGCTTTTATCTTTCAAGCTTCAACACCTAAAATCGAGCTTATCATGTAAACAACTTCGGAGCAAGCTCACGAAGCATTATTATGGGAAAATTTAATTTGATTTTGAGGCAAGCCTCGGAGCATTTAATCTCGATTATCGAGTAAAATAAATTTTGATGATACTTGTCATATTTTATTTAGAGATAGAGAGCTAACTTACAGGGTCATTTTAAGTTCTACTATTATGAAAACCATTACCTCCACCGAAAGCACTCAACTTCTTGCCGAAAATTATATTGGCAGACTTGGATATATTTCTAAAGAAAGAGTAGAAGTTATTCCTATAACTTATTATTTTGATCCAGACCACAATAGTATTTTGAGCTATTCGGGACAGGGAAGTAAAATTGATGCGATGCGCAAAAATCCCTTGGTTTCCTTCCAGATAGATGAAATCACCAATTTAGAAAAATGGAAATCGGTTTTATTATATGGTAAGTTTGAAGAATTAACCGGAATCGATGCCAAACACGTGCTTCGTATATTTTCTCAAGGAGTAAAAAAAGTGATCAAAAATAAAGAACACTCCTACCCCGATTTTATACAAAATTTCTCTAGCAAAGCAGAAAGCTCTGATACTCCAATAGTTTACCGTATTAATATAGATGAGATTACCGGGCGAAAAAGAAGTTAGATGAATTATTGATTTAGAGATATCATTATTATTCCAAAATATGTCTAATTTCAAATATTTTCTCTCAAACTCATAATTTCTCATATTCCCATAAAAATAAAGATTCAAAATCACTTTTTATAAGTGCTTATACCATACCTTTAAGGTAGTTATACCTATATTATGAGAGTTTCCGTAGAACGTAAGGATGTCAAGTTTCTACCTGATTGTAGCCGGGTGGTGGTGCGTTTTTTTATGAACGGTGATCAAAGAACTCAAAACCTTGTAGCGAGGATAATGGCGATGAGTGATTTTCAGGTAAACCAAACCCTGGAACAAACTCTAAGGGAATTCTCCCGGCGCCACCGCAACATTTCCAAAGTATTTTTTAAGCATTGTTCCAATATCCGCCATATCATTGAAGGGATGCAGGTGAACTATGACGATCTTTCTGAAGATAGAAAATTACTGATTGGTTCTTACTGTACGATGGAATTTGCGCTAGAATCGGCCGCATTTTTCAATCCTTCCATCGTAGAAGATTTTGATCAAACCTATTTAGAAGAAGGTGAAAAAAGAGTGATCATTTCTTTTAGAGCAACTGGAGAAGGACATATTTCTTCATTAGTTTTTAGAAGAGCTATTATTGATAAAAACAATGATCTCCATCTTATGAAAATTGGAAATCATATAGACAAAGCAGAGATCTCACATAAAAAATTATATGATAAAAGTCGGTTTATAGAGCGTCTTTCGGAAATGGATATTCCCACAAAATTTTCAGATGCTATAATGGACAGGCTTCCCGATAGATTTGAATATTATGCCTTAAAACAAGAAGTACGCAGAATATTAGAAGACACTAATATGATTGCGGAAAGAAGAATGGCGCTGGAAGAAATGACGTGGCTAGTAGATTCTTTTTATGACATTCAATTTAAACACGATGCTGATCTCTCGGCACGTGTAATTTTTCCGATTTCAGAATCTGAAAGTAGGGGAATAGAAGATGCTCGTTTTGTTAGATTTATGGATGAAGATGGAAAAACAAAGGTATATGCCACGTACACCGCTTATAATGGCCATACTATTTTACCCAAGCTTATGTCAACAGATGATTTCTATACCTTTAGGGTGATGCCCTTGCACGGAGATGGAGCCCAAAATAAAAACCTGGCCCTATTTCCTTCAAAAATAAAAGGAAAATATGCTATGCTGGCCAGAATTGATGGGGTAAATAACTATATCATGTTTTCTGATAGAACAACATTATGGAAAAACCCAATCCTTCTTCAAAAGCCTAAATACCCCTGGGAATTTACTCAAATTGGTAACTGTGGCTCTCCATTATGGACGCCTGAAGGATGGTTAATTATCACTCATGGCGTAGGCCCAATGCGCCGTTATTGTATTGGCGTTTCACTTCTTGATCTTGAAGATCCTACCAAAGAAATTGGCAGACTAAAAGAACCTCTAATTACGCCGCTTGAGCATGAAAGGGAAGGTTATGTTCCTAATGTGGTGTATTCTTGCGGTGCGTTAATTCATAACCAGAGCCTTATTTTACCCTACGCGCTATCAGACTACTCTTCAACCTATGCAGTTGTGAATTTAGCCGAATTATTCGCCGCCCTTAAAGAAAATTAGATTCTTATTATTTAATTGATCTATTTTGTATTACGGTTCTATAAGCTTCAATATAATTATTGATCATCGTTTCCAGGCTAAATTTTTTCACTGCATAGTCTCTGCAGATTTTAGGATCAATTTTATCTAATGTCTTTATCGCCAAGACTGCTTCTGAAATATTTGCTGGTAGAAAACCACTTATTCCTTCGGTAATAAGTTCCGGCATACTCCCTCTTTTAAACGCGATTACGGGTGTTCCGCACATCATTGCTTCCAGGACACTTAGCCCAAAAGGTTCTTCAAAAAATATTGGGTGTAATAATGCTTTCGCACCGCCGAGTAATTCATCTCTTGTTTCAGGGCCCACATTGCCCAGGTATTCTACACTCTTATTATCTATAAAAGGTTTAATTTCTGAATTAAAATATGCTTCATCCTGAATAAGTCCGGCTATTTTTAACCGAAACCCCGCCTGCTTAGCGATTTCGATAGCTGCGTGAGCTCCCTTATGCGGATGAATTCTTCCGAAGTAAAGCAAATAGTCCTCTTTTTCTTTTCTAAAAGTAAAATTGTTAGGATCCAAACCGTGGTAAATAGTAGCAAGGTAATTCAGCTCGTCGCTTCTATCTGAATCTGAAATAGAGACGTAGGAAGTTGAATTATTATATTTCTTAAAAACCGGAATTATTTTGGGTGAGGAAAAGCCGTGAATTGTAGTAATAATTGGCGTTTTAATTAACCCGGAATAACTTAAAGGAAGAAAATCAAAATGGTTGTGAATAATATCGAATAGCCCGGCTTGCTCCATTAAATGACTTATATGTAAACATTCCATCACTTTGGGATCATTCTCCTTATCTATTTCGTAAGGTAATTTGCAGGCCCATTCCAGTTTTGCTTTGGTAATAGAATTTGCTGTGGCAAAAAGTGTGACATCAAAGCCTTTTTCTACTAAACCTTCTGTAAGGTTTGAAGCTACCTGTTCCCAGGGACCATATTTTTCAGGTGGTGTACGCCAGGCTATTGGAGCTAAAATCGCAATCTTCATTAGGAATTAACCATTATTTTTGAAGGATTGGCGTCTTTAAATTCCTTAGTTTGGTAAAGTTCTTCATAAGCCTTAAGCACGGTAAGGTGCGAGATCAAATAAGCCAATGAACTCTCTGCGCCCTGGTTTCTATTTACTCCATAATTTTCTATACCGTCACAGCATCCTTTTGTATCAAAGTCATAAAGGCTCATTCGCAAATCATTCTCGCCTAAAAACCACATAAATGAAAGGAATAATTTATTTAGATATTCTTTATCCTTCGTTAGTAAAAAAGCCTGATAATACATAAGCACCATGGCTAAAGCATCTACCGGTTGCTGTGCGAACATAGATCTTTCCTGGTCTTTTACATACCACTTCTTATTGCCAATAATTGAGAGATAACCGTTTTTAAAAGTTTGTTTAGTAAGAAAATCCATCGCTTCCAGAGCCACAGATTGCATATAATTATCGTTCAAAATTTGAGCAGCGTGCAGTAGTGCTAAAGGTAAAATGCCATTATCATAAGTCAATAAATTTTCAAACCATTTCCAGTCTTCTGTACTATTTTGCTCATAGTGTGTGACCAGTTTCGAACTTAGGCTTTTTAGTTGGCTAAGCATTTCTTCATCTGCAGGATTACTATTTAAATAGTAAC
Source organism: Salegentibacter salarius (assembly GCF_900168265.1). Classification (GTDB taxonomy): domain Bacteria; phylum Bacteroidota; class Bacteroidia; order Flavobacteriales; family Flavobacteriaceae; genus Salegentibacter; species Salegentibacter salarius. Next base: position 23,156 of record NZ_FVZF01000017.1, on the reverse strand, counting down.
AAATCCCAATGATGGTATTAGCGACGCTTCGAATAGATTTTAATTTTCCGAAATTTGGTACTGCGTTAAAGAAAACCAATTTCCCATTTTGATAATAGGCATCATTAGGCGCGTTTCCAATTAAATAGCCCAGTGCCCAAATAGTTCTTCCAAAGGAATCTTCGGAACCTATTATGTCTAAAAAATTTCGATTAAAGCTTAAAAAGTTTCTGAAAGTTCCGTCCTCATTTTGCATATAATGGATATAGCTAAGATAAACAGGCATTAATTCCAGCGCCAAAGAATTTTTTTTCTGATTAAACGCCATCAAAGACATGAGTAATGCCCTGGCGTTATCATCCAGGCAATAACCCTCTTTAAGATTAGGAATTCCAAATTTTGCGTGTTGGATAATTCCTGTATCATCAGTTAATCTTTTTATATGCGCCAGCGAAAATGGTGGCAAAATCAAGGGATCTATTAAAGTTCCCTCTTCATTTAAAATTTCCTTTTTAGGGGATTTCAAAATTTCCTGAGCAAGATCTATATACTTCTCCCCTATTTTGGGCCATTTAATCTCTTTACCATATTTAAAAGCCTTGCTTTGAATTTCCTTAAGTTTATCTGGATTATCTAATAATTCTTTCAGCGTATAAGCAAGGTCGTCTGGATTATTAAAATTAAAAAGTCGGCCTTTACCATTCTGTAATAATTCTGCCGCGTGCCAGTAAGGAGTAGAAACAACCGCACAGCCAGCGCCCATAGCATAGGTAAGCGTACCGCTGGTGATCTGGGCTTCGTTAATATATGGAGTTATGTAAATATCGCAGGCAGATAAATACTTAAATAATTCAGTTTCGTCAATAAACTCATTTAATAATAAAACGTGATCCTGAAGTTTCAGATTTTTTATAAGGAGTTGTAGATAATTTCGGTATTCTTCTCCGGAATGGCGCACCACATTGGGGTGGGTTTTTCCCAAAACCATATATAGAATTTCGGGATGGGTTTTAATTATTTGAGGCAAAGCTTTTATAACGGTTTCAATTCCTTTATTTCTACCAATAAAACCGAAGGTCATTAATACTTTTTTCTTCTTGAGTTTAAATTCGGTCTTTGATTGTTTTTTGTCAAATTGAATATCGGGAACGCCGTGTTCTATAAGATTTATCTTTTTATTCGGAACATCGTAAATAGAAGTGAGAAAAGTAATAGCCATTTGGTTCATTACCACAATACTATCGGCCATCTTACATATTTCCTTGAGAATTGCCTTTTCTATATAGGTAGGATTTTCAAGAATTGTGTGTAAAGTTACTATAATTGGGACTTTAACGTGATGTAGCAGCGGTAAAACGTAAACCCCGCCAGATCCTCCAAAAATCCCAAATTCATGTTCAAGAACACAAACATCTATCCCATTGGAATTTATAAAATTAGCTGCTTTTAAATAATCGGCCTGTTGCTCCTGGCGTATAGTGAGTTTAACTTCGGGTGGGTAAGTGTAAGTTTCATCATAATCGTTCATAGCGATAATGAGACGTTTATGGATTTTTTCTCCCTGATGGTTTTTTGCGGTCATGGCCAAAGCAAGGTTTTGGGTAAAAGTCCCAATCCCGCATTCCCTTGGCGGATATGTTCCTATATAAGCAATCTTCATTTTAAAGTGTTTTTCTGGTTTACTTTATCCCTATCCTAAGTCAAAATCGCTAATGAAGAAATTCTGTTTCCTTGGGTATTACAAGTATGAAAACTTGTTTCTTTCAGTATTCCTTTGGCGTGCTTTTACCAGAAATTAATATTCATCTTTTTGACTTGAGCTTATAATAATTTTCAAAAAGATAATTCAGGCATTACGTTGGAGGGTGTACTAAAGATAAGACTATTAAATCTAAAAGCCTCATTTTCTAGGTGTTAAGTTTAACCAAATTAAATTGAAAATCTACGCTAATTTTAGAGTAAAGCTTAGCTATTCTGATTGAAGGAGGCTTCTCTTATTTCATCAAAAAACGGGGTGTTTTTTTCTTCTACACATTTTGCGGCATAAAGATAGAGCGCGGCACTCCAGGTTTGCCAGTCCTGCCCCATCGGCTCACCATTTTGCGATCTAAACCATTCATTAAATCCAAAGTCAAGGCCGGTTGTTCTGGAGCGTTTTATAAGTTTGGTAAGCTCAATGAGTTTTATTTCGGCAAGGTCAAAATGCTTTGCACCCACAAGGGCTGCTATGTAAATTCCGCAAATAAATGGCCATATTCCGCCGTTATGATAATTTCCAGGTAAATTATAATCTGCATAACGTTTGTGCCAGTCTGAATCTTCGGGTTTTATAAAAGGATAAAAATTAGGAGGTAAATTTACTGCCAAATCTCCGCTGGATTTGATTGCTGTGCATTCTTTTTCAATCCATTCAATAATAGAATCTGCTATTTTTGGAGAAGCAATACCAGAAAGAATAGCAAGACTATTTCCAAGCAGATCAAACCTATCACTATTATAAATTTTATAAGACCAAAATGCGTAATAAGGTTTATCCCTTACTAACAAACCTTCCTGAACTTGTTTTTTGAGCTTGTCTCTAATGATCGTAAAATTTTCCATTTCGGCGTGCATCTTCTTCGCCCGTTTATGAAACCCCATTAACTGCAAATAACTATAGACCACAGTATTTACAAAAAGTCCATAACCTAAAACCCACTGTTCGTCGCGCCAATCACTAGTGGGCTGCTGAGCAACTAGATATTGATCTGTAGGGCTTTGATATTCCATCCACAATAAAGATTTTTCTACAGCAGTTTTTAAAAAATCAGGTTCATTCACTACTTTTCTAAATATTCCGGTACCCAATAAAAATAAGGGTGTTGTATCGCTCGCTCCTCTATCCTCGCTATCGTGAACTAACGAAGGAATATGTCCTTTTTCTGATTGATTTTCAGCTAAGGTTTCCAAAACTTTCCGGATGCTCGCTAAAAGCACTGAATTATCTGAAACTGCTATTCCGAATATAGAAAACATTAAATCCCTGGTATAAGGTTCGGGATAACCCCAGCCTGCAGTTCGGGGCAGATGTTGAAAGGGGCCTTCAGCATTATGCAAAAGCACATTCAATGCCGCATCTTTTGCTAAAGCAATTAATTCTAAATTTTCTGATGTCATCATTTAAAATTTTAACCTATCCCTATTTTGTTCTCCAGGATTTGCAAAAACCTTTTTGCCACTACCCTGTAATCGAAGTTCTCCACAACCCGCTTTCTTCCTTCTTCTCCCATCTTATTTCTTAAAGATTCATCCTTCATCAGCCTAGATAGATACTTCGCTATATCCTGAACATCTGCACGGTAATCAACCGTACGCGGGGTATCAAAAATGATTTTATGATTTTTCTCAAATCCAGACTCCTTCCCTAAAACCACTTCTTTAGCAATAATTTTTTCTGCAACTTCTGCCAGGAAAGCTGTTTTATCGTGGATAAGCGTATCTAGCATTCCCATGGCATTTATTCCTAAAACCGGTTTTCCACAAGCTCCAGCTTCTACCTGTGGCATTCCAAAGCCTTCAAGTCTTGATGGAGCCGCATAAATATCACAGGCACCTATCAGGTAAGGAACAAAATTGCGGGAAATGGTATTTGTAGCGTAAAAGATCTTTTTGTCGAGACCCAGTTTTTCAGCTAATTCCATATCTAGAAGGTTTTGAGCTCTAGTGCGCGGTTGAGGCCATACTTTACATACATATTTCCAATTAAGCGAACTATCATCAATTAAGGCGAGTGCCTCCATTACTTCTCTCGCACCTTTAGAAGCGGCATCGCCACCTACGGTAAGGATCATTAGTTGATCAGGTGAAATCCCCAAAGCTTCCCGAACCGCCACAATTTTAGGATCATTCTTATTAAAAGGAATAAAAGAATCGGTATTACAACCCACGGGTAAAACTTCAATATTTTCAGGGTTTATACCATCACGCACATACATTTCTTTCACCCAATTTGAAGTTACCAGAATAAGTGGTAGTTTGTTCAAAACTTCTTGATAATTGGCAATATATCCATCAGCCACTAACCAGGGTACTGGCAATACCCCATGACTTTGTGGATGAAGAATAAGTTCCGGGGTATGGCCCCAATAACCAATTCCTACCACAACATCGGGCTTAAACCAACGATAGTACCACTCCTTCTCCTGAGCTGATTCAAAATGAACTGCATGGGCGTCTACACCCAACTCAAGAAGGCCTTTATATAATAAGTCTCCTTGCGTAGCCAGCCCGCCCGGTGAGGGAGGGTAATCGTAAAGCACCAATATTTTCATCTTCTATTATTGTTTTAATCTACCACCTTGTTGTAACCAATCATAAGCCTTTCCTGGATTCTTAAATTTCCAGTAAGCCTCTATTTTAGGTGTCGTTTTAGCTTCAAAACCGCCAGGTGGAAATCCGTAGGTTTCGGTAATAAGAGCATACTTTTGTTTCCATATTTTTTCCGGTAACGGAAATTGATAAGCTTTTTCTTCGGCTCTCGGGAAATATTCTTTTTTTCCGTCTTCATAAGCGAAAGTCCAAAGTTCCTTTGTAGAAATCTTCTTTTCGTACCATAACTCAAGCACAGCGCGGCTTACTTCTTCGTGTCTTAAATGCCGGGTATATTCTCCCGTAGGGTTATGTGTTATGATCAAATCAAAATTTAATTCAGGTAATAAATCCAGAATTCCTTTCTTTATTACTTCTATAGCTAAGGGAGTTTGTTCAGGCCCATCATCTAAAGTATCCATAACACCGGTAGCGTTTAAAATTTTTAGGCACCGATAGAATTTTGGGGCTCTTTCGGGATCATCCCCACGGGAAAGAGAGATCACAAACCAGTTGAATAAAGAATGAGTTAAGATAGTACCGCCACACCATAATGTTTCATCATCTGGGTGCGCTACGATAACAACTGCATTTCTATCCGATAAAATATTTCCAGTCCCCAATTGAAAATTTATTTTAAAACCTCAATCGATTATTTCTAACTGAGTTGAAATCACTTAAAGTTAGTCTATTTTAATCGATAAAAATGGGGGGTGCAAACTATAATAATCACACTTTTAACTATTTACGAAATCATGGATTTATACCTCCATAGTTTTTGCCTAATCACTATAGTTATTTAGTATAAAAGTTAAAAACCTATAAGAAAAAATTATAGTATTTTTAGAATATTAAACCACTAAAACTCTTCAATTATGGAAAACAATCAATCAAAGAATCCTGATAATCATAAAGTATGGGACGTAAACGAATCCAGTAGATGCCCATTTATGGGGGGAGCACTTGAAAAAACTGCTGGAATGGGAACTACCAATAGAGATTGGTGGCCAAACGCTTTAAACCTGAAAATATTAAAACAGCATTCTAATTTATCTAATCCAATGGATGAAGATTTTAATTATGCTGAAGCTTTTAAAAGTCTTGATCTTGCTGCAGTAAAAAAAGATTTAAATGACCTAATGACCAATAGCCAGGATTGGTGGCCGGCAGATTATGGCCATTATGGGCCGTTTTTTATCCGAATGGCCTGGCATAGTGCGGGTACATATCGTATTGGTGATGGTCGCGGCGGTGCAGGTTCTGGTTCGCAAAGATTTGCTCCTTTAAACTCCTGGCCAGATAATGCCAACCTGGATAAAGCACGCTTACTTCTTTGGCCAATTAAGGAAAAATACGGTAATAAAATATCCTGGGCAGATCTAATGATTCTTGCCGGAAATGTTTCCCTTGAATCTATGGGACTTAAGACTTTTGGTTTTGCCGGCGGCCGTGAGGATATTTGGGAACCAGAAGAAGATATCTATTGGGGTTCTGAAGGCGAATGGTTAGGAAATAAAGAACGGTACCAAAAAGAGGGTGACCTGGAAAATCCACTAGGAGCTTCACATATGGGCCTTATTTATGTAAATCCAGAAGGTCCTAATGGAGAACCAGATCTTATTGGTGCTGCCAAAGATATTCGAGAAACTTTTGGCCGTATGGCAATGAATGACTACGAAACGGTGGCACTAATTGCCGGCGGACATACCTTCGGAAAAACACACGGTGCTGCTGATGCTGATGAATATGTTGGTGCAGAACCGGCAGGAGCAGGAATTGAAGAAATGGGACTCGGGTGGAAGAACAGTTTTGGAAGCGGAAATGCAGAAAATACAATCACCAGCGGAATTGAAGGTGCCTGGACACAAACACCAACAAAATGGAGCAATAGCTTTTTTGACAACCTATTTGGATTTGACTGGGAATGTCATAAAGGTCCCGGAGGTGCATACCAATGGAGACCAAAAGACGGTGCCGGTGCAGGAACTGTACCAGATGCGCACGATCCTTCAAAAAAACACGCGCCATTTATGCTAACCACAGATCTGGCTTTAAAAGAAGATGCTGAGTATTTAAAAATTTCAAAACATTTTCACGAAAACCCAGAGGAATTTGCAGATGCTTTTTCCAGGGCCTGGTATAAATTAACGCATCGTGATATGGGACCAATTTCCAGATATTTGGGGCCAGAAGTACCATCAGAAGAACTTATCTGGCAAGATCCTATTCCTAAAGTAGACCACGAAATAGTAAATGAGAATGACGTTAAAGAACTAAAGGAAAAGATCCTTAATTCTGGATTAACGGTTTCACAATTAGTTTCTACTGCCTGGGCTTCAGCTTCTACCTTTAGAGGTTCAGATAAACGTGGAGGCGCCAACGGTGCGCGTATTCGTTTAGAACCACAAAGGCACTGGGAAGTTAACAATCCACCACAATTACAGGAAGTATTAACCAAGCTTGAAAATATTCAAAAGGAATTCAATGAAGCCCAATCAGGAAACAAAAAAGTTTCTCTGGCAGATCTTATTGTACTTGGAGGCTGTGTAGGGGTTAAGAAAGCCGCTGCAGATGCAGGTCACGAAGTTGGCGTGGCATTTACACCGGGACGCTCAGATGCTACGGCAGAGCAAACAGATTCAGAAGCTTTTGAACCCCTTGAACCAAATGCAGATGGTTTCCGTAATTATGCGAGGAACAGGGATAATATATCTGCTTCGGCTGAAGAAATGCTTGTAGATAAAGCACAATTACTCACTTTAACTCCGCCAGAAATGACGGTACTAGTTGGTGGAATGCGGGTTTTGAATACTAACTTTGACGGATCAAAACGCGGTGTTTTCACAGATAGACCGGGACAGCTTACCAATGATTTCTTTAAGAATATTCTTGATATGAAAACTACCTGGAAAGCAACTTCAGATTCTCAAACCGAATTTGAAGGTAGAGATCGCTCTACTAATGAAGTAAAATGGACAGGAAGCAGAGTCGATCTTATTTTTGGATCAAATTCAGAACTCAGAGCTTTAGCTGAAGTTTATGGAACCCGAAATTCAGAAGAAAAATTTATAAAGGATTTTGTGAAAGCCTGGGAGAAAGTAATGGACCTCGATAGGTTTGATCTTAAATAACATAAAGTAAAAAGCCCTATAGTTTAAAAGCAGCCAGAAAGTATGGCTGCTTTTTTTATAGATGTACAACCTAATTCAAAATATTTTTATTTTATAATAAATATTCCAGGTCATTTCATATCAAATTAATTTAAATTTGCCTGGTGCATGTTTTAATTGCTATTTATTATTTATCAATAATTGTATGAATTTCAAACAACTTTCTTGAGTATAAAAAAATACGAGGAACTGTTTAAAAAAAATTCGTAATTTCATTAATAATCATAAAATAAATTAATATTGCTATTTTTTTGTATATTCTTATTTGAAAAGAGATAAAAAACAATGAAATTCGACCCCCAAATGGTAGATAAATCTACCCCCTACTCTTCTTTACTTAATGATGATGATTTGCTTCTGCAAACTCAAAAGGATAAATTACCTATAGATTTCCCAAAATCCGGTAGCAAAACCAAAAGTAATTTTAGCAATCTAACTGCATTTTGGAAAAGATTGGTTTCTAAACCCCAAAGTTTACCTCAATCCGCAAATTCAAGTATAAGTAGTATTCTGGAAGACGAGAAAACTATATCCCCTACTCAAATTATAAAAACCGTTCTCTCTAAAAAATTAGAATTACCCCTTGATTCGATAAAACTTTCTATAGCCCTGGAAAAATGCAATAAAATTTTTCACGAAGATTATCCCTTTGATTTTATCCTCGAGTATGAAGGTAAGCGGTTGGGTATGATCCTACTGGACAGGTGTTACAACTCAGAAAATGAGGAGAAACTTATTTATAGGTTTAATTCTGATTTAAAAAGTTTTGAAGGTTTATTTTAATCTTTCACACCAGTAACTTTCTTTTTTCTATTTCTTCTTTTAAAATATCAAAAATTTGAAAGTCTTTCTAAGGGCACAAACTACCTTTTGGTGTAAGATGTTTCTTCAAAAGCGATATAAGACTTTTAAATTTTGTGGGGATATTATGCACGGTTAAGTTCAAAAATCTACACAATTATTATTCTTTTCGCACTCGAGACTTTAACCTGCTGATTAAAAATTATTCGCATTTAGCCTATAATTACTACGTCTCCATTTATTGAAGATAAGGCTTATCTTCTTGGCATAATATTGACTATTATCTACCATATCAATTTATAAGTATTCTCTTACAAATTTCATAAAAAATTGATTTTTAGACCTTAAGAGTGTTCTTAGACGATTGAATTGCTTGTTTTATCGATTCTAATAATTAGTTTCGCGACAAAATTATTCACAAAAAAATATAGTTGAATGCCCCTATCCCTACACTCATATGAAATTCTTTATTCCAGTACTTTTTGTACTAACGCCCCTACTATGCCAATGCCAGAAGTCACAAAAGAAAAACTCCAAAACTAAAAACTTACACTCCTCAATTAATGTAGCCGGCGTTAATATTTCTAGCGCAGAGGGAAGTCTGTCCTATTCCATAGGCCAGATTTATTATTCATCTCATTATGAGGAGGAAATTGCCACAACTGGATCTCCAAAAGGTTGGGATATCAATGTCGCCTATGATTTTGATGGAGAATACTGGAGTTTAAGTGGTGCACCCGAAATCTATCCCCAGGAAGAGGTAGATACTACTTTTACCATAAATTTTGGATTTTCAGCAATGCAAGTTGGAGAGGTCAATTTGGAGGCACACGATACTACCTTAACAGTAAACGAAACTTCAATTGTTATAATCAACGGTAAGACGGGTGGTTATAGTAGCATTGGAAACGATGAAGTTTATACCGGTGGTATTATTAGAAAAATAGCTAACAATTCTTATATCATATTATAATGAAAACATTCCTTTACATATTACTTTTTACAAAATCTCCACGTTCGCCGAATAACAACTATACGCTCTTAGCGAAAAAATTCAATACAAACAATGCAATTTTCACTGCTTACTATTAACAAAATAAATAACAATAATTAAATTTTATTATAATGAAAAAATTCTTTTATATATTACTTTTAGCAATATTTGCTTGTTCTCCAGATAATGAGGATGCTATATTAGAGCAACAACCCACTTCCTCTGACACCCCGGAATCTATGAATTTAGAATCTGAGCCGGCTTTAAACAGAGATCCAGCTAATTTAATTTACACAGAAACCTTTGAAAATCCCGATCTTAATAATAATCCACAAGCTGGCGATTTTTACCTAGAACACGCTGAAAATCACAGCTTCAATATCGAGGAAAATATTGTAAAAGAAGGCTCACAGGCAGGTAGATTTGAGATTAAAAAAAGTGATTCTAAAATATGGGGAGGCCACAGAACTGAAATGTCCCAGGCACAAAGTACAGCACGTGCAGAAGGATGGTATGGCTTTTCACAATATTTCCCCGACTCCTATAAATCAGGTTCTACCGGAGAGGTAATTGGGCAATGGCATGACCAGGCAGATGAAGGTGAGCATGTAGATAGAAGTCCTTCAAATACTTTACTAACTGGTGATGGTAGAATTAAATGGATGGCCAGATGGGACGCTGATAAAATAATGGACAGTGGTTACTCTGATGGGCTGGAATATATAGATCTGGGACCTATCCCGAAAAACGAATGGATTGATTGGGTTGTACATATCAAGTACTCCCACACCAACACCGGGATACTGGAAGTGTGGATGAATGGTGAAAAGGTTATTGACAGACAAAATATGCCCAATTCTTATAATGATGATGCGTATCCGTATTTCAAATTTGGTGTTTATAAATGGAATTGGGGAAGCGCTTCTTCCCAAAAAGTAATTTATTATGATGAAGTTAGAATCGGTACCGAAAATAGCAGTTATGATGAGGTAAAACCTAGAGGTTCGGAAGAAGTAGTACTGCCAGAATCTAAGATTAACATGATGGTAAACAGCTATACTGTAAGTTGCGTTGGAGAAATGGAAGGAACCTGCTTGCTTGTTCAAGAAGGTAATATGATAGGTACAGAAAACTGGGAAAATTTCTACTTTTCAAACAGCATTGAAGGTTTCACTTATGAACCCGGTTTTGTATACGGGCTCGAAGTAAAAAAAACAGAAGCGGAAAATACTCCTTTAGGTGGCTCTTCTATTAAATACGAGCTGGTAGAAATCGTATCCAAAGAAGCGCAATAACCCGATATAATTAATCAACATATTATAATGGTTCGAAAAACCGGTACTGATTTTCACAGTACCGGTTTTTGCGAACCTAAATACTTCCAATTAAATTTACCCAAAAACACTTATTATAGTAAGGTCGATAAAAATTTGTATCTGAGCTTTTTTATTAGGCACATTGGTAATTTGGATTTCTAACTGGGATTGAAAACCCCTACTTACCAAAGACGAACTTCTATGATGTAGCCAGGATTGTTTCCGCAAACAGTATTTACGGTGAGGTAGAGTAAACTAGTCCTATAAGGATTTTAAATGTTACAGTTTATATTATTAGGATCATAAGAATTAATAACAATTCTTATATTTATAGTATAATGAAATATATCCTTTACATATTACTTTTTTCAACTTCTGCTTTCTCTGGAAACTATCATTATGCTGTGGAAGAGAAACAGTTTCAAACCACTCCTGAACCTCCTTTAGAAGAGCGGAATACCAAAAATTTAATCTTAGTAGAAACTTTCGAAAACCCCGATCTGAAGGATGACCCACAAGCTGGCGATTTTTATTTAGAGCATGCTACAGATCATAGCTTTCAACTAGAAGAAAGTATAAAAAGAGAAGGAACAACAGCAGGCCGGTTCGAGATTAATAAGAGTGATCCTAAAATATGGGGCGGCCATAGAACTGAAATGTCCCAGGCACAAAGTACAGCATGCGAAGAAGGATGGTATGGCTTTTCCCAATATTTCCCAGACTCCTATACATCAGGCTCTACAGGAGAGGTAATTGGGCAATGGCATGACCAGGCAGATGAAGGCGAGCATGTAGATAGAAGTCCTTCAAATACTTTACTAACTGGTGATGGTAGAATTAAATGGATGGCCAGGTGGGATGCTGATAAAATTATGGACAGTGGTTACTCTGATGGTTTGGAATACTTAGACCTGGGACCCATCCCAAAAAACGAATGGATTGATTGGGTTGTACATATCAAATACTCCCACACCAACACCGGGATACTGGAAGTATGGATGAATGGTGAAAAGGTTATTGACAGACAAAATATGCCCAATTCTTATAATGATGATGCGTATCCGTATTTCAAATTTGGTGTTTATAAATGGAATTGGGGAAGCGCTTCTTCCCAAAAAGTAATTTATTATGATGAAGTTAGAGTCGGTAACGAAAACAGCAGTTATGATGAGGTAAAACCTGGCGCATATTAGTTTAATAATTTCTCCACTTTAATTAAGACATATCTGGCGGTATTTGTTTAATAAAAATTCAGCTGATTTTTTCCTTATCAAAATTTCTAATATTATGAACTGTATTCTCAATATTAGCTTTTGAGGAAGCTCCAAAAAGAATAGATTCCACATTCGGCAATTTGGAGATATATTCTAAAGCTTCTTTAGGAGGAATTGCTCCGCCACCTAAAACTTGCATTGTGATAGCTCTTAATTTTCGCGTTTTCAGCGTTTCTTCATATAGATCCTTTCCCCCAGACATTCTGAAATTTACCTTATTCATCGAAAAGCAAATAATAGGATTATTTATTCCTGCCCCTTCAAGTGTATCCAATAGCTTGGGCATATTCATGGTTATAAATCCGGGTTCAGCATAATACTTTTTCAAGATATAATCGTGAAAACCTTTCAATACCTCTACCATTCCTAAGCCCAGAAGTAAATCTGTAATTACATTTTGAAGAAAAATTACCGGAGTATTAATCCCTTTAAACATTTTCATTTCAGCATCTATAAGAAGCTCCATAATCTTTAGAAAGTCTTTAGATACAACTGCCATTCCTCCTTTAAACATAGTGCCAAAAAGGTTTCCGGGAACATATTGTTTAATTGTACCTTGTATTCCTAATTCGGTTACTGCGTTTGCATATTTGTGAGCGTAAGGCATACAGGGATAGATTTTGAAGTCTTTATATTTACCGGGATTTGCTCTTATCACATTACATATCCTCGCTATCCTATCATGAGTGGTACACATGAAGGTATTAATACCAGCTTCAATAGCATAATCTAAAGTTCTTATAATAGCTTCATCACTTTTAAATTTAATAGACTGAGCCATAGATTTTGCGTCGGAGATATGATTAACCGCAAAAAACTGATTGTCTCCGTATAATATTCTTTCCATCCTATTTTTACTTTTGATTCTTTATTATTGAAATAGCTCTATCGGTAAGCCAGGCACTTTGAAAATTGTTTATGTTATTCGGAACATTTCCGATAACGGCATTTATAAAATAATCAACCTGTGCCGAGTACTCTTCTCCTCTTAGATAAAAATCTACCTGAGGGGTCAAATCTGTTACGTATTTCACGTTCCAGCCTTTAGAATAACCTTCTGGACAATGATCTTCTTTAAAGTATACCTTCAGTTCATTTGCATCTGAAATAATTTTACCCTTATCTCCATTTATAGTAATTGAAGTGGACATTTTTCTATAGGTCTCATCACTCCAATTTACAGAAAGCATACCGGTAGTTTTATCAGAAAGTTCTAGTAGAGAATATACTGCATCATCTACCCTTTTGGAATATATAGATTTTAGGATACTGCCTTTAGAAGCCGTAATTGGGGAAAGAATATCATTAATAAGATCTATTACGTGAGATGCGTAATCCATTAAACACCCACCACCTTCAGAAGGATTAGAACGCCAGGTTCCTTCTTTTTTCTTAGTAACCACAGGGCCGTAAGCCTCTCCCATAAAATGATTAACTTCTCCTATAGCCCCATCTTTTACTAACTTTTTCACTTCTCTAAAAGTGCCTACAAATTTGTTATGATATCCTACCTGATTCACTAAATTTCTCTCTGATGTCATAGAAGTCAGTTCCATTCCCTGTTCTTCTGTAAGACAGAATGGTTTTTCAACAAAAACATGAATATTCCTTGCTAAAAGTTCTTTTACAAAATCAAAATGAAATTTAGTAGGAGTAGCCACAAATACCGCATCTGGCTTTTCCTTTTCTACCATCTTAAGATAATCAGTATAACATTTAAACTTACTATATTTTTCCAGTGCACTAAGAACAAGTTTAGATGTATCACATACACCAACTACCTGTACATCTGGATGGGCCCCTAAAATTGATAAATGAGATATTCCCATTTTTCCAGCACCTATTAAGCCGACTTTAACCATAAGTTTTTAAATATTTGAAATTAAAAATGTTTTATAAGGAATTGATATAACCTTCTAAATGATTTATTATGTTCTGTTTAGTAGAAACATAAGGTGATGGTTCAAAATCATCAATTTTGTGTAACACCTCTTCTAAAGCTACATCCTCGGTCCAGGGTAGTATATAATTCTGTTTTGTAAACTCATGCAGAATTTCTTCCTGATGATCGTCTACCACCTCTCCATATTTAGCTAGTCGGGGAATAGCTATTATTCTTTTATTCAGTTTCATTCCTTTAATAAGAGAACCGGTTCCAGCCTGGGTAATTACTACACGAGCTTGCCTATACAATTCGGTTAGCTCATCTGGAGCAATAAAGGGTCTCATTTTTAGATATTCCGAATCGAATTGAGTATGTCCACTCTGAACAATCACTTCCTCGGTTATTAGGCCTTCCTTGCAAAGTCTATCAATTTCAATAAGAGGTCTTTCAAATGCCGTTGGAAAGGTTCCTAACAATACTATAATCATGATAAATGTATTAATATGAATAGTTAATAGATACCGCCTAGGTAGATAGCTTTCTTATAAAGTTTTTGTACCCCAGGCCATTGTACAATAAATTTATCAGCGAACGGATAAATTATATCGGCTGAAAAAGCCCTTGAATTTATCCTGGCATAGCTAAGAATCCAAATAATCTTTGCTCCTGATATCTTCCCTAAAAAACACATAGGAATCGCAGTATGGCTGCCGGTAGTTATAATGGCTTTAGGAAAATGCTGAATTAAAATTTTTAGGGATAGAAAAGCATTCACTATCAGGCTATAAATAAATGATAAATTTCTTTTTTGCCCTTTGGACCTACCTTTTAGATATTTAATATTATACTTCTCCTTTAGAGGAAGCGTAGCTGGAGATTCTTCTGTAACAATAAGGTAATCGTAGGTCAAAAACATATCTTTTAACTCTAAAATCTGGGCAAGATGGCCCCCATCAGAACATATAAGGATGATTTTCTTTTTTTTCATTACGCTTGAATATTTCTATAAACCCATTTGGTGATTTTTATTCTTCTAAAAAAATTTGTTTCAGTTTTCAAAAAAATTATTTGGATATATAATTTGCATTCTCCAATACTACATCACTAAAGTTTTCCGAATAAAAATTTTGATACCAATATTCTAAAGACAATAAAATGAATAAATGCTTTTCATAATCTCGTTTTTTATTCTTGTGAAGGCCTATCATATTTTTAATAAAAGAGATATTAAAGTATTCCCGGCTTAAAGAATTGGGTCTTTCAATCAATTCTATCAGCGTATTGCCCAGTTCTTGTTTGAACCATATTCCTATTGGTGTTTCAAAAGCTTTTTTCTTTCTATTAATGATATTGCCTGGTAAAAAATTTGCCGCCGCTTTGCGTTGAACGTATTTTGTAATTTTTCCATTCAACTTATATTTTATAGGAAGACTCTCAATAAAAGCAACTAGATCCATATCTAAAAATGGCACCCTATTTTCAATAGAATGTGCCATAGTTATCTTATCGTTAAAAAGCAATAAACTATCAGGCAATAAACTTCTCGTATCCAAATATAAGAGACGATTAAGAGAATTTGCTTCCGGATCTGAATTTGCCAATATTTTATCGAATAGTTCTCTTTGTTCTGAAAAAGCAACGGCCGCTATTTCTGGTTTGAAAAGTTTTTGTTTTAATTCTGGAGTAAATAATGTAAAAATAGCGACAAACCGATCTATCTCGATTTTGAACCTGGAGGAATAAATACCTCTTTCTAACGCTATGTTAGCGGGAAAAAGTTTTTGTATTGCATTTAAGGGCAAGATATTAAGTATTTTACCATAATCACCAATAATCTTTTCTCCACGGTATCTTTTATAACCTGCCATAGGCTCATCTGCACCTTGACCACTCATCACCACTTTTACATGTTCATGGGCTAATTTTGAAACATGGTATAAAGGTGGAATTGTAGCTGCTGCAATGGGCTCTTCTGTATGATAGTAAGACATTGAAAAAGTTTCCAGAAACTGCTCAATATTCATGAAGATATCATAGTGATCAGATTTAATAAATTTCGCAGTTTCTCGAGCATCATCAAGTTCATTAAAATTCCCCTTTCCCTGAAAACCTACGGTAAAGGTTTTTAACTGCTTATCTGTATGTTTAGCTAACATAAGGGCTACCATTGCAGAATCTAGTCCGCCACTTAGCAACACTCCTATGGGTACGTCACTCAAAGCCTGCCTCTTAATGGCCTGTTCAAATAAAAAACTATATTGGTCTACGGCTTCAGCTTCACTAATAGTATGGTTTATTTTTTGTTTTCTGGGCCAGAAATCTATTTGGGTACTATTTAAGTTCTTATCCAGTACTAAATAACTGGCAGCTTCTAGTTTTTTAATGCCTTTAAAAATAGTTTTGGGTGCAGGGTTATAACGAAACGCTAAAAAAGTATTCAAAGCATCAAGGTCTATAGCCTTCTCATAAGCAGGGTTTTCCTTTATTATTTTAAGTTCCGAAGCAAACAGCAAGGTTTTGCCTTTTTGATAGTAGTACAATGGTTTCACCCCAAACATATCCCTGGCCAAATACATTTTTTCCTCCTTTTTATCAAGTAGCGCCAACGCAAAAATTCCGTTAAAATCACGAACACCGTCTATTCCGAATTTCATCAAATAATAAAGAATGGTTTCTGTATCTGAGGTTCCTTTGAAGACTACGGATGTCAATTTTTTACGGAGTTCCAAATGGTTATAAATCTCCCCGTTGAAAATCAATGTGTATTGACCACATTTTGATTTCATTGGCTGATTGCCCGTAGGACTCAAATCTAGAATAGATAATCTTGTATGCCCTAAAAACACAGAATTGCTTCCCATATTTTCAATAACAAAATCTTGAAAATCCGGCCCTCTATGGTTTATCAGATTGAGGGAGTCTTTAGTTAATTCAGCATTTATTGCCCCTGCTATTCCGCACATAGTTGTTATTTTTAAATTAATGATTTATATATTTCTTCTAAATCCCTGGCTTTTTTGTATAGGTCTAAAAATTCGCGGGCATACATTTTAGCCTGTTCTCCCACTTCTTTTCTAAGATCATAATCATAAAGCTTAATAAGAAGCTCTGCCATTGCCCTATCATCTTTTTCCTTGATCAAAAAACCTGTTTTCTTATCATTAATAACAAATGGTATACCTCCGTGATATGTAGATATTACCGGTAATCCACTTGCCATAGCTTCCACAATAGCACCGGGAATACCTTCCTTGTCATTCTGTTTTGTTAATGCACTTGGATGAACAAATACATTTGCATGCTGTATTAATGACTTCATATTCTCACTATGATTTAAGTAACCGTGAAATGTAATATTTTCGGCTATTCCTAGATCATAAGTCATTTGGGTAAGGGTTTTCTTGAGTTTACCTCCACCAACAATGTCGTAATGAAATTTAAGATGCGGATTTTCATTCTTAATAAGGGATAATGCCCGTAATACAGTTTCATGGCCTTTAACCTCCAAAAGACTTGCTATGGTTAAAATTTTCATTTCTCCCTTGATCAATTCATAATTTCTGATAGAATCAAATTTTTGGGTATCAATACCGTGATAGTGCACCTTAATCTTACTTTCCGGGAACCCCATGTTCATCAAGTCATTTTTCATTTCCTCTGTCATTGCTAAAAATAAATCGTATTCTTCGATAACAGGTTTATAGAAATGTTTATAGAAGTATTTGAATTTTACCGGTACAACAGATACATCATAACCATAACAAGAACAAATTTTAGGGATATTCAAATTCTTAGTGATTTCACGAAATACACAGGCATCTGTGATAAAATGCGCATGAACTATGTCTGGTTTTATAATATCCAACTGCTCTTTAAAATAAGCAACCTGATTATTCCTTAAAATTTTATCTGATAAAAATGGAACGCTACGCGGATGGTATACTTTGGCTATGGAAGGCAATGAATTCAGAAAATCTACTGTAAAGACTGAATGCTTATAATTTGGCAGGGCATTTATCTGATTAACAATAAAAGTTTCAGTGTTACCGGGAAATTTGCGTTCTAGATGTAGTACATTCACAGCTTTTCCTTATTATTTTAGTACGTTGTTCTGATTAAGAATTATAAATTTCAGGATGGTTTATTTTTTATTAAGATCCTTTAAAAAATCGTTGCCATATTCCTGTCATCCTGCAAATTGCTTCTGGTTTTGAGACACCTTCATAAATACAGAAACGAGGTAACTGATATATTTTTTTAAGCCTCTCTTTGGTTAGATAATCGGGCTCTGTGGTATAAGCTGACAAAAAATCTAATTGTTTTAAATATTCGATTTCTCTTTTGGAATAATCTCCATTTGGATAAGCAAAAGAACCCACTTTAGTATTTAGCCAGGATTCAATTTTTTCTTTAGATTCTTTTATTTCTAAATAAGCTTCCTTGTCTTCACAATTAGTCAATATTGGGTGGTGTACCGTATGTGCACCTATTGTAATATATGCTGAATTTGCTGCTTTTTTAAGTTGCTTGAGGCTTAATGCCTGTCTTTCTAAAGTAACTTTGGTTTTGACTTTCGTCAATATTTTTTCGCGCTCTTTGTTTGGATAGGTTTTTAATTCTGCAATAGAGGGAAAACCCATTCTCAATTCTTGAGCTTTCGCTACATATGGCCACCAATAATTCCCGTGTTCAATGGCATGGGTTGCAATAAAGAGGGTAACCGGTACCTTGTGTTTCTCTGCTATTGCAATAACATTCTTTTCATTGCTTAGCCAACCATCATCTACCGTTAAGAGAACTCCGCCCTGTGGAAAAGGAACTACATTTTTCGCTATCGCTACAATATCTTTTTCTGAAAGGAAATGAAAACCATTCTTCTTTAGCCATTTTATACAAAATTCAAATAGCGCTCCTTCTGGAGAGTGAAAGTATATAGATAGTATGAAATCTCCGCGCAATGCTTTCCTTTTCACTTGTCTAGAAAGTCCAAGAGTTATAAAAAGGAAAGAAATGATCTTTGCATTGATATTCCTGATTTTGTTCTTCACTGCATCTTAAAATAGCATGCGCGAAAGCCGCATTAGTTAATTGAGGAATTTAGCAGCGGAATAAAATAAGACCCAACTACTTGTTTCCAGGTATGCTTATTATACTCATTTCTTATCCGAGTGCTGCTAAATGTTGACTTTTGCTCCTGAAGCCGACAAAGACCTTCACAGAAAGAATCGGGATTATCTTCGACTATAACTCCGGCCCAGGGCTCAATTATTTTTTCATTTTCGCTTGTTCTTGTAGCAATTACAGGTAAGCCGGAAATTAAGTATTCAAAAAGTTTTGTTGGAGTTTGATAATCATAATAAGAAAACATAGGAACATAGCACACCCCAATATTGGCACTTTTAAAAAAAGGACTCAATTGGTCTTGGGGTAAATAGCCCAGTACCTCCATGTTATCTGACAAATTATTAGTTTTTACGTAATCCTTAATTTCTTCCAATTCATTGTTGGGTCCATCTCCAATAATCCTAAAAATGGTTCGCCTTTCATTTATTTTTTGTTTCTGAAGATATTTGTGAAACCCTTTCACACAATCAATCATATTCCTGTTATCTAAGGTTCCTACATATAATAATTCCAGTTGTTCGAATGATTTGATTTCAGTATTGAAACATTCGCCACCAAGAGGAAGCATCTTATATTTTTTTCTTCCCAAACGCCTGGCTAAGCCTTCACTTATAACGGCAACATTTGAAAAAAATGAAACTTCAAATTTCAATATTGCATCATATATAAAACGTTTCGATGCGTTAGGCATAACCCCAAATGTATCTATGTACATTAGAAAATTGGAATGCGGATTTAAAAGTTTGATCAAAGAAATTCCTCTTACATATGTTAAAAATATAAGGTCGTAACCAAGCGAAATTTCCTTATGAAATGCTCTTAGTAAACCCACGTTTCTCTTTAAAAGGTTACCCTCTCTGCTAACGTATTTCACCCTAACGCCAGCTAACTCTATTTTGGGTAAATTATAATCCCAACCTATGTAGGTAATATCGAATATTGAAGTTGAGTATTGGCAATATTTAAATAAAGTGGTAGAATATCCAAATTGATCCGACGCCGTTATAAGTACCCTCTTTTTGTTTCTCACAATAAATTGAACTTTTTAAATATCACAAGGTTTCTCCAGCTTTTTAATTCTAATCAATTAGGATTGGGATTGAAAGTTGGTTTTCTTGTCCAGTTCATCTAAAATAAAACTACCTAATCCGGTATCAAATTTCCTGGCAAATAGGTAATGATCATCCAAAGCCAATAACTCTTCCAAATCTTCCTGGGTTTGAAACATAACAGGACCACTATCGTCTTCCCTTTTCCTTTCCCAATTAGTATAAGTAGTGCTTTCTGCAATTTCATGAGGCTGCTTTAGTAGATTTACGATACTATGAAATAAAATCTCATCGGGTACGTGGGTATACTCATGATAATCTAAAAATTCAGGATGTTTATTTATGTACACCAGTAATTCATCTACCGTTTCTATAGGAAGCGCCCAAAAAGCTGAGCCTCCAACCGGCTCAATGTGGGATGGGTGAAATCTCTTAGGCTTAAAGAAGGTTTGGAGAACTTTGGCTAATCCCAGGCGTTTAGCTATGTAAAAGGAATTCTTTAAATTCCCAGTGGTAAAACACCGCTTATCAGCTAATGGAAAAATACCTTTGAAAACACGTTGGTTATTAGGAAAATGAAAGTTATAACGCTCTAGTCTCGTCCTCCATTCCGGCCAAATATTAGTTATTTGATTTAAAGAAATAAAATTTTTCCCATAATGGGTTTTTAAATAATTATAGATATAAATATTATCCTTAAGCGGGTAATCCTGGCCAGATAAAAATATACAATATGCATTTGTTTTCACCTTTTCATAGACCATACGTAATAAGGTGATTAGGACCTTACAGCCATTAATATCACTCCAGGGAGTAATCAACCGGTATTTATCTTTAAGAAAATAAACATTGCTTAAACCAGACAAACCTGTACTAAAAGTAGAAATATCAACTGCTTTATCTATATGAATAAAAAAATTCACATTATTAGAATCCAGTCGAGTTATTAATCGGTATAACTGTTCCGGGTTCTTATGAGCAAGTATTAAATAATTGATAACCACTTTCAGTAATTTTACTGTGTTTATTTATTCATAGTGTACTGCACTATTTTTTTCAATATTAGAGACCCAAAATTATCTCGTAACTAGTTGATTAAATAATGATTATTCAATTTTTCCAGTTATCCACTTACTCTAGCACATCTAATCTTCTGTTTTTTTAATAGAGTTTAAACAAAAAGAAGCAAGCCAGCATGAATCATCTATTCCCTGGAAAATTTGATATAGAAAAGGATTTTCATCAAAAAAGTTGACAACTACAATGATATCTACAAGACTAATATTCCCCTTAAAACAGGATGTTTTTATGAATTTTTACGTTAGCTTAAATTCAAACTTATCATATTTCAAGGCGCATCTAACTGCCAGCTTAGAATAGTCTCTGGGATTTATTAACCATTTATTTTTTAAAGATTTTCGAATAAAAAATACTAAAGTTTTTAACCCAAAAGAAGAGGCTTTCTTAGAGAGAAAAAAGAATTGTTCTGTAATAATATGATTGAATACTTTATTGCTGTAAACTCTTTTTGAATCGTTTCTTAGCTTTAAACTTTCCAACCAATAATAGCACGCTTCATATTCAGAAAATTGAGTAAAAATTCTGCTTGAACAAATATCGTGGTGAAGGCGTAATTCCTTTTCAGTTGCTATAATATCTAAGCTGGCTAAAGCTTTTTTATAAACTGTTTTTAAAATATTAAAGGTCTGCTCTTCCTGGGCTTCAAAAGGTTTCATAATACTTGTATCCGAATCTCTATAGCGGTATAAAACTTCCTGGATATTAGAAAATTTCAAATGCCTTGAGCAATTAAATATAAAATCATAATCTTCACTTATTTGAAGGCTTTCATCATATCTCAATCCATACTTTCTTATTTCTGATAATCTCAACATTGCAGTAGCATTTGGAATACTGGCCGGTTTAAATAAAAGTGCTGCTTTTATCTTTTCTGGATTCCTATAAGCTTTTGTTACATAATAAGTTTTAGAGCCTTTAAACCTTGAAAGCCAGGTGCCACACCCCCCAAAACCTGGGTTATGTTGCAGAAAATATATTTGTTTTTCAAATCTTGTAGGTTCATTGAGATCATCGCTATCTGTCCAGGCAATAAATTCGCCGCGGGCTTCTTGTAAAGCAAGATTACGACAATGAGCTATCCCTTTATTCTTTTCAAGATCAATCAGCCTAATTCGTGTGTCTTTATAAGAAGAAATTATTTCTAAGGTATGGTCTAATGATCCATCATTAATTATTAGTAATTCAAAATCTTCGAATGTTTGATTAAGAACACTATCAATAGCATCACTAATATACTTTTCTGCATTATACGTAGGCATGGCTACAGTTAATATAGGCCTTCTCATTCGGAAACGATGATTTCTCTGTCTAATTCTTTCTCAGACTCTTGCAGTTGGAGTTTATTCTCCTCTTGCTCTAAATAGACAGCTTGATACATATAAAGAACATAAACCGTAATAATTAAATAATGATAGTGGTAAGTGGTATACCAGGTTAAACTGGTTAGTAGCATAAACCACAAATAATATTTTAAGTATTGAAATTTCTCTGGAAGCGGAATTATGAAACTTTTTATAAAAATAAGCAAGTAGGCCAGAATTGCGAGCACGCCAAACATTACATAGACCGCTATAATCCCAACATCAGATAAAAAGTATTCCTGACTTACTCCTAAACTATCTACATATAGGCCAAAATTAGAAACTCCAAAATATGGCACTCCATTTCCTAGAAGTTGAGTTACCAAATTCGGAGAGAAATCGCTTAAAAAATATTCCCCTGCCAGTACACGAATATAGTTAGTACCTAACCGGGCATCACTACGCGTAGAATCAATAAGCCCCTCAATAATTGGATGTTGAACATTCTGTAAGAATACTATGAGCGCTAAGAAAGAACCAAATATCTGAAGAACCCCCATTTGTTAGGACAGCTTAGCTGCTAAATTAAGTTCTATTTTTTATTTTTTAAGCAGCATTTCTTTCTTGTTTTAAATATCGGTTGATAGGTATTTCATTTTCTATTCCCTGGTGCCTTCTCCTATGGTTGTAAAAATCAAAGTAGTCCCGGAGTTGCCTGTATAAACCTACCCCGGATTCCGGAGGATTGAGATAGATGTTTTCGTATTTCACACTTCTCCATAAGCGTTCTATAAAAACATTATCGATAGCTCTTCCTTTACCATCCATACTTAACT
>NZ_FVZF01000020.1 GCF_900168265.1 Salegentibacter salarius | reverse complement strand
GAATACATATTGCGAAGGTACGCATAGATGGTCACCTTGAGCAACATCCGGGGATGGTAACTGGAGGTACCTCCTCCTTTATAACTTCGCTCCAGGTCAGCGATGTCGATTTGATCAATAATCGTATTGACGATCCTAACGGGATGATGGGCAGGGACCAGATCATCATAACTGGGAGGTAAAAGACTTAACTGCGACTGGTCATAGGTCTTAAATACTGCTTTGGCTTTCATTACATGAAAATACTAAAAACCAGAAAATAATACAACAAAAAAGGCTGCCTTTTCAGACAGCCTCTTTTTTTGTAATAAAATTCAGGGGTTATTGTTTAAATTGCTGTCGGAGGGGACGACCGGAATTTCAATTATGTAGTGTTTACTGGGCCTCCCAAAGGGGCAAAATTTATTGGTCACCGAATTGGTATCGCTTTAACAAACTTTAACGTTTAGATTGAATTTTTATACACTTCTTCACCCAAAATAAACCATTCTCCTCTAAAATAAATTCAACTCAATATTTACCTAATTTTAAATATTATATTAGTTGTAGATCTTTCATTATGGAAACTAAATGAGGATTAGTGTTGGCGTTAAACTCATCTCTCAAATCTTTTAACCTTTTTTCAATCGCACTTTTACTTCTGGGTTTTATATTCAGGATTTTTAATTCCTCTTGGATTTGGTCTTGGGTAAGTCCGTTGGAAAGAAATTTTACAATATTGATTTCAAAATCGTTTAGAACCAGTAAATTATTTTTGTTTAAAGCCTTCTCTATTGTTGGGGAATTATAGGTTTTCCCTTGCCATAGTTTTTCAATTGCTATTTTTAGTTCTTTTAATCCTCTTCGGTCTTTACAAACATAACCATCTATATTACCAGATTCCCATAATTCTCTTACCGTTTGGGGGTGATCTTCAATGGAATTTACAAGAACTTTCAGATCGGGATATTCAGATTTTAAGAGGGCGATGAGTTCTTTTCCTGATTTGATCTTTTCATCGCGATGATCTTCTTTAAATGAGAGATCACAGATAAGTAAATCGAAAGGTTCGTCATCTTGTGAAGCTTTTTTAGCCGAAAGCCAGGCCTTGTCACAGTATTGCGCGTGAGTTATTTCCGGAATATTCAATTCATTTAAAATAGATGCTACAGCGTGATTAATGCTGTCCATATCTTCTGCAACTAATACCTTTTTAAACATACCCTTAATCTATATTGGAATTTGGATGAGTATTTTTAATCCTCTTTCCTGTTCGGTATCAAATTTAAGTTTTCCATTTATAGAAAAAATACGGTTTTCCATATTTTGAACGCCATTTCCTGATTTAAGGCTTTCCTTTTTAACACCAATCCCGTTATCGGAGTATTGAATTTTTAATAGATTCTTTTCAGAAGAAAATATAAAAGCCACCAAACTTGCTTTGCTGTGTTTATTCATATTGATCATGATCTCCTGCAACACCCTATAAATAACAAGTTTCTTCTCAGTATTTAAATCATTCCACGCAATGGTTTTTTCCCCGCTTAAAATAAGTCTGGCGTCTCTGGGACAATTAGAAGATAGCGATGACACTAGCTGATCTAGATATCCCTCCCCGGTATTAATTTCATTGTTTTCCCTGGAAATATTTCGGGTACGATTGTAAATGTGTTCAATTCTGTCCATCGTTTCAGTTGGTGCGATTGCCTCCAGGCTACTCATTACGTTATAAACATCATTGGCCAGCTCATCATGAATTTTTTTGGAGATCCTAGTTTCTGTCTTATGGGTCTCGCGAATCTTCTCTTTTTTGTGTTTTTCTCTTAGATAATAAACGATGAAAATTGCCAAGACAATTGCAAAAATTACGATAAATATCAGGATATAATTCCGGGTTTTAATCTTTTGGTTTTCTAAGGCCTGTAGAGCCGCCGAAGCCTCCAAACCGGAAATCTGCTGTTGCTTGCGTTCTTCATCAAATTTTATTTTGGCAAAGGTATTTTTGACCCGTAAGTTTATCTTTTTTAAACTATCGCTAAGCTGAATATAGTCTGAAATATAATCCTTGTCGCCAGGAGTAATTACGAGAAGTTGTTCTAATGCATCTATTTGAGCCTGGAGATTGTTATTTTCCTTACCGGCATTCAACCATTTTTCAGAATATTCAAGAGCTAAATTCTTATTAGTCTTTTCGTAATACTTCGCTAAATTCTCATAGCTTGATATGATTCCAGTATGATCATTTGAAGATTTTCTCCATTGAAGAGCTTTTAGTAATCCTGAGGAAACCTCTTTATCGTTATCTGTTAGCCATTTCGAAAATTCCAGATTGTTTAAATATCTTGCTCTAGAACTGTAATCATTCACAGAAACCTTGGAATAGGTTTCGTCAAAAATTGAAACTGCTTCCTCGTAATTTTTCAAGTCTCGATATACTAATCCAATATTGTTTTTATAGGTTAAACTATCATCTAAATTAGAAGCGTAACGAAGTGCATTTTTATATTCCTTAAGCGCATCTTTATAAAAGCCCTGATTTCTATATGCAATAGCTATAATATTATGCGCACTGCTTAAATATTGGAGATCTTTTTCCTTATTAAGATGGCGTAAAGCTTCAGTAGCTGATTCCTGGCTTCCAGTATAATCCTGCATCCTACTTTGAGCTATTGCCATTTCTAGACTTCTACGAGCCGCTTTTGTACTATCCCCTAATTGAAGATAGCGTTTACGTGCTTCAAAAGCATATAGAAAAACTTTTTCCTGATCATCTAAATAACGGTTAACAACTGCTTTTCGGTAAAGAGCAAGAGCGAGCCACTCTGTTTCATTTTTAAAAGTTGCCAATCGCTCAAGACTATCTGCAAAAATAAGCGCGCTATCATATTGCTTTAAACGCTTATGGTAATATATTTTATAGTCTAAGAGGAGAGGGTAGAGGGTGTCGTTTTTATCCGCGATGCTTTGAAGTGCCTTATTGAAATTAGAGATTTTTTCCCTGATTTCTTTAGAATTTTTTCCCTTTTCAAAATAGGTAAATGAAAAATCTGTCCTGATTTGTTCAGAAGACTCAGAAGACATCTTTTCATTGGTGCAGGAGGATAGCAGCAGAAAAAATAAAATGCTATAAGTATGAAGCAGGGGGCGTAGGTTCATAAAGCGAAAATAAATAAAAAAAGCCGCTAAAATATAACGGCCTGGCTTAATATATTAATTAGCCTTGATTGATGTTTGGCAGATGTATAGTAGTAATTTTTTTCAGCATTAATTCTCTCACGTCATAGTTTGGCGTCCTTTCCTTTCATCTTTGAAAATATAAATAGCGAAGTTAATTGCTTCGTGTTGTTTAATGTTAAGAATAGATCCGCTTCAGTCTGTGACTTTTCCAATATGTAGAGGTAAAGGAAAATTAAAGGACGAAGCGGAATCTTATTCTGATTTCAGAACCGAAAGTAAGATTACTATGAACTATAAGAATAATAAGGAGCCGAAATTTCTACCGGGATTTGATTTAAGCTCACTTTTTGATAAGTGGGGTGATTTGGATATAGATACGCTGTTTATTGGGTATTTTGGAAAAGTGCCCAGTCGGTATTCTTACCAGGAAGTAGATATGGAGGCATTTCATTTAGATTTTCCTAAGCGTTTTCAAGATTATATTTTAGGATATCACTTTAAGAAAGAGTCAAAGAATAGCGACTTTAAAAATGACTTTGTATATGTACTGGACAAGGAGATCTTAGTAATTCAGGATAGTGATGAAATATATATATTATTCCAAAACGAAACCTGTGAGTTATTAAGTGATATTATAGATTTCACCAAAAAATTAATCATAGAAGAAAAGAATAAATCTTCTATTAATTTAATAATAAGTCAACCAAGAGGCCTGGATAACAAGAAGATCAATTTTAAAAATCCCGAAATTGATCTCTCTAAAATGTATAATGATGATTTTGAAACTTTTCATAATCAAATTATTCAAATTCTTGGAGAAGAAAATAAAAGTGGACTTCACTTACTTTACGGTAAACCTGGTACTGGAAAAAGCACCTACATTCGGTATTTGTGTGGTCTATTAAAAAAAGAAATAGTATTTCTACCGGGACAAATGGCTCAGAATTTAGACAATGTAGCAATGATAAGATACCTGATAGGAAATGCAAATTCAATACTGGTAATAGAAGATGCAGAAGAACTGATTGTTTCCCGGGAAGGTCAGCGCAATTCCAATTTATCCATGATACTTAATATTACCGACGGAATTCTAGGGGAGTCCCTGGGAATACAAATCATTGCAACTTTTAATACCGATGTGAGAAATATAGATCCAGCACTTAAACGAAAAGGTAGGTTGAAATCGGCGTACGAATTTAAAGCCTTACCTGGAATAAAAGCTACAACATTAATTAAGGAACAGGGATTAGATTATAATGTGAATGAAGCAATGACCCTGGCGGAAATTTTTAATATAACTGAGGAGAATCCATATAAAGCGCCAGATCGAAAAGCTGTAGGGTTTAAGTAAGTATGAAAAAGTTATTTCTAGATGATATTCGTATTCCAAAAATGGTATATGATACAATTGAAGCCAAAGATTTTATTGTGGTAAGGAATTATGCTGATTTCGTAAAGTACATAAAACAAAACGGTCTACCTGATTTTATCAGCTTTGATAATGATCTGGGATTGGATGAAAGTGGAGAAATAGCACCAGATGGATATGTCGCAGCAAAATGGTTAGTATACGAATCGGGTTTGGACCTTCGGGAATTGCAATTTAAAGTTCACTCAGCCAACCCTGTTGCGGCTGAGCAGATCAGGGGACTGTTGAATAATTATATTCAGTTTTTGAAAAAGAGTTGAAACTTCCTACGATTACTTCTAAGATCCACACGTTTACTAAACGCTGTTCATTCCTTTTAACATACAATTTAGATTTGGACATTATGTATAAATCAATATAATTTAAAATTCAATTTTTTTATGACAGACCAAAATGAAAATAATGGATACGGAAAAGAATACTCTGACGAAGGGTTCTGGAATAAGGTAAAAACTGTTTTTAAAAAAGCAGGTATTAAAGTCGTTTATTCAGCATTGACGCTTTATTATACTTATAAGAAAAAAGATACACCTGTCTGGGCAAAAGGAGTGATAGTAGGAGCCTTAGGCTATTTTATTTCACCAATAGATGCCATACCAGACATAACACCTGGTATTGGATATGCAGATGATATAGGTGTATTATTAGCGGCCGTAGCTACTGTAGGCGCGTATATTGACAACGAAGTTAAGCAATACGCAAAAGACAAACTTCGTGATTGGTTTGGTGATTTTGATGAGGAGGAACTTTTGTAGGGGGATTAGTAGAAATGTAATCGAGCTCCAACGGAATCTTCTACCAACGTTTATAAATTTAAAATAACAGGGTTGGACTTCGTAAAGTCTGGCCCTTTTTTCATAGATCCTAAGAACCTGAAGATTATACCAAAGTTCTTGAATAAAGACTATTCTTAATTTACTTTGTAAAGTATTGAAATGATAATTCCATTAAATCTGGATGCGTTAATTGATAGTAATTGTTTTTCTTCTACAACTCTAAAATTAAAAGGCGGCACTAAAAAGGTTTACGCCACTTTGTTTTTTTAATCTGATTCCCTGTCCCGAAATAATATCTTTATTGGGCCAGTCATCTTTGACAAGTATACATACGGATAGACTCTTTTTAAAAAGCCCTTATTCGAAAATAAACTAAGTGAATAAGATATACGTTTCCGATAATTTTTATTCATGACGACACATTTTGACGCTTACTAATTTTAGTTTTATGATTGTAATGAACTAAATACAAGCTTTTATTATGCCTATGTCTAATAATGGTTTTAAGTGGAGGCCAAATGATAATTCTGCAGTAACAAATCTTCGATATACTCTGGAAGCGGAGAAATGGGTGAATGCGGTTTCTTCCGCACAAAGGAAAACCCAGCCCGGATCTGTTGATAAAGATTTTTTATTCATCGGGATGTTATTTCAATTAGTATTATGTGTTCTTTTACTTGTTCTTCTTGGAATTTTGCAGCTTTTAAAAGCTTTGGTGCAGTTTATAGAAACGAGTTTAAAAAGTAAGCCTGCTTCGAAAAAAGTAAACAAGAATATATATAAGGAATATGAAGAAGGGCCAGTGACGAAAGTTTGGAATATTGACAATTCTGAAACAAAATACCCTTCAGGTTGGCAATTGATCTTCTGGACGAATTATGGAACTTTGAGAGGCATTTGGAAGTTTCTGTTTCTCTTTACCGGTGTTTTCGTGATCCTGGTGGTGGTTCTCTATATATTGAGCCAGTGGATTCCCAATCATTTTAAAGTTAACCAGGGAACCCTCATTTTTGCAGCGGGAGTTAGTTTATGGAATGCCTTTATAGGAATGGATGATTAAATTAAAAGATATAATGGTAATTAATTAATATTCAATGGTATCGTAATTAATTCGATAAAAAATACGGATTCCCATAATAATTCCTTAAAATTAATTTTATATTTAACAAGATTTTAAGTCCCTACCCTTAAAACCACATAACTGAATCAATTATGAAATCTACTTTTTATATTAGGTTTTCTGAAGGGGCTAAAATTGTTCATTCATATTTAGATGTTACAATTATAAAAAAAAGCTATACACATTTTTTTCCTGGAGAAATCTCGATTAATTATCAGCTAATAGGAGTAGGCTACATAAGCTAAATTTTAATTCTTTAAAGAACTACAATCCATGAAAAACAAAGACGAGAACAAGGGGAAAAACTCTAAAAAATACCAAAAGAAGTTCAAAAAGGAGGACGCAGAAAAAGCCTTTAATAAAAGAAAGAAAAAATTCAAAAAAGAGGACGCTGATAAGATTTTCGATAAAGAAGAGAATCTCTTTGAAAAATTTTTAAAAGTTTCCAATTTGAAAGAATACTATAAGGACTTCAAGGATTTGTTCGCCCTTTTCAAAGATTACTACCAAGGCAATTATAAGGAAGTACCCTGGCTAGTTATTGCATCTATAGGTGGAACCCTCTTATACGTATTATCCCCTATTGATCTTATTCCCGATTTTATTCCTGTTGTCGGCTATTTGGATGATGCTGCGGTCTTTGCGGCATGTCTAAAATTTGTAAAAGTAGATTTAGAGAATTATAGGAAATGGAAAAATTCTTCCGATGCTGATTCAGGACGACCTACTACTGTAGAAGTTCGATAGTCGGTATACTTAATAATCCTTCTATTTTCTATTTCAATTTGAAATAGAAAATAGAAGGATTCATTCATATCGTCAAATAATATCTGTATGCTTCCAAAGGACATAACTCCCCACCAACACTTCGCCTCCTTCTTCAGAAATGAAAAAGACTTGCAACCCTATGCCTATGCCGTATCCAAAAGCCTGGCTGAAGGTAGTATATGTATAGATGTAAATGCAGATCGAAAAAAAATATTTGAGGATCATAAAGAGGATAGGATTAATCTTAAGTCTAACCGTTTGGTTGAGTCACCTCTTGTGGGAAATGAGAAAGAGATTAAGAAACCGTTTATCCTCCACGGAGACAACTTCTACATCACCCGCTATTTCAACTATGAAACTCAGATCATCGACGGGATTGAAAGCCTCATAAAAAGAGGAGCAGAGAATAAAGTCCAGCGTACCTCTCATCTGAGAAATTCAATACTATTTACCAAGCTGGTAGCTGAAAGGGATCATAACCTGGAAGTAGATTGGCAACTGGTGGCTTCAGCCATGGCATTTATAAATAATTTCACCATCATCACCGGCGGGCCGGGTACCGGAAAGACCACCACAGTGGCCAAGGTCCTAACTCTGCTGTATGAGGAAAATCCTAAACTGGTTGTTAAGTTGGCCGCACCTACCGGAAAAGCCGCGATGCGGATGAAAGAATCTCTGGCAAATAATGATATGGTGCCGTCGGAATTTAAAAATGATATATCAGGATTAAAACCATATACAATCCATAGGTTACTGGAGTATAAACATCAATCACCGTACTTTAAACGCAATAGTGAAAATCCAGTGGAAGCCGATGTAATTATCGTTGACGAAGCTTCTATGATCGATGTGGCTTTATTTGCAAAACTTATAGCCTCAGTTTCTCCGGAAACTAGGCTGATCCTACTGGGAGACCAGAATCAGTTGGCTTCCGTGGAAGCAGGGAGTTTGCTTGGGGACCTTTGTAATACGGTTAAAAATAAAAATCAATTTTCGGCAGATCTAATTGGTGAATTAAAAGTAATTCTACCGCAATTGGACCTTCAAACCAATGCAGAAAATGATACGATGCTGCAGGATCATTTGGTGGAGTTGCAGCATTCCTACCGTTTTGTGAAAAAACCTGAGTTGGGTGAATTAAGTGAGGCAGTGATCTCTAACGATATACCTACTATTGAAAATTTTTTCGAGGGGAATAGGGATGAAAAAACCATAGTTGTAGATCAGAAATACGAGGAAAACATCTTTCAAAAGTTTATTAAGGGCTTTGAGGCTTACATAACTGAAAAAGATGTGGCCAGGGCAATAGAAAAATTAAATGAACTCCGCATACTTGCCGTGATAAGGGAAGGAAATCAAGGTGTTGCCGGATTAAATGCAAGGGTGGAAAAATATCTTGCAAAAAAAGGAAAGATCAACCTTTCCCAGGTTTTTTACGAGAACCGTCCCGTAATAGTTACCCGTAATCATTCCGACCTTAATCTCTTTAATGGAGATGTTGGAATTGTTCGAAAGGATAAAGATACCGGAAAAATGAGGATCTGGTTCTTGGACGAGGAGAAGCAACTTGATGATGAGAGGAAAAAAACAGAAACTGGAACAGCCGGTGTTGAGAGTAAAGAAGCAGTAGAGAAGAAGGTCAGAAGTTTTTCTCCCGGACTTTTAACCGATGTGGAAACAGTTTTCGCTATGACCGTACATAAGAGTCAGGGTTCTGAATTTGAAAAGGTGCTACTGGTAATGCCAAAATCGGAGGAATTACCATTGCTAACCCGGGAACTGCTTTACACCGGGATCACAAGGGCTAAGGAAGAGCTAAAAATTCAGGGCACGCAAGAGGTTATCCTGAAAGCTTCTGAAGGCAGGGTGATGAGAGCATCAGGAATAACTAACAGGATCTAACCATGCGAAAAGAAGTACTAATGGCTCAGGCACAATTTTTTACAGCTAATTCCAATACAGAACTTGCAGGTGAACTTGCCACTCATATTAAAGCTACTTTCAGGGATTCAGAGCTTGTTTTCCAGCCGGTACATATCATTTCTCCCAATAAAGCCCAATACCAATGGTTAAAAGAAAAGCTGGCAGAAAACCTGGGGTTTATCGCTAACCTGGAGCAGCATAGCCTTAATTCCTTTTTTAAGAGACTAATCGGTTCCCTGGATCCCACCACAAAAGATAAGCCGGGAAAAGAGAAGTTGATCTGGAAATTATTTTCAGAAATGGGAAAAGCTGAATTTAAAAACTTATTTCCAAAGATAAAAACCTACTGCGGGGAAGATGAGATCAAGCGGCTTGCCCTGGCTCAAAAGCTTGCAGGAATGTTTGAAGATTACCTGGAATATGATCCAGATGGAAGATGGAAGGAATTAGAGGGTAACGAAGATCTTGAATGGCAACTATGGCTTTTTGAAAAATGCGGATTTGACAATCTCCAGCCATCACCCCAAGAGTTCCGTAAACTGCTTACCCAGAATTCAGGAGTTCTAAAAGAATATCATTCGCTTTATCTTTTTGGGAATCTGGATATAAGTCCGTTACACCTGGAATATTTAAAAGCCCTGACTGAAGTTGAAAAATTTGATATTCATCTCTATCGCACTAACCTCAATTTTAAGCAAAAGGAAAATTCCCTGGCACAGAACTGGGGAGAGAATTTTGTTAGGACAAATGATAAATTAAGTCAGTTGGGACAATTACCCGGGGCTGTACAACTTCCTGAAGGAAAAACACTGCTTGAAAAGATACAGAAGGACATATTAATCGATGAAACATCAAAAAGACTTCCTGAAGATGAATCCCTTCTCATCTACAATTCATTTACACGAGTGAGAGAAGTGGAAGCACTTTATAATTTCCTGGTAAAAACCGTTGATGAGAGTGAAGGTAAATTGGGTGCGCGCGATATTATGGTGTGTATGCCCTCCCTGGATCCCTACATTTCTGCTATAAAGACGGTCTTTGATTCGGCTCCTTATAAATTCCCATATAAATTGGTCAGCCGTGGATACGGCCGGGAAGAAAGTTTCTGGACAGCCCTGGAGCAGGTGTTGTCTTTTGAAAAGGATGATTTCACGGCTCCTGCAGTTTTCAATTTGCTGGAAATGCAGCCCATTCAAAAAAGTTTCGGTTTTGAAGATCTTGATCTGTTGAAGAAAGCATTTATAGATGCGAATATCCGAAGGGAGTATGAAGGCGATATTGAACTTGAAACCAATTATGCTTCTTTCAGCAACGGACTAAACCGACTCATTTATGGTTTCTGCCTGGGTAGTGAGGAACCTGTAGAGATTGCTGCAAAAATGATCTATCCGGTAGATATCGCTGAAGGGCAGCAGGCAAATGATCTTTTTAGATTACATCACCTCGTGGATTTGCTAAATAAATTCCTTGAAACCAAAGCTGAAAGACATAGTGCCGCATACTGGCATACAACATTGATGGAAATTGCCGATGAATTCCTACAACCGGAAGAATGGCAGCGAAAGCAGTTCCTGGGTCTCATGCTGGAGCTCGGATGTTTGGAAGCTTCAGCCGATGAGGAAATAGCCTTCAATACATTCTTTTTCCGATTAAAAGATCAATTACTCAATAAGGATTTGCAACAGATCAAAGGACATGGCGGAATTACTTTTTCAGGATTGTATCCTGGAATGAGTATGCCTAAGAAAGTAGTGGCTTTCCTGGGGCTTAACTTTAAAGAATTCCCTCGCCGGTCCCAGGATCTTAGTTTTGATCTGCTTTCTGAAAACAAAAAGCCTGAAAGCAGGATGCTCGACCGAGGTGCGTTTCTGGAAACTTTTTTAAATGCTGAGCAGAAAGTGCTGTTAAGCTATATAGGGCAAAATGTAAAAGATAATTCAGAGATTCCAGCATCTTCCCTGATAGGTGAACTGGATGATTATTTAGAAAAGGCAGGAGCAAAGATCAAAGAAGTCCAACATCCTTTGCATGCTTTTAATTCTAAATATTTTGAAGATAAGGAGAAAGATCTTTTTACTTATTACAAGGGCGATAGTAACAAGGTTTATTTGAAGTGCGGCATAGAGAATAGCCAAAAATTACCTACGGAAATATCTCTTTTCACGCTAGAAAGCTTCTTAAAAGATCCTTTTCAATACCATTACAATAGGGTTCTTAATATTAGGTATAGTGAGAAGGAGGATTTACCAGATTGGGAGATTTTTTCTCTTGATGATCTGGACAGCTGGGTAGTCAAAGATTTATGTTTAAAAAATAAGTTTAAATCTTCTCCCTTGGAATTTGGACAGCTACGAAAGGAAATTATCCAGTCCGGAAGGCTCCCTTTAAGATCTATTGGTGAAATAGATCTCCACGAAGCAAATGAAAGAGTGAATTTATTATGGCAAAAAGTGCAGGAGCTTTCAAAAGATTCGGAGTTTTTTGAAGAGAAAATATCGCTCAAGTTTTCTTTGAAAAATAAACAGACAATGCGGTTAACTGGCATAGTTCAAATGTTGGGTGATAGTGGACTGCTTCTGAATGTTTCTAAAAGAAGAAAAAAATATGAGATTATAGCCTTTGTAAGATATCTAGCGCTTTTGGCATCAGGGAAAGCACAGCAGCTGAATTATATCCACTTAAACGATGAACAATCAGAGGCC
This sequence comes from Salegentibacter salarius, assembly GCF_900168265.1. Lineage (GTDB taxonomy): Bacteria > Bacteroidota > Bacteroidia > Flavobacteriales > Flavobacteriaceae > Salegentibacter > Salegentibacter salarius. The sequence continues at coordinate 58,368 of NZ_FVZF01000020.1, read as the reverse complement.
GAGCTGGTGGTCCTAAAGAATGGGTGGACCAAAGAAAACGCCTATGACTTTTTGAGAAACTGGCTTCAGGATCTCACCGATAACTATAGCAGGATTATTCCTTTTTCACCTAATTTTAATTTTGAGGTGAATGATATCGCACTTCTGTCTCAGGATGAAGTAGGGCCTGAAAAGCTGAAAGATCTTATTAATAACAAATTCGGACGCTATGGGAATTGTTATCCTTCAGCATATTTACAAAGAGAGTTTAACAACGGCTTTTTTGAGGATGAATCCAATCTAGTGGAATTTATGCAAAAATATACAACCTATCTGGGGCCAATCGAGGAGGCATTTAAATAATGACATACGGGAATGATAAATTTTGAACCTTTAAATAAGGAAAAAGTAAAACTTGATGGAACCAACCTGGTAGAAGCAAGTGCAGGTACTGGAAAGACGTATTCCATAGGACTTCTGGCTCTCCGTTTAATATTGGAGGAGAATATTCCTGTCTCTCGAATTTTACTTGTTACTTTCACAAAACCAGCTGTGGCGGAGCTTGCCGCTCGGGTGCGTAGGTTCCTTCGAGAGGCAATAAAGGCAGCAGAAGTAGGAAAATGTGAAGAAAAAACTATTACAGATTTTGTTGTTTCTCAGGAAAATCGGGAGGAAGTTATATATAGATTGAAAAAAGCACTTTCAGATCTTGATGATGCTTCTATTCAGACGATCCATAGCTTTTGCCAGGAGTCTCTTAATAATTTCGCATTGGATTCAGGTCAGCCTTTTGGTCTCGAATTACAACCTAACGTTTTGGGTATATCACAAAATTACGTCCATGAATTTTGGCGAGAGAATATTGCTGTTCTGCCAGTAGAAGATCTTGAGGAATGGGGAGATAGCCTTCGTCTGGACGTTTTTTATGATGCAGTTAAAGAGAAGCTTGGCGGGAAAGAATTTGCAGATGTTTCGGATAGTGATGCAGAGCTTTACAGAAATGAACTTTCTGATTTTAAGCTGTTTTTAAAAGAGGAAAAAAAAGATATAATCGGGAGGATCAGAGAAATAAAGGTTAGCAGGTTTACTACAGAAAAACAGGATGAAGTCATTGAACGGCTTGAGGATTTTGATAGCTTTAAATCTTGGCTTTTGAACAATCCGAAAGGTGCTGCTTATATTACAAATTGCTGGAATGAAATTTTTCCGGAAGAGAGGAAGAGAGCCCTTGCTTTAGACAAATGCCACCAAAATGTGGTAAATACTTTGATCAAAAAATGTATAAAAGAGGTAAATCAAAAAACGAATACCCACCTTCAAAAAAAGCATTTACTCACTTATGATGAGATCATCACCAGGATGCACCAGGCTGTAATAAATAATAACCATTTTAAAGAAGCTATTAGGGAGAAATTTGATGCCGTATTTATTGACGAATTTCAGGACACAGATAGGCTGCAGTATGAAATTTATTATACGCTATTCGGAAAGGGGAAGATCCTTTTCTATATAGGAGATCCTAAACAGTCCATTTATGGTTGGAGAAAAGCAGATCTAAATACTTATTTCGCTGCCAGAAAGAAAATTGAGGAAGGGAAGTTATTTAAAATGAACATCAATTACCGTTCTTCCGAAGCTTATGTGGAAGCAGTCAATACATTGTATAGTCAGGTCAAGAATCCCTTTAGGACTGGGGGAGATGGCGAAAATGATATCCAGTACTATGATGTTGAAGCTATTGGGGACAATAGTACAGGTTTGCACAATCAAGAAATAAAGGTAAAGGCACTTGAGATTATTCAGGAGAAAACGAAAGAGAAGATAAAGACAAGAACCCTATGTCTTGTACAGGAGTTACTGAATGGTAAATACACTATTGGTAAAGAACCTGTTAAGAAGTCGGATATCGGAATACTCGTTAGAGCAAATTTTGAAGCCAGGGAAATAAAAGATATTCTAATTAGTGCAGGTTTTCCCGCAGTTACTGTTGATGAATCAAAAATATTTGAAGATTCATTAGAAGCAGTGGCTCTCCTGAACATCCTTGAGGCAATTTTAACTGCCAATGACTATACTATTAATAAAGCACTGCTTAGTGAATTTACGGGCTATGGATATAAGGATCTTGCACAAATAGAAATTGAAGATCTCTTGGATAAGTTTCGTGAATATAGGGAAACCTGGGTAAAGTCAGGTGTGTATGCGGCGGTTCGTCAGTACATGATTGATTTTAATGTTACACGGGTCCTAATGGAGGCAAATAAATTCCGTAGTCTTACTAATCTTACACAGATCCTTGAACTTTTACAAGAAGCAGAATTAAGGCAGGAGCTTAAACCGAGTGGACTCTTTTCTTATCTTCAGAAACAAATTACCGGTGTAAATGAGGAGGATGAATTTCAGCAACGTATCGAAAGCGACGAGGAGGCTGTAAAGATCATCACTATTCATAAGGCAAAAGGGCTGGAATATCCAATAGTTATTGCGCCATTCTTAGATTTAAAAGTCGAAGAAAAGTATAATTTTTGTTCTTTCAGGGATGAAGAAGGTAATTATAAATTTTATCCTAGTAAAAAAGGAAGTGCAGAAATGTCTCAGTTATATAAGGAACAGGTGGAACAGGAAAACCGCCGCTTAATATATGTTGCATTAACCAGGGCGAAGTATAACTGTTTTGTTTTTAAAATCCCTACCAAGAATAAAAGGACTTCTCTGGATGATTTTACTGAAAATGCGATAATTGATTCTTTTAAGTTTAATGAAGATCCTCAGCCAACTGAGCAAAAGAAAATTGAATTACCGAAATGGAAAGGTGTAGGTGTAGAAAACTTTCAGCTTGCAGATCACCTTACTGGTAATCTCAGCTTCTCCGGGATAAGCGCTCACGGAGCCTATATCCCAAAAGAAAATAACGGTGATCCAACGGGATATGATCTATTCATTTTCAAAGATATGCCGAGGGGTACGGTGATAGGGGATATGCTTCACCTGCTGTTCGAAAATATAGATTTTACAGGCTCTGAGGATCATCACCGTGAGGAATTGGAAAAACTGCTAGATAGGTTTTATCCACATAAAAAGGAGGAATATCGGGAAGGTCTGTTTATAATGATCAAACAGGTTCTGAATGCCGATATAGAGATCGAAGGCCAAAAAATTTCTTTAAGGGACATCCCAAATTCCAATAAGAAAAATGAAATGGAATTCGACTTACGCACTCAAAACGTTGATCTTGTAGGCCTAAATGCTTTTGATGGTGGAGAAGGAATAGAACTGGGTTGCAACACGCAGCACCCTGCCAAAAGCGGATTGCTAACCGGCTTCATTGATCTACTCTTTAAGCACGAAGATAAATTTTATATCCTGGACTGGAAGTCAAATTACCTCGGAGATGATCTAAGTTACTACGATGGAGAAGACCAAATGAAAGCGGCAATGAATGAAGGCAATTACCATCTTCAGTATCTCATTTATTCCGTAGCGGTGAAAAATTACCTGGAGCAAAGAATTCCTGATTTTAATTATGAGGAACATTTTGGAGGGGTGATCTATGTGTTTTTGCGGGGTGTCAGAGAAAATAAGCAAACCGGGATCTATACCAGTAAACCTTTTTTAAAAGAAATTCAACAAATAGAAAGTTTTTTTACCACGGAAAATTTAATATAGCTATGGAGTTAATAAAAAATAACCCTTATCGAATTGCAGGTCTTTTATCAAACGCTACAACTAAAGAGTTAGAAAAGAATAAAAGTAAGTTTTTAAAATTTGTAGAGGTAGGTAAAAATCCTAAATCAAATGTTGATTTTGAACAAATAGGTTCTTTAGAGAGAACAAAAAAATCTCTAAATTCAGCATTTTCCAAACTTGAGCAGAACAAGGACAAAGTAAATTACTCACTGTTCTGGTTTTTAAATACAAGTCCGTTTGACAGCACTGCTATTGAATATTTGAAAAAAGGTGATGAGGGAAAAGCGGTTGAGATATGGGAAAAAGTAACAACTAATAAAGCCGTTAATTCGAAAAACTTCTCTGCCTTCAATAACTTGGGAACGGTCAAGCTTTTAAGTAAAAACAAGTCAGTTATTAAAACAGGTATTGAAGCTAAAATAAAACTGTTAGAGTCTGATTATTTTAAAAATTTCGTCCATTCTGTTGCAGATGAAACTTTCAAAATAGATAAACAAAAACAAACTGAAATATTAATTGATGAATTGTTATCGCAATTTACCAATCAATATTCAAATTCTGTAACCTTACAATTGTTTATTAGTTGCAACGGTTTAACACAAAGCTACCTTTCACAAAAATTTACAGAAGAACCAATCCATAAAATCGAAAGCCAGATTGAAAGCTGTAAAATGGAACGGAAAGCGAACAAAATTGGAACATATGATTATGGCTTAAAGCTATACACAAACACCAAAAATGATTTATCACTTCTAGAATCCCTACTCGGAACAAGCGACCTAAAATATAAAGCAGTTGCTGATCAATTGGCAAATGAGATAATGCAATGTGGGATTGACTATTTTAATGAAAGTCAAGAAAATGATTCAAGTAAGAATTACCTTGAGTCGTCTCAAGAACTAACCAAATTAGCTGATTCTATAGCTGTTGGTAAGTTAACCAAAGATAGAGCAAAAGACAGTCTTGCCTCATTAGAAGAAATGAAAGACCGTGAAGTTTTACAAGTTATTGAACTATTACGATCTGTAAAAGACTCTTATGAGACAAATAAGAAAGAAATAAGGAGACAGGTTAGGGAGCTAGAAGAAAGCGATATTCAAATTATAGCAGGTTACAAAACAATAGATAAGTCAGCAGTTGAGGCAAATATTAGAAATTCAATTGATTGGGTAAAAGTTAATGATTTGCTTAAAACAATTTTGCCTGAGGAGAGTTTAGGTAAGATTAAAGATAGTTCCAACAACCAGCTCAAATCAGATTTTATTGAATTAGCAAATTGGCTAAGAAAAAATTCCCAGAGCAATTCTGTAATAGCCGGAATCATAGATAAATACAAAATAATACCACCAAAAATTCCTTTTAAGATTCTATCCGCGAAGATAACCAATGGCAAAAAGCCTTTATTTACTAAGTTCATAAGATACATCGGTCTGGAACTTAATCTAGAAGTGAAGGAGAATTCCACAGTGACATTTCATATTAAATATATAACCCCTCGTGGTGGAATTAAACGTAACTCAAAAACATCGCCAATAGGCTATACTCAGGTAGTGACAAAATCATTAAATAAACAAACTAGCAAAGTCGATTTTCCAGGTTGGGGAAATGCTGAAGAGTGTACTTACGATACTGGACTACATCGTATTGAAGTTTATATAGATGAATATTTAATCCATACTGAAAAGTTTATAGTTGATTTAGCACCGTCAGAAAAAATAAAAAAGAAATTGGCAAGTGCTGAAAGAAAATTAAAGCAAATTAATCGAACCGAATATTTTGAGTCAGAAATTAGAAATGCTCAAAATGAAATGAATGAAATCAAAAAATTTAAATGGTTTAGAGTTAGCTCAAAAAAGCAAAGTCAGGTTCAATCTCAACAAGTGAAAATTGATAAACTATTACAGAAGTCAAAAGAGGAAAAGAAAATCAACATTCGAATTCAAGAAGAAACGATATACAAATTAAAAACAGAACTTTCAGCAGCAAAATATTAACGATGAAGAAACTATTACTCATATCGCTCTTTCTAGGAGCGACAAATTTATTGGCCCAACAGTCAGATTCAACAATAGTAAAAGAAATTCAAAGTCTTAGAACCGAAGTGAAACAGCAGGGGCAAGACATTCTAAGAGTATATGGGGAACTTGATAAGGAATATAGGACGTACAGACAGGTAAGAAATCAGTTTAATGATACAGTTAGAAAACAGAGAAAAACCATCGATAGCTTAAGTAATATTTTAAACCGGAACAATATTGAGCTCGCTTCTGTAAATAATGATTTAACTGGTAAAATTCAAAAAGCAGATACTGATGCAAAAAACAGCATTTCTGAATTGGACGAAAATCTTAGTAAAAACCGCAATTTTTGGATTATAGGTACTCTAATTTTATTAGTTCTGGGAGGTGTAATTTATTGGTTACTCAGCAAAAGAATATCTTCTAGTAAAACCGATGTTGAATCCCAAATCAAAAAAACCAAAGCTTCGCTAGAAGAAGAAAGTGTGAAATTAGATAGCAAACTAATGGAAGTTTTGGATACACAACTCAAATTAAAAGACTTGAGTCAAATAGGAAAACCTGAAGACGAAAAGAAAGATCATTCTTTAGTTGTAAAAGTTGCGGATGAAGTCACACGAATTCTGATGAACCTTGAAGTAATGGATAAGAACATAAAAGGCTACAAACATCTTAAAAAATACTCTGAATCAATTTTAGATAACCTTAAAGCTTATGGCTACGAAATACCACAGCTCACAGGTCAAAACTATAATTCAGGAATGAATATGGTGGCAACAATGGAATCTGACGATAGTATTGAAGAAGGAAAAGAAATTATTAAACGAATAATAAAACCTCAAATCAATTATAATGGCAAAATGATACAAGCTGCAAAAGTTATAGTTGCTTACAACGAATAAAAATATCATAAAGAAATGGCAAGATTAAAAATAGACTACGGGATTGATTTAGGAACAACCAACTCTGCAATTGCAGTAATGGATGAAGGTAAGATCAAAATGCACCGCACAGATACACAGCGTGACACAATGCCGTCTTGTGTGATGGTAACAAAAAAAGGTTTTTTGCTAGGCGATAAAGCGTATGCTCAATTGTCAAAAGATAAAAAGAAAGTATTTACAGCCCTTGATTTTAAGTCCAACATCTTTATTGAGTTCAAACGAACAATGGGTAATTCAGTAAAATATAAAACGGACGACAAAATTGGAATAGAATTATCGTCTGAAGAGCTGTCTGCCGAAGTTTTGAAAACCTTAAAATCATATATTGATAATGAAAGTGTTAAGTCGGCTATCATTACAATTCCAGCTGCATTTGAAATGAATCAAATCAATGCAACCAAAAAAGCAGCGGAATTAGCGGGAATAGAATATGTGGAATTAGTTCAGGAACCTTATGCCGCAGCTATTGCCTATGGAGTTGAATCTGCAAATAAAAATGGATTTTGGTTAGTCTTTGATTTTGGAGGAGGTACTTTTGACTCTGCCTTGGTGAAAGTTTCTGATGGTATTATTAAAGTCATAGACACTGAAGGGAACAACTTCTTAGGTGGTAAGAACCTGGATGAAGCTATTGTTGATCATATATTCCTCCCATACCTAAAGGAGCATTTTTCAATTGATTCTATTATTGAAAATCAAGAAAAACTTACTGCGTTTAAAGAAATGTGGAAACCACTTGCTGAAGATGCTAAAAACCAATTGTCTTATAAAGAGAAATACCCAATTCTAACAAATTTATACGATGAATATGGAGAAGATGATGAAGGTGAAGAATTTGAAATTGACTTGACCATAACAAGAGAACAACTAAAAGAAGTTATTGAACCATTTATTCAGAAAGCCATAGACTATAGTAAAGATCTGATAAAGCGTAACAATTTAGATGGAAATTCTCTCGGGGAATTAATTCTTGTTGGTGGCCCAACACTATCACCAATTGTTAGAGAAATGCTTGAAGCACAAATAAAAAAACCAAATACCAGTGTTGATCCGATGACCGTAGTAGCAAAAGGAGCTGCTATTTATGCTTCTACAATTAATAACACCATCGAAGATGAAAATGTAGATGCTTCGAAAGTTCAGTTACATATAGATTATGATTCAATGGTGGCTAGTGATGAAACATTTGTTACAATAAGAACTAAAGAAGAAGATAGAGTTGTCTTTGCGGAAATAGCAAGAGGCGATGATGCTTTTAAAAGTGAAAGAGTTGAGCTAAATAATATTGGAGAAGTAATTGAATTGCATTTAAAATCTGGCGAAAGAAACAATTTTTCAATATTACTTTATGATGAAAAAGGTAATAAATTAGAATGTGAGCCACATAGTTTTTCTATCCAACCAGACACGGCTCTTGGTGGTGCAACCTTGACTCATACAGTTTGTATTGAAGTTTTTGATAAAAAGGCAAATAAGCAAATATTAAAAGCGATTAAGGGTTTAGAAAAAGACAAAACGCTTCCTGCTCAAGGTGTATTCAATGGCTTAACCACTAGAAAGCAAATTCGACCGGGAATGGATGATTTTATTGATATACCAATTTATCAAGGAATTCCCGAAACCAAAGCGATAAGTAATAATCACGTTACGACAGTTAGAATAACTGGCGATGATCTACCAAAGCTTCTTCCTGAAGGTAGCATTGCTGACTTAACATTGAACTTTACTAAAGGAAGCGATTTTACAGGTAAAATAAATTTCATTGATATTGATTTTGAAATGCCTTTAGAGATTAGTAGTAATGAATCAGAAGTAACAAAAGATTGGCTCGAACAGCAAATTAGTGAAACTGAACGTAGTTTGAGAAATATTGATTCCCCACGTAGTTCAGAATTTGAAGAAAAACTTAATAAGGTAAAAAGCATTTTTGAGAACAAGAATACAGAGGCAGGTAGATTAGAAACCCGTTCAGAACTTCAAAAACTTGCAAGAGAAATTGAACAAGTTGAAAAATTGAATGAATGGCCTAACCTAGAAGAAGTTTTAAAAGAAGAATTTTACCGACTTGAAAAAGCAAATAACGATTTAGGAAATGAAAATACCACCCAGGTAGTCAATCAATTCCGTTCGCAGTTGGATGAAGTAATTAGAGCAAAAGATATAAAACTCGGTAATGTACTCCTGGAAGAGATAAGCGGCTTTTTTGTCCAACTAACTTTAATTTATCAATTGGTAGGATTTATTAGAAACCATAATGAGAATTTCGCTTCATTCCATTGGAAAGATAGCAGTAAAGCAAGAACGCTATTGAATAAAGGAATGCAAATTATTAGTGAGAACCCAACAACAGACGAATTACATCCAATTGTAATTTCAGTTATTGATTGTTTGGAAGAAGTTGATAAACCAGGAGAAAATGTATTTGGTGTTTAATTAGATGAAAGAATCAAATCAAATATTGAAAAAAGGTCAATTCATTAATGACAAATATAAAATTACTTTCTTTCTCAAAAAAGGGAGTTATGCCGAAACCTATCGGGTAAAAGATCCGAAAGGTAAGACCAAATTATTGAAACTATTTGCTTATTCAAAATTGGATAGAACTCAATTTGATGAAAATAGTGATGTTCTAGAAATTCAGGTTTTAAAAAAAATCAAACATCCCAATTTGGTTAATTTCATCGAAAGCGGAGAACTACTTATACAAAATCAAAAGTATGCATACGCAATTCTTGATTTCATCAGTGGTGAGACTTTGGCTGATAGAATGAAGCGAGAAGACACGCTTAATCCCTATGAGGCCAAAGATATTATTTCAGGTGTTTTAAACGGATTAAATTATTTGCACTCTTTTGACAACCCAATAATCCACAACGACATTACAAACTTGAATGTAATGTTAGATTTATCAGGCAAAGTTGCTATTCCTAAAATCATTGATTTGGGTTATGCTCGTTATTTAAGTCAATCATACAAAAACTTTTTAAAGGATGGTTTAAATCCATTTTACCAAGCCAATGAAGGCTTCAACAAAGTGTTCTCAGTTAAAAGTGATATATTTTCCGTTGGAGCATTGTATTATCATTTATTAGAGGGTTTGCCACCTTGGTTTGTTGAAATTTCAAAATACATAGCAGATTCCATAAAGTTGGAAGATGCTATCATTGAAGAGCGAAAAAAACCTTTAAAATTTTCCTCAGTTACAGACTTACCAACCCAAAATATAATCGGCAAAGCTTTACAACCAAATACTGAAAATCGTTTTAATAGTGTTAAAGACTTTTTAAAAGCAATAAATGGAGAAATGGAAGTGCAACAGCTTTCATCAACGCAAGAACTATCTAAACCGAAACTTAAGGAATTAAAAAAAGGAAAAGGGTTTTCAGCAATCGCAGGATTAGATGATTTAAAAAACGAAATGAGAAGGTCAGTCATTGATGTTTTACAAAATCCTGAAAAGGCGAAAAAATATGGAGCTAAACTACCAAACGGTATGGTTTTGTATGGTCCGCCGGGATGTGGTAAAACATTTTTCGCGAAACACTTTGCCGAAGAAGTAGGCTTCAATTTTATTTTATCTACCCCATCAAGATTAAAAAGCAGGTATGTAAATGCTACACAGGAAAACATTGCTCAGATGTTTGAAGATGCCGAAAAAGATGCTCCCACAATCATTTTTATTGATGAAATAAATGAACTTCTTCCCAATCGTGATAGTGATTCTCACGAGATGTCAAAAAGTGCAGTAAATGAAATGTTAGCTCAAATGGACAGAACAGGAGAAAAGGGTATCTTCATAATTGGAGCAACAAATTACCCTGCCATGATAGACCCTGCAATGCTTAGGTCAGGTCGGTTGGAAAAGAAATTCTATTTACCACCTCCAGACTTAAAATTGAGAAAAGCGCTTTTTGAAATGAGTCTAAATGTTAGAAAGATGGTTTTAGATTTTGGCATTGATTACGACAGGCTTTCTACACTAACAGAAAACTATGTTAGCTCTGATATTGAATCAATAGTTAATGAAGCAACTTCAATAGCAATGGCTGATGATTCAAGAATAACTATGGACTTATTGGAGAAAGTTATACAATCATTTAAACCTTTTCCGAAAGAAGAATTAAGAAAATACCAAAATATTAAGGCGAAAATGGAAGGTAAAAATATTGAACAAAAAAACGTCAAACCAAGAATCGGTTTTAAAAACAATTAGATATGGAAGCATTACATTTCAATAAACTATTGCTCAAGACAGCTTTTTCGTGTATGGCTTGTGATGGTGATATAGACAAAAGGGAAATCAAATTGATAAAGCGACTGCATAAGGACAACAAGACCTTTGGAGAGATTGACATCAATACCGAATTGAACACTTTGTTACTTGCTATCAATAAAGACGGTCATCAATTTTTAAAAGGGTATTTCAATGAACTTACGACTACTGAATTAACAAAAGCAAATGAATTGAAATTGATTGAAGTTGCAATAGACACCATCAAAGCAGACGAAAAAGTTGAATACAGCGAAATCAAGTTTTTTAAGGTAATTCGTTCAAAACTGAAAATTAAGAACGAGCGAATTCTTGAAAAACATCCTGATTTTGAAGACTATTTGGCACAAGATATTATAACTGATTCATACTTATCAAGGTTGCAAGATGACTTTTTTGATACTCATATTTCAAATGAATTTGACCTGATGAGGCAAATGGATAATGACTTTTTAAAGAATAGTAAAAAGGAATAGAAAAGAAGTTTAATCTGAAAAACTTATGTTGTTTTATTTTAAATATTTTTCACTCACATGATTTACCCCTCAAAATTTCCAACCTACAACGATAATCATGGCGAAAGAAAAGTTTTTGAAGCCCTTCAGAAACTTGACCCTCACAATTTCGACGTTTTTTGGAGTCGCGGATTTACGGGAAAGACCAAAGAAGAAGATAAGCACTACGAGATAGACTTTTTGATATTCGACCTTCGGGAAGAGCGGCTGGATCATATTTATTTGATAGAAGTCAAAGGAGGTAAGATAGTTTATAAGGCTGAAGAAAATGCCTGGTTCCAGAATTCCCGGGAAATGACAACAGGCCCTGATCTACAGGCGATGGGATATGTTTCAAATATTCTTAAAAGGTATAAAGAGGTTATCGAACAGAAAGTTCCAGTTAGCTGGATGCTGTGGTTTCCTGATGGAATTATCGACAAAGAAAATATGCCTACCCAATGTGAATCCTGGAATATGCTGGATCAGAATGACCTAGACGATCCCAGGGAGGCTCTGAACAGGGCAGCAGAGGCCGGGGAAAGCGATTATGGGCATTTTAATAGAATCTCCGTAGATGAATATAAAGGTAAAATCCAAAAAGATCTGCTTCAGGGACTTGAGGTTTCACAAAATTTCAGGACGCTACTGGAGAATATGGATATAAATATAGATAAGGCCGAAGAAAGCCAGAAAGCTTTTTTAAACGGACTTTGGAATCATTCCCGTTTAGCAGTGGAAGGTGGCGCCGGTAGCGGCAAAACCGTGCTGGCCAAATGTGCGGCTGAGGTTTTGAACAAGAAAGGGAAAAAAGTTCTCTTCTTGTGTTATAATACTTATTTGTGCTCCCAGCTAAAGACAGGTCTGGATCCCGAAATAAAAACCGATAATATCCATAACCTGATGAGAGAATTTACGGATGACCGTGAGACTGACTGGTTTGGGGCCCAGGTAAAAGACAGGGATTTTTGGGATAAAGGTTTGCCGGAAAAGTTTAAAGAATTACTGAAGGTCTACCCACTTCAGGAAGAAGAGAAGTTTGATGTGATCCTGGTAGACGAGGCCCAGGATTTCGAAGTTGCCTGGCTTAATATGCTGCTCAAATATCTTAATCCAGAAGCTCAGTATTTTCTTTTCTATGACAAGCGACAAAACATTTTTGAGCGGAATTTTATATTGCCCCAGGGGCAAAATTGGCACTTTCATCCTTTAAATTGTAACTACCGGAATACCGGAAAGATAAATACTTTTATAAATGAGTACGTTGGAACAGATGCTGTTTCTTATGGAGTTGAAGATGGGGAAGAGGTTAGGATTAAAGATTATTCCCCTGAGGATATTGCAGGAACCCTAAAGAGGTGCTTACTTGAACTACACAATGTGGGAAAAGTACCAAAAGAGGATATCATGATCCTTACAGACGGCTCCACAAAAGACTGGGACCTAACGATCCATAAAAACGGTTTTGAATACCAGGTCTTAGACCCAGTAAAGGCGAGGGAAAAAGAAAAGATATATTATTCCTCCATCCGCCGCTTTAAAGGTTGCGAGGCCCCTGTGGTGATCCTGCTTCTTAAGCAAAGGCTGGAGAAGATCCAAAACGGAGAAACTAAACATAAGAACAGACTTTATACCCAGCTTAGCCGGGCAAAGGGCTTACTTTATGTGTTAGAGCCAGAAAATTATTCGGAAGCCCATTCATAATCGCATTCCGGACACTCGTAACATACTCCATTGTGGTAGGCGTCTTCGCTGCCGCATTTTGGACATTCTGTGTTAAAAAATCCCATAGTTTAATTTTTAGATTTATTTTTCAATATTTATTTGAACCTGCCGGTTTTGGAGGTTTTCTTTTAGCCATTCTAAATCTTTACCATTCTTTCCAAGTTCCGCCTCTAATAAAGTTTTGATATGCTCGGTATCTTTTATAATTCTGTCTCGCTTCATAATGATTGCTGAGAAATCCCCATGCTTCCAGTATGCTTTTAATTCCGGGGAGCATTCCGGGAGTTGGTTCGAGAGTTCCTGCAGCAATTTTTCTGATTGTTGACTCACTGATTTGCCCAAATTCTTCTTCAAGAATTCTCTCTGCGTGTGCAGCGTATTCTGCAAATTTTTCATTTGCTTCTCGTACTTCTCCTGCTCGTTTATCAAGGTCTGTTGTTTCTCTTTCTTCTCTGTTAACAGCCTGTTGTAAGTCTGTTTCAGGGAGAGGATTTTGGAGTAATTCTTCACATATTGTTGTTTCTCTTTCAACAGCTGAAATTTCTTCTTCAATTTCTCTGAATCTTCCTTTAAATTCCGAATATACTTCCTCCTTTGCAGTTCTTTCCATTTGCTCCAATCTTTGTTCAGCTTCTTTTGTAGCTTTCGAAACTCTTGATATTTCTGAGTTAAATCGTCGTTGAGTACTGAGGTATTGTTGCGATTCCAGGTTTCTTGTAATTGAGCGTATAAGATTACTAATTTGCGTTGCTCTACACTTGTAAGATTCTTCAAAAAGTTTTCTTTGCTGTTCATCAAAGAATGGTAATCTTTCTGCGTCTGAAGAGGATAATTGTGAGTAAGGGGTGTTGGCTTCGAGTTCATTATAGATCCATTTAGTATGTTTCGTAGTCTTTAAACTTTCTTCAATTTCCGAACCTTTAGTTCTCGGCACGATGAATTGAACAGTGTCAATTCCCATTCTTTTTAAAATGATTTTTTTCTCCTCTGAAATTTTATGAGTAACAACCAATTCAATGAATAAAATAGGTTTATGTTTTTCATTGTAAAACACAACATCTGGACGAATGTTAAGATAACGATCATTTATTTCTGGATTCTTTCCAGTCATAATTTCGCCATTTTTATTCTCATAATATGTCACCTCAGATCGAACGTAGGCGGCAGTTAGGAATTTCGCATTCTGAAGAAAACTGGGAACACCTTGATTTCCTTTTGGAGGGAATTTATATAAAGCCGGAACCTTAATTTTTTTTATTCTCTGCAGGATATCTTTAACAAGATTTTCTCGATATTCTCTGCTGCTAAAGCTGCAAGGAATCTCTCCTTTTGAAACATCCACTGCCACATGTCTAAAAAAAGATCTGTGCCTTGGATTTCTTTTTTTAACGGCTTCCATTTCTTTTTGGCATCCAATACAGAAATAGCCTTTTCTTCCACTATCAACCTGGCTGATATATTTATCCACTCCCTGAATATTTCTAGCCCAGTCGTTATCTTTTTCTTTCTCCTTCTCCTTATTTTGTTGTGACATAATATTCTTAATAAACTAGGGCAATAATAAGTGGGACATACGACAATGCGCGTCGTCTTTTTAATAGGGATTAGAAATTTTTACCAAGGCTAATTTTTGGTCACTTTTTATAAATCTTTTTTTCTAAGAAATCATATAAAAACTGTATAGGCTATTTTTTATAATTATATAAGTTTACCTTGAACTGTAAGCTTCCCTTAAAAACGAACTGTTTAAAAGTATAATATATTTTATAACTTTAAACAGTAATTATGAAGAAGAGTAGATATTCACCACAGCAAATCGCAAAGATTTTAAAGGAGTTTGATAACGGAAAAACGGCCGCAGAGATCAGCCGTGAATATAGCATTAGTACAGCTGCATTCTACAAGTGGCGGGAACGCTATGGCGGGATGAACGGCAAAGAGCTGAAGCGCCTGAAGGACCTTGAGGAGGAGAACCGAAGGCTGAAGCAGATGTATGCCAATCTATCCCTGGATCATCAAATGGCCAAAGAAATTATCGAAAAAAAGCTTTAAAGCCCTGCCGTAAAAGAACCATAGCCAAAGAACTTACGCGTTACGGTATTAGCAGGGCGTGCCGTGTTTTAAATATGAGCAAAAGCGTTTTTTATTACCGGCCAATTCCAAAGGACGATACTGCTATCGAAGCGGCCTTACAACAAAAAGCTAAAGAACATAGCGAAGAAGGCTTCTGGATGGCTTACGATCGATTAAGGAGTGAAGGCAAGCCCTGGAATCATAAACGGGTGTACCGGGTCTATAAAAAGCTTGGCTTAAGTTTGAGACGAAAAGTAAAAAAGCGTTTACCTGCCAGGGTCAAAGAACCCTTGGAGGCTCCTATGGCACCTAATCGAAGCTGGAGTATTGATTTTGTAACGGATGTTTTAGAAAATAAAAGCGCTTCCGTGGCTTAACCGTAATTGATGATTACAACCGGGAAGCATTGCATATAGAAATTGATTTTTCACTGCCCAGCAAACGTGTCGTCTGGGTATTGAACCATTTGATTAACCGCAGGGGAAAACCTCAAAAAATAAGAATGGATAATGGACCTGAATTTGTTGCCAAGATCGCTTCAGAATGGAGCCAGATGCAAGAGATCGACTTTCAGTATATTCAACCCGGGAAACCAACCCAGAATGCTTTTATAGAACGATTCAATGGAACCTATCGAAGAGGCGTTCTCAATAAATACCTCTTTGAAGATCTAAATCAGGTAAGGGAACAAACCGAGACCTGGATGGAAGATTACAACAATGTAAGACCACATAATGCACTGGGAAAAATGGCCCCCGTAGCATACGCAAAAACTCATTCTCCTGGCGGTACCGCCAGGAGAATGAAAAATGATATTTTTGGACAATCAAGCAGTTCTAATTAGGGGAAGCTTACAGAACGACCCTTTTAATTATTGAAAAAATCGGGGATTTGTTTGTAAAGTAGTGTTTTCTGTACATGATTCGCCGGATGATCTAATAATATCCCTTTTCCGGTATGTCTTTCTTTTAAACGGACTAATTTGTCATCGATAACAGAAGGAAGGATGGCATACGATAGGCGATTATAAGAGTTAACTACCTCCGTTCCACGATCAGCCAAATTCTTGCTTTCAGGAATCCATTCTCCACTATGAATTTTAAAACATCGACCTCTGCTTCGCATCTGACGACAAATTAATATATTTGCATCAAATTCCCCCACTCCCAAATTAATTAGACCTGCACGGGGATATTTTCCATTTCTCGATCTAACATCAATTGACAGGTCGGGAAGGTTTTTCAAAGATAACTTTGCTATTTGTCCATTATCATAACATAAATAAAGATATTTATTTTCGCGATTTTGCGGGAGTTGTAAAGAAAATGCAAGTTTTTCAGTAGGTTTTTGATCGGAATAAAAGAATAATCCAGTCTCATAAATATTGAAATATATGTGGGTGTTTTCCTTTTCTATAGGAAATTCGGAAGAAAAAGTAATCTCTGGTTGTTTTGTGGAATTCGGACGGTTAATTTGTTCTCTAAAATGGTTTTGAATAATGGTCCATTCCCTGGAATAAAAAGTATTATTTTTTGGGCAGAACCCTGAGGTACCCGGACTAATTAATCTTGATAGTCTCTTATCGAGCGTCTCAGGCAGAATAGAATAATTTAGTTTGTTAGTATGCAATGATATCTTTATTCCACGAGAATTTAGAAATTCCATCTCAGGCAACCAGCTTGTTCTAAAAATTTTTCCTAATTTTCCTTGAGAAGGTTCATCCACTGTAATTAATAAAAGACATTCAATATCGATGCATTTAATATCTATAAGGTTAGCTTCCTTATTTAATCCACCCCAATAGGGAATTGATTGATCTATTGTTTTATTTAGAAGTTGAGATAAAGGTATTTTATTTACTCTCCCATTTTCATAGCATAACAATAAATATCCATTTTGATAGCTAGTTGGGATAGTAATATTAAAAGCAGCATCCTTCATTGGACTACTTCTCAGGAAATATTTTCCTTCTTTAAAAACTGAAAAATATACTAAGTCCGTTCTTCCTATGTTGGTTTTCTCATTTGGTTTTGCAATAAAAGTAGGTTTCTTAGAGAAATTGTCAATTTTGGTTCTTTTACCAATTTTTTCTTTATTAACCAGTTTCGGAAATCTTTCTTCTAATTTAAATTTAAACCAATCTCTGGTAAAAAAAGCTAAAGGTTTGGTTCCCCCTAATAGATTAATAAATTTTGAAATTTTATCACCTAATTCCTTGGTTTCGGGAATGTTGTTTTCCTGGTAAAATTCCAGAATTCCTAAGATGGCTTCTTTATGTCGAACATAAGAACTTCCTCCAAAGGTCACAGTTCTATATCTATTGTTGTTGAAATAGATTCGGCTTAGTTCGTAGCGTTCTTGCCTTTCATTATCAATAGTTAAATGTATAGACCACCACAAAGTTGTAAGAGGATAGTTTATTAGATGCTTCTGAGAAGAAAGTGACATTATCCAATGCCTAAAAATATAAGTTTCCTGAGAACCTTTTGATGGATTTTCAATTTCATTCCACCGGGAGTGTAGATACTGGTACATATCATGGTGGTGTAGATAATTCCAAAAATCTTTGTCAGCCGCCTGTCGAGGAGTAAGATTTAAATTTTCATAAAGAAGCTTGGCACATTCAAAATCAGCAGTGCGATAGTCGTTCTTCTTTTCCGAAGAAAGATTGTCTACAAAGGTTTCTGTTAGCTGATTTCCAAGATTTGATGGAATTTTTTCAAAATCACAATAGACATAATCTTCCTCTCTAAAGGGGTAAGTGAATTTATCCTTTCTTAGATATGCATTTAGGAACTTCTCATCTTCACTCTTTACTTTTTCCCGAAGTAGGGGGGTTACTGAGGGGGCAAACTTCAACTGATAACTCATTCTATATCGTTATTTTTATACCTATTTTCCATTTCGGCTAAAGTGTCTAATAGTAAACCCGTGGGTTTTTGAAGGATGTTCTCAACAAATGGTGGTATGTCATCTACATTTGGATATTCAGATTCCCCTTCCTGATTTTGCCAATGAACATTTAAAACCCTTGCCCATTGTTTTTCAAAGTAAGCCTCTTTGTCTTTACCACATAATTTGTAACATGCGTGAATAAGGGCTGTTTGAAGTAAGGAAGAAATTAAAAGTTTCTGGTAATCCGGATCTTCTACGTACATTTTTAAGTCCTCAAATTTCTTTCTAGGTAATTCTATGGTTATACTGTCATCTATATAGCTATAATTTACATCTGAAGTGTTTGGGGCTTCTGCAGCTTTAATTTTAATTATACTGTCTAAACTTGTTCCAATTAAATCTAACTCAAAATGGTATTCTCCCAAATAAGCAAGTGCCTCTCCTTGTTCAATATAAAACTCTAAATGCTTGGCTTCTTCCTTAACTGAAGGATTGGAGTAACCTTCAATATCTTTTGTAGCTACTAAAAGGAAAAGCGCCTCCACTTTATTTTTCAGATTGTCCAATGGTATGCTAATGTTGTAACTGTATTCTTGTTCAAAAACTTTTCTATACATGGTATGAGTACAGTAGATCTCAGCAATAAGCCGTGCATCTCCATTTAGGAGCATTTCTTCAAGTTTCCTATTAGCACCGAAATTGATTTCATCAGATTTTATCACCAGATGACCATCCTGTATAAACTCTTCTACGTTGAATTGTGGACCAAAATCATAATAGTCATGATCTCCAAAAACCGGATGTCCAAACTTGTAACCGTTAATTTTCATTGTACTTCTCTTTGATTTCTTTCAATCTAATCGCGTGCTTTAGAGTATCCTCAAGCACAAGTTCCACTTCATTCTCTCCTTTACTCAAGTTGAGAAAAATCTTATTTTCTGAAAATTCACCTTGTGAAGCAGCTGAAATATTAATTGTTTCTTTAGAAGATTTATCGTCAGATCCTACAAGAATTTCAAAGGCTATCTTGTTGTGGTCTTTTTTTGAATTCATATCTATCACATAACTAAAAGAGTTTTCTCTTTTTATTGTCCTGCTTCTAATCCAACGAAAGGATTTTGGGGTGTGATTTCCCGGCTTTTGTTTAATCCTAACCGGCTTTGGTGTCTTTTTCTTACTTTCCGGATTCTCTCTATTTCCTTTCTTTTTTGAAAGACCAGGCAGGTTTAGAAGTTTATCAAAACCTGGAACTGTTATGACATCTCCCTGTTGTTCTCCAATAAATTCTTTGATGCACTTATCCTGGAATTCTTTTAAAGCTTTCAAAGCTAATCTTCCCCTACCATCCTTCCAGTTTCCAGGACGCCATTCGGTGTGAGTTGCATTTTCTAATTTTTTTAGAATTTCGTTTCCCTCGGGATCTTCACAAACAAAAACTCCACAATATCCCTTGGGTATTTTAGTATTGTCTTTGAAGATAAGCATCTTTGATTTTCTGAAGTTGGATATCCTCCCCTGGAAATTTTCATTCTTTGCCAGGAAAAATTTTACATGCCCTAGCAATGGAATATAATCGCTATAATCTTCTCTTGTACAGTTTTTACTAAGATAGGACTCTATATATGGGCGTGGATTTCCGTTAGTATTATAATGCGCACCTTCCAGAACATCAGGAAAGACTTTTTTAACTTCATTGTAGAGATTTAATTGGTTAAATTCTTTTCCTGCTATTTCCACTACCAAATCCCCTTCCAAAATTGCAAGCCAAAAATTGTTAAGTAACTCTTTCTCCATAATCTCCTGCCGATTTGTTTCTGGCCAAAGCCCCAGAATAAAACTAGATGTACCAATTTCGGTTCTCTGGAATGGCGGGGGAATTTTCCAGGTTTCTAGCACTGGCTTGTAATCATCGCTGTAATAGCCTTTGTAATTCTTTAATTCGCCCTTGTCTTCGTGAGAAGATAATCGGCAAATACCCTGGAAAAGCGTTTGATTAGTTTCACAGAATTTTGAAGTCACAAAAATGGTATGAAGATAAGAAGCAGCGAAATAAGCTGCTTTACCCATTCCTTTTGAACCGGCTGAACCTGGAGAACTTTTAGTTGATACATTCCGTGAATGAGCAAAAGAATCAAATGAGGTGGAAACCTCCATTCCTATGGTATTGTAATCCGCAATTTCGAGGCAGCTATAACAACTGGTTTCAATTGTAGAACACATAGTACGAATTAATTCCCTATCATCTTCATTCGCTTTTTTCCAATTTTTACAGGCTCGAAGATGTTTTTCTATTGCTGCAATGGAGGGAAATTTGTCTTTGGGCAATTTGAAGTAGCGGAAGTTTACTCGTACCGGTTTATTTTCATCCAGACGTGCATCCATTGAATTTTGAATGGTCTCACGTACCACAGATTGATAACGGGTTTTATCAAAAACTTCGATGTCACCATCCCTAATTCCCTGATAATCGTCACCAGGAGTAAGAGTTTTAAAATTCCATTGCATAAAGTATATATTATGGGGATCAACAATTAATTAACCAGACCTTTCAAAGGTGAGACGATTTTAAATCTTCCAGAGTTTCTTATAATTTTCAATTAGCTTTTCCAACGCAATAAATGTTTTCTGATAATTCTTATCAGTTCGCCTAAACCCAAGATATCCTGAGGTTTGATGATCCTTTAAAACCAGGCTGGAAAAAAGGTGATAATATTCAAGAGGCAATGGTACCGCTCGTTCTATGCTTGCGTTCAATCTTGGATTGATTAGGACATTTCCTTCCAGGTGGAGGGTGGTATGTACCGATATTGCTGAAACCTTATGGGCTTTAACCCATTTTGAACCAAATTGATCTACACTGTCGAAAACAATCAGGTCATCACGATCTGCACAAAATAGATTTAGAAGCTTTGCTTTGGTGTTCCATCCATTACTATAAATCTTTTCCCTAGAACGAAACTTTCTTCCTCTGACTCCTTTGGGTTTAATAATATCTAATGGACAAACCACGTTCACACACCCATTATCATAAACCATCATAAGACGCTCTTTTTTCATGGAATCCAGGATGGGGATTTCTTTTTCTACTTCTTCGTTCTGAACGGCATTTTTCTGGTAAGACCAACCTCCGTTTTTATAAAATGTGAGATAGAACCATAGTTTATCATTAACCGAAGCTCTTTTGGTTTCCGGTATTCTAATATCTGCCTTTCTATCATTTTCATACTCTCCAGGTGGTTCCTGAACAACAGAACTATCGGTTAACTCTGAAATTTCGTCTTCGGTTTCCTGCACCTCTTCGAGTTCGTTATTTTCTACCGGGTGTTGCTGAGGTAAATTGTAATTTCGGCTAAGAAAACGTTCTTCAATAAAATAAGTGATCTCATCTCCCTTAAGTAACTGGGTCATATTTCCGGCACGTTGATATAGTTTGATATTATGTAGGAAAACGGGTTTCTGTACTTCCTTGATTTTAATAACACCATATTCCTTTTCATCGATACTGTCAAATTCAAAACTAATATTGCTATTAGCAGTGTTTCCAAGAAAATATTTTACCGCATTTCTTATTTTGAGTTCATACCCATCTTTTGTGGCCGAGTACTGGTACTCATCATTTTTGCTGGAATTCAGGAAAGGGTAATCATGATGTATTCCCATTGCCTCTCCGGTGTCATTTACGCCAAGAAATAAGGTTCCTCCTTTGTGATTCTGGAAACCGGCAATGGTTTTTGAAATGATTAAAAGCTGTTTGTCAATATTTTCCTCGACATCTCCGGCAGGGAATACTATAGAACTCTTAAACTCTTTAAATTCATCTTCATAACCGAAACTGCTTTCTTTTCTAGGATCTTTTTTCGATTCTGATAAAGATGCAGGTATTTCGTAACTATAACAGGTAGTGACATTTTCATCAAGCTCAAATGGAGGAACTTCAACCGAACTTAATTTGAGAAAAGTATTATTTCTACCTTTTTCCTCTATACCATTATAGATTAATGAGAATATATCCCCGATTTCTCGAAGAGTCTCATGTTTTTCTGGATAATAGCGATGGTGTAATCCAAATGCATCTTTCAGGTCGTAAAAGGTGCTACCGGTATTGGGATCTTCTTTTACGGCAACAACTTTAAAGGCATATTCAGTATTATTTTCGGTATAGCAATCTTCAAGTACATGCTTCCTGGACTGTATTAAATAAGGTAGCCCCCAAACATTAACGCTTTTAACATAGCAGTGTAAAAAGCCAGGTAAGTTAGCACCTTCCCATTCTAATTGATAATCGTAAGGTGACACTCTGTAGGTGTCTTTTTCCCCATCAGAAAGGGATATAAATTTACGCTCATTTACTTCTATAATGCCAAGAACTTCAAAAGCTCTAACTTCCCCTACATGGAATTCATTCATTTTAGGTAATTTATTTTTTGTACTCAGTTCATATTGGAAGTCAAAATTTTCATCGATGTAGGGAACGATATAAATCAAGACTGTAACTACTGTACTTTAAGTTTAGATTTTTCTATTTTTGCCTAATTTATAATTTAAATCTTAATCACGTTTAGTTCTATAAAAAAATGTAATTGTTGTAAATTGATGAAGCAGGAATAATTTCACAAGGTTTTTTCATAACAGTTCCAGTACAACTTTTACATTATTTTAGTAATTTTCTGGTCTTTCGCCCTTAGATAAACTCTACCGTCTGTTTTCTTACAAACTTTCACATTTTCGGTAATAAATTTCGTTCCCTCCAGGTGAGCCATACGCTCTTTACTGCTGCATTCAATTAAAAGGTTTGTTGGTAGACCCTGACCTTTCAGAGGCCGAACCCTTATCCTTCCAGTTTCAGGATCTTTAAAGCTTTCACATTTGATATTTTCGTGGATATTTCCAATAATAATGGTTGACATGTTCTATATATTTTATCTTAAATCTCTAGGAATTCCTAGTTTGTCCAAAAAGTCATCATCCTCTTTTTTTCTATAAGGTATTTGCTGTTATATGGCATAGGCTTTTTAGGAAGGTCAACTTCAACATTCAAATTTTTTGCAATATCTTTACTAATATCACCTAACAAATTTTCAAATGTGCTCAGCGCCATGGCGAGGGTGGAAGCCTTTAAGGATTCGGGAAAAAAGTTTATATCGGCTTCTATATTTTCAGTATAGTCCACCATCATTTCTTCACTCCGGTTATCTTCATAAAACATCATAGTTTCTTTATCCTGAACTTTTCTGGCAGCTTTTTCTTCAAAATATTTTTTTCGCCCTTCTTCAACATGATCCAAAAGATCTGTCGGATATTTTTTAATTTCTGCTATACGCTTTTCAATAAACCCTTTATTTAAATGGCAGTGTCTGGAAAGGCTATCATATCTATAGCCAAATTCCCAAAAGCATGGAATTAAGAATTCTGGATTTCGATAGAAAATGTTATTTTTCTCCTTGTTTTTCATATTATTTAGGTGAAATTTCTATTGAATTAGCCTTTTTTAATAAGCTTAAAACATTTTTTCCTATATCCAGGTCTAACTCTTTTCCCACATTTACTTTTACAAACCCTAATTTACATAGGTTGTCTTCTTCACGGCCCTTATGGAATTTACCAAAAGTTGTTTTAGGTGGATTTGACGATGGATAAAGCAGTATACTTTTTTGTGAATTCCAATACATATTATAGACATACATCTGTTTTAAATCATCATCGCCAGGTCGATCAGGATCAATGATTTTCCACTTTGTATCGATAACTAAAGTTTGTGGCTTTTTTTCGGGATCAGAAAATGTTTGGCTTATAACGATATCTGGTTTAATAACTTTCTTTTCCCAGAAATTATCTTTATTCTGAAAGCTAACTTTGAGATGTTCATTTTGTAACCTACTCAACATTCTGTAGATATATTCCTCCCATAATTTATTCATGTCAAATAACAGAGCCAGCATATTCTCAGCTCCACCTTTAATATCTGGTGAATAGTTAAGAATAATCATTTTTGCAATCTTCAGTGCTTCCCTATATTTTGTAGTTTTTCTATTTAAAACAATCCTGTCAAAATGATGCTTTCCAATTTCTACTTCTTTGACTTCTGGAAATTTCGCAATTATCCTTTCTATAGAATCCTGGAGAAAAGAATTGTATGAAATTACTTTTAGGATTCTAAGGGCTTTAAGAATTATCTGGTGTATCAAGTGTTGATGGTCATAAACCTGGTGATTGGTATAAAACCTTTCCTGATGGACTAAATTATGCTGTATATTCCGGGAAAAATTAATTTGACCTTTCAGGGCTAAAACATTCCCACTATTCTTTCTATATTTTTTTACCAGCCCTTGGTTTAGTAAGCTATTTACCTCCCTTAAAAATTCTTCGAAATACAGATCCAGAAGGGAATTATATCTTTTCCTTAATGCAGCTTCACTAACAGAATCAACTTTAATTCTTTTACATTTCTTAAGCATTTTAAGCAAAATGGAATGCCACTCTGCTTTTTCGTTTTCAGAAGATCTTTTATCGGCCTTTGGAAGTATTTCTATGGTTGTATGACCTACCTGAATAACCCCAACGTAATTTTTAAACTTTACTCCTTTATGAATTGCTTCAAAATAAATATTCTTATGAGCATCATTATATTGAATGAGCTTATTAATAACTTTGGTTCCTACTAATTCACCTTTAGAGCATCGAGAGGAAGAAGTTAATTTTTCATGTTCAAAAACCCTAATTAATCTGGCCATACATTAGATTTTATGGAAATCCCATTCTTTTTGTTTCCTAATTTTATACACGGATTTTTCTAAAAGATCTTCCTGAATGTCCTGGTCATACTCAGGGAAATTTGCGAAATTACTGTCGGAATTGACTTTTTCTACAAAGCTGGAACCGAGTACCAATCCTATTTTGCCATAATCACCAAAGAAGTATTCCTCCAGCAAAGGAATTATCTCATTTTTAAATACGCTTTTTAGTTTTTTGGTAGAGTCCACCTTTAGAAAATATGAATGACCAATTAAATGATCCTTATCAATTAATTTTTCTATCCGTTTATTGATTTTAGTAAGTAGAGCCTTTAGGTCTATACCTTCTACATTTCCCTGGATTTTACCTGAGGTTCCTTCTTTTTGAACGATAGATGGTCGAGGAGGAAACTCTTTAAAGCAAAAACGTCTCCTAAGAGCGGTATCCAGGGCCTCTATGCTTCGGTCCGCCGTATTCATGGTGCCAAGTATGAAAACATTATCAGGTACTTTGAATGTTTCTTTAGAATAGGGTAGAGTAACCTCCAATTCTTCATTTCCTCCTGCTCTTTTATCGTTTTCAATAAGGGTAATTAATTCACCGAAAATAGAAGAAATATTACCGCGATTGATTTCATCAATTATAAGAACGTAATTCTTTCGTTGCTCAACAGGTGCTTCTGTAATCAGCTTTTCGCTAGAATGCGTCCCAATAAAAAACTCTTCTTTTATTTTATTTTCATTAAGCTTGTAAATCGTCATCTGCGACAATTGTTTGTCGTAAATCTGGTCAATTGGTATCTCTTCATCTGTAAAAATCCAATCTACAGATCTAAAATTGCTATATCGTATTGGCGAATCAGGTTTATAATAATAATCACCAGTAACTTTACCCATAGCTCGAACATAACCGTTACCCTTGCTAACCAACACATAATTACCTTTTTTAAGATAATGTATAAAGTAATTTAAAGCTTGTGCATCATAATCCTGTAAATCCAGATCTTTGGCTTGCTGACGAACTTCAGATTCGCTTAAGCCGCTATAATCCTCTCCACCGCCAAAACCAATAGTGATTACTCCATTTTCAATACAGTATTCATAAATTTCATTGTCTTCCTGTTTTTTGATATCCCCAAGTGATATTTTATAAAAAGAAGCTTTGTCGTATTCTGCCTGATTCCAGGTGAGCAGTTTTTTCTCCTTAACTTTTTTCGCCTTTAACTGGTCATCAGATAATCTGCAGATTCTTTTAAATACTCCATCTTCAATATCATATTTTAAATAAGTGTCATCTTCGGTGGGTTTTACCGGTTTAATTCCCTCTACAAAATCTTCATATGTAAATGACTGGTGGAAGGTGCAAAAAGCTATTTGACCTTTAGGTTCATTCCAATCTCTTATAAGTAGCTCTTGAAAGCGTTCCCTGATTTTAGCCCGATCATTCTTATGGTCTTCGTAATACTCCTTATCAACAATTTCTACAGCACGATTGATAGAGTTATAGGTTTTCCCGGTACCGGGAGGTCCAAAATAGATCTCATTGATTCTTTCAGTATTCATTTTAGTTGGTTGATTTTTGTTGGAGTTTTCGTTTCTAGTTTTGAGGGGAGTAGGTTGTGTTACTGTATTTTCAGTAAACCATTTCTTCAGATTTTCTATTTCGTCCTTTTGCTCGGGATTTAATTTTAGCGCTTCGTCAAGGATCTTTATTATTGTAGCATCCTGGTGGAGATAATTAAATCCAGCCATTCCTAAACGTTGTTTATCCTCTAAATAGCCTTTTTCTTTGACGTCCTCAATTTTATTGTTTAAAACAAAACTTATATTTTTCTGACCCCTTAGGTTATAATAAGAATCTTTCGCTGGACTATATTCTCCAACTTCGGCATTCCCGTAAAAACCAACAATCTTTCCCTGAGAATAGAAGATAAAAATACTTTTGCCGCTAATGCCTGGCGGATTAGTGAATTGAGCAAAACCATGTAAATATTCTCCATTATTGTAAGCTTCATTTTTGGCAAAATTCCAACTCTCACCAGGGATGTTGCCTTCCTTTACATAGCGGTGATTGCTGTCGTCCTGGCTTTCTTCCTTCCAGTCTTTACTGTTCCAGGTAATATTGATGAGTAGTTTATTTATTTCTTTTTCATCAATTAACTTTTTTCTTCGGGATTTTATTCTATCAAGAAACTTATTAAACTTGCTTTTTTTTAGCAGCAAATCTGTACGCCCAGACTCTTCCACAATATCAATGATCTTTTGGTAATACTCATCTAAGAATTTAAAGACATCGTCGTATCCCTTCGAAGTGTTTCCGATATATTTAACAAATTTCTCGGGCTCTTTTTCTTCAAAACCACCTATTTTCTTTTTGATAGTTTCGTAAATTCCTAATACTTCCTGGTCTTTCTCTCCTTTATGTACTAGTTCTACAGTGATACCATAAAAAGTCTTATCGGGCCAAAAAACAAAACCCATACTTCGAGTTTTATTAATACCTCCTCCCCGGTTAAGTAAGCCAACGAATGCATAGTCTGAATTTCCCTGAAACCAATAGCCATCATTTAATTTATTTTGGTTATTTCTTTGCCTGGGAATAAATATGAAATCTGGGTTATGTTCTTTGTATTTTAAAAGGTTGGTTAGGATCTCGTCGTGGAAGGTCATAAATTTATAATTTCGATTCTTATTTGCCTTTTTTCAAGGCTTTGACTACAAAAGGGACGCTTGCAACAATAACGGGAACTACTTTTTTGGCGATATTCCCGGCCTTAGACCAAATACGTGTGTTTTTTTTCTTTTTAGTCATGAAATTCTGTTTTTAATTGGAGTTTGATATCTGTTGGATTTTCCATCAGCACACTAATATTTTGATGTATGGCAGATCTTGTCTCTACAATCCCTTTCCTTAAAGATTGTATTTCCCTTTCACTGGCAGACCATTCCCCCAGGAATTCAAACTCAGCTTTTTGAAAGTGATTTAGTAATTCTTTTAACCTAAGAATAGATTGCATCATAGACCAGTGTTCATTATTATCCTGGTAAATAATTGCCAGTAGCTGGGTACTTCTTATGACAAAACTCAGCGATTGCTTAATTTCATTAATTCGGGCTTCATTAGCTTCTCTCTTATTTCCCCAGCTGGTAAATTCATCCCAGAAAGCAGCTTTTCCTGTTTTGTCATCGCTTATTTTTTTCAAGGTATATTGCAAAGAATAAATAAGTTGTTCACGCCCCAGGTTTAGCTGACCTATCATTATGGGATATAGCGTTTTCTTAATTTCTTCACTCGCCTGTGCCTGTAGAAACAGGTTGTAACCGCTTTGAATATAGGCTAAACGATCGTTTTGCGCACCATATAAAACATCACTGACCTTCTCGTCTAAATATTCTATTTGCTTAGAAACTTGTGTAATCGCTTGCTGGATCATAAGCATTTGGGTTGCATTAAGCAAATTTTGCATTTGGGCAGGAGAGACATCTTCTAAAGTAATATTGGCCTGTCCCTTAAAATTTTTATTTTTAGCATCTCGCAAAATAGCTTTTAGGCCTGAACCATCTTTGGCCTTAACAAACTCCCATTCACCGGAATTAATTTTCTCGGCTTGCTTTTTAGTAAGATCTGCAATATACCTCCCCTTATCACCAACGCTGGAGATAATATTTGCCACCCCGGGAACCGTTTTTAAGATATCGAATAAGGTTTCCTGGTTTTTTTCGTAATTCTTGGCGATTAGGTTGTTATTATATTGTAAAAAAGACTTGCTAAATAGCTTATCATTAGAAGGTATTTTAGAAATATCTCCGGAGGTTCGAAGATTTATTTTGTCATTTACTCTTATTAGGCCAGTAGTTTTCGTGTCGTTATTCATAGGTGGTGAAAATTGTAATTAGATAAATGATACTTTATTCATGCGGTTTTTACTGCATTTTCGATATCTATTAGTTTTGCCTTTTTGAATTTTTTCCCTAAGTATATTTCGTTAATCATTTCATCAAGTTCTAGTTGAATTTTTACAAGCTTCTCATTAACCGCTTCTTCTGAGGATTTTTTTTCAAACTTTTCTAATTGAATACTATATGCTTTATCAAATAGATCTTCAAAAGCTTTCAATTGTGTCCTATCCGGGATAATAATTGGTAGTTGTCTCGCATCGTTAATTTGGAGCGTGGAAGTATTATTTAAAAACTCAAATGAAAATTCACTGGCAAAGGTGGAATTTATAATACATACAAGATATTTAGCTGAAATTAATTCACTCGTAGGGAATAAGCTCATACTTTTCACATCATGTACACTTTTTCCTTTTAAGCGGGATTTTATCAGTACCGTGTGGATATCACTCCAACAGAAACCTTCTCGAAAATAAAA
Organism: Salegentibacter salarius; assembly: GCF_900168265.1. Taxonomy (GTDB): domain Bacteria; phylum Bacteroidota; class Bacteroidia; order Flavobacteriales; family Flavobacteriaceae; genus Salegentibacter; species Salegentibacter salarius. The sequence continues at coordinate 29,177 of NZ_FVZF01000020.1, read as the reverse complement.
CTGTGAATTCTGCCAAAGAGCTTTTCCTTTTCCCTTTTTGTGTGACCTAGCTTTAATATCAGAAATTTTATTTACAGACCAATCTATATAATAAGAGGTCTTTAAATACCAGCGGTTACCATCTTTATCTCCTTTATCATATGGCACAAATGAACTTCTTCCCGATATACCTTTTTCCTTTTCTTCTGAACTTAATGTGTCGATATCAGCTAGTTCTGATGGAGATACAATTCTAAAAAGATAACCTTGTCCAAAAATATCACGTCCATGCATCTCCTTTAATTCATCAAATAAAGTACGAATTTCAAATTCAGAGAGTCCAGAAATGTCATGATTTGTATTGTATTCCTGATTAAACTTTTTAATTTTTTGAAACCTTGTAATTTCAGTTCGATCTGCCTCTTTAGTACCTTTTAGAACACCTACAAAGAAACCGTTGTTACCTGTTGCTAGGCCCTGGCCACCATCAGTAATCAAACCCATTAAAGTTACATTTCCAGGTTTTAAAGTTTTATGATAATTATCGATCAGCTTTCTATTTTTTGAAATATTGCGGCTGGTGGAGATCTTGTTCCAATGCTCATTAATAAGATCTCGTAGTATTTTGGAGTATTTTTTATGAATTGAAAGGTTCAAGCTGTTAGGAACAAAAAATACATTCTCGGGTGTACCATAAAATTCTTTACTATTTAAACAATATCTTGGTGCTAATGAGAGTTTCTTTTTTCCTCTTGCATCAATTATTTTTACTTTATCCTCTTTGCTAAAAGAAGTATTTTTAAATATGGTTATAGCGGTTGATACCATCGCAGATTCAAAAACATCGTGACCTAAATTAACTAAAGTGAGTAACCTTTTATTTAACAATAAATCTCTTATATTTTTTTTGGTTTGAAGGGTTAGAAAGGTATTTGATGTGATATAGCAAAAAATCCCATTATGTTTTAGTATTTCTGAACCTTTGAGAAAAAAATAATTGTATAAATCATCAGAATATTTAAAATGCTCTTTAATATCATCATCTATACTTTTGTTTGAAACATATGGAGGATTACCAATAACAATGTCAAAACCTGTTTCTTTGGAAATGGAATCATTCAATATTTCGGGAAAATCCAATTTCCAATCGTAAAAGGTGAGAGGCGCCTCTGGATTTTCTTTTAGTTTTTTGAGTTTTTGAATTTGTTTCTTCCAGCCAAGCGTTTCCAAATATCTTTTTTGATCTTCGACAAATTTAGATTTAGATTTATTCTTATAGTCTATGGCTTTTGGTTCAGAGGGAATATTTTGTTTATCGATCATCACCTCCAACTGTTTTACCAACAAATCAATCTTTAAGTCTCGAATCTCCTGGGATAACTTTTCATCATCGCTATCGGGTTCAAAGACCTGTTGTTGTTTTTCGCTAATTTCTTTTAGAATAGCCGCTCTTTCTTCTGTTAATTTAGAACCAAAAAGTCCGGGATTTGGATCTTCCAGTTCCCAATCTATGTCTATAATGGTATCTTCAAACTTGCTCAACAAACTATTCCCAACTACAATTTTATAGTCAAGGTGGGGCAGGGCAGTGGGTTCTGGTTCATCTACAATCAAACTAAGCCAGAAACGCAAGCGAGCAATATCTACAGCTCCTTTTTCGATGTCTACCCCATAAATACTATTCTGGATTATATTTTGCTTTACAACGTTTGGTTTCCAGGAGTCAATTTCCCAGATATCTCCAACTTTATCAAAACTTGCAGAGTATAGCAGATGAACCAGGTGAAATATTTCCTGTAATAAGCCCATCGGGAAAGCTCCGGAGCCAATTGCAGGATCGCAAATTTTTACATTCTTTAATGCAAGCGCGATGGGTCCTTCAAAATCTATAATTCCGCCAGCTTCCCTTTTATTTACAAATGCATCCAGTCCTTCTTCAAGCTGCTTGCTTTTCTCTTCATTTTGGGGCCATACATTCTGCTTTATCAGGCTTGTCTTTAAATATTCTTTCAGGCTTTCGCGACACATGTAGCGCACAATTTCTTTAGGCGTATAAAATGCACCTTTATCTTTATTGTCTTCAAGGAGATTTTCAAAAATATGCCCTAGCATCTCGGGATCAATACCTATTTCATGATCGTTGACATCATTTTCATCAATGGTGAAGTTATAACGATCCAGGAAATCAAACAGGCTTTCAAAATATTCTTTTGGGAAATTAATTGCACGTGTTTTAGGATCGTGATTATCGAATAATCCACCGCTCAAAAAAGGAACTTTTGTACCGGTTAATTCAAATATATTATTCGGACGGTCACCTTTATCCAACGCTTCAAAAAATAAGGAGTTTAGAAACTCAGAATAAAAATTGTCTTTATGCTCAAAATTTTTAAAAGCATTCTCCAAAAACCGATAATCACCATTATCCCAGCCTTTCTCATTGCTTGGTACTCCCATCCAGCCTTTTTTCTGTACAAATTTTATAAAGACGATCCTACCCAGGAGGATCTTGACAAAATCACGAATTTTCTTGTCGTCATTATTAAAGATGGCGGTATAGTAACCCGGAGTTTTAATGAGATAGGAAACAAAAGACTCGTATTGTTTTTTATAATCTTCAAAAAATCTTTTGCTCAACTTCTCTACAGAGAAAGCATCTTCCACCGCCTTAATATCGGCCTTCTGTTTTTGCTCACTCAAGGCATAAAATCGCTCGGCCGGGGTCTTGCAGCTTTCATTCTTACCTAGTAAATAGGTAAAGCGCTTGGTGTCTGTCCTGTCAATAACAAAATCTCCTTCCTCTTCATTAAATTCACTGGCCTTGGCAGAGAAAGTAAACCGGAAATCTTCCGTACCTTTTTCAAATACAGATAATACTCCATGAGAACGATCCATATCTACAGTAGAAGAGACAATATCGTTAAGGCGCACCCTGTTTTTAAGTAGGTTAACTTTATCTTTAAGATGCAGTTCGAAAAGATCCAGTATTTTTCCATCTTTGAGCTGCACAGTTCCTATTTGAAGAAACAGTTCAACCTCGTCCCGGTCTGTTTCTTTTACAGGAATTTCTTTTGGAGAGGAGAAAATGGAAACGTTCGGGAATACGAACTTTACTACTTCTTTCCAGTTTTCAGAATTATAAGGTTGATTGAGCTTATGTTGTAATTGTTGTTTGTCCATTATTCTATTCATTAAAAATGAAGGATTCAGAAATGATCAATTCAGGTTTTAGTTTTTCCATCTTGCGAATGCTGACTGCAGGCATATTTTCCTCTTCCCCGTCTGAAGACAGAATAGGGTATTGATCAATAATCCTTAAAAGTGCGTCTACCAGGTCAACTGCCTTTAGTTTTGCTTTCTTGTTGTTTTTCTTGAGTTTATTTATTTCACGTTGTAGCTTTTGAAATTTCCCAAGTTTTATAGCCGTTTTTGCAGCTTTTATCTTATCTTTTTCAATGTCAGAAAGAAACTCGAAGTGTAGAAATCCATCGAGATAGGCAAGAGCCCTTTTCTCGTTAGGCCCCTGGGTAGTGTCTACCACCTGCCCATTCATCATTTCTTCTTCTACTTTTTCATTAAAATCTTTTACTGCGGTACCAACCTGTTCATGATGAAATTGCGGAAGTTGAAGGGCTTTTTCACTGACCACAGCATTAAATTGTTTGGCTGTTTCCACGAAGGTGAGTTCTTCAAAACTCAGGTCTTTATTGACCTGGTAGAAGGCATCTCTTCTTCTGTTTCGCATAAAACAAATAGTAGTATCCCTGTTAGTTTGAGACTTTCGGGCAACCCGGGCTCGCACAGGCATATTCTTTATTTTCCTAAACATTTCAGGGCTTTCTTTTTTGAACTTTCGCAACTCCATCAAATAAGCCAGTTTTTCATCTTTTTCTTCGTCCATGTCCTTCTCAAATAAACCAAAAGTTTGGGTTTCTTCATCGGGAGAATAAATTTCACTGTCTTCTCCTAAAGCCGAATGAAATGCCTGTAGCTTCATAATGGCTTTTTTCTCTAGCTCAATGTCGTTGTTCACATTTGCCGTGGGATAGAAGTTGAAAATGTGCACTTTGGGAGCAACAGAACCAATACGGTTAACTCGCCCTATACGCTGCATAAGCTTTGTGGAGTTCCAGGGAGTGTCATAGTTAAGAATAACGTTGGAGCGGTGCAGGTTCACTCCTTCTGCAAGAACCTCAGTCGCAATAATAATGTTGTAGTCATCTTTGTAATTTGCTCTTGGAATATTAGCATCAAAATTTTCCCGAATAACATCTTTTAATTTGTCCCTGTTGCTGGAACTAATTTCCAAAACATCGTTTCGTCCCGTTTTCTTAAGTTCCTTAATAATTTTTTTTGTGGTGTCCTGGGATTCAGAAAATACAACTAATTTTGACTGAGGGTTGATTTTCTTGTCCAGCAAACCGTTTTGTATCTGGTGAAGAAATTCATCCATTTTTGGATCCTGGTCTACTGCCTGCCATTTTTCGTTAAGCGGCTCCAGAAGTTCAAAATCTTTTTTCAAGCCTTCATAAAATTCATCTGCAAAATCATCTATGGAACAGATTTCTATAGAGGGGTCTGTCATCTGCATGTTGGTGAGCTTATCGATAAGTTCGTCTTCCCGCTCCTCCATTAAAAATTCGTTAACGTTAACATTAGGAGCAATATAAATTCGATTATTCTCGAACATCTTTATCATCATCCTGGTCGCATCGGTAAAGCGTTGTAAAGAAATTTTGAAGGCATGAAAACTGCTATCTATCCTTTTTACCAATAAGGTTTTCATTAGCTTGGCAAGAGCAAAAGATGCTGTATCTGCATTCTTATACTTTTCTTTTTTAGGCCCGATAAGAAATTTAATAGCCTGATAGCGATAATATTTAATTCCAGTCTGCTCATTTCCAACCAAGGCCATGGTTTCGTCATATAGACTTTCTAGAAATGGATCCAACTTATACAGGATTTTCTTTGGCTTTTCTATATCGGGAAATTTAATTCCCTGCTCTTCAAGATCTTTTGCATATTGTTCATGGATCCTTAAATCTGTCCGGGTTCGTCTAACGGTTAATGGCTTAATGATTTTTTCACGGATATCTGCATATATCTCTTTTACCCCGTGTTGAACTTCCGCGATATTTGGATTGTCTTTTAATTTATTATATGCATCAATTCTTATTCTGAAAAAATGCTGCAGGTTTGAAACTTCCAATGAAGAGTCTTTAGAATCCTGAAAAAGGTAAACCTGGTTAGCAATATCACTGGGCCTGTTATTTAGTGGTGTGGCTGAAATAAGAATGACTTTCTTTTTAGCTTTTCCACCACCTTTTAAGATTCTTCTTGTGTCTGTCTTACATAACTTTTGAAGCTCATTGTAAGCTTCAGCAGTGTCATTTCTAAACTTGTGGGCTTCATCCACAATTACGAGGTCATACTTGTCGGGATTTCTCAGTTTATGAATACTCCCATTCGTAATGATTTTGTAATTGTGCAGGTTGAATTGTTCCAAAGTTTCTCTCCAGTTTTCTTTAAGGGCTGGAGGAACAATAATGAGGATATTTGAAATATGACTAGGGAAATCATTGGAATAAAAGAACTTTTTGGCTATTAAAGTTCCTACTACAGTTTTTCCAAGTCCTACAACATCTGAGAGGAAAAAGCCATTGTGTTTTTCAAGTAGTTTAAAACCCTCAGTGACAGCATCTATTTGATAAGAGAGTCTTTTGAAACCTTCCGGTAAATCTGTAATGGAGTTAGGGTCAAATTCAACGCTTTTTCCAAAGTATTCAATGAGAAACTTCATATACACCTCAAAAGGGGTGAAATTATCGTTTAAGTATGTCTCTTTCTTGATCTTTTGAATTTCAACAGGGAGTATACTAACACCTTCTTCCCAGAGTTTCTCAAATTCTTCAGAGGCAAATTTCACATCTTCATAATCCCTAAGGATTACATTGAATTCATAATTAAATTGATCGGTATTTCCACCAAGTCCCGCATCGGTTAGATTAGAGGAACCTGTTATAACATCGCCAGGCCTATGTTCATTCCATATTTCAGGCCTAAATATGTAAATTTTAGCGTGTAATTTTTTACTAGGATGGGCTTTTACCTCAATTTTATCAGTACAGATATCTTCAATAAACTGAAGGATTCCCTGTTCAACTTCTTTACTATACTTGGAAGTTTGAATGTCTTTTTTTGCAGCCGCCAAAAATTCGTGTAAAGTTTGATTGGCATCTCCATGAAATAAAAGACCTTTAGACTGATATGTAGCAAGAATCTTATCTACATTAATGCCGACAAGAATGCGTATTTGAGGAACATTTTCAAGAAAAGGTCTTATTCTAAAGTAGCCTGAGGCCCTGAAGTAACCTACAAGTGCATCAAAATTATTTATATCTGGGTTATGTTCAAAAACTCCCTGAAATTTCTTCAGGAGTGTATTATCATCACGATTGGTGAAAAATTTTGTAGACATTAAGATTGGAAAAATTTGGGTGCTTTATTTAAGCTATTCTTCTTCAAGTGTAGGGAAGTGTGAAAAAGAGCAGTAATTGCAGTAAAATTAATAATTTTAGACATTGTTTAAAAATTAAAAGAAAGCTTTTTTTAAGAAAAATTTTGCATAAATCTAGCAACGTTTTAAATCCAGAAATTCAACATTTGGTGATACTTATAGTAGTTTTGGATTATCTTTTATATTAGATAAAGTTAGTTATTACATAAATAAGTTTAGCAGAGAACCCATTAGTCTAGCTGGTATATCTTCACTCCCTTTTCTTTGTAGGTTTTGAATATCTCCTCAATTTTTTCCTGTTCTCCATAAGTAGCTACCATTCCCGTTGTACGGCTGGAAAATAGAAAATTATTATAGAACCAGTAATTTAGTTTTGAAGCTATTCTTTCTCGCACCGGATTATTCGGCAATGCTTTAATTTCTTCAAGTTCCTCTCTCAGGTCATTTTGTACTATAGATAATCTATTAATGCTCTCATCAATCATCTTTAACTTTTTAAAGGAATTGAGTAAAAGGTCTTTAGCAACTTCCTCACCTCTTGCAGTAAGATAATGGTCAGGTGTCTGTCTCCCTGGTCCATTTATGCCACGGTAATCCTCCCAATTCTTGAAAGGAGAAATTATTCCTACTCTGATAAAAAATTTGCTTCTTTCAATAATTTCACCTTCTACGAGAGTATCATCAATTTTTAAGGTAATTTTTTGTTTCTCCATAGATCATCTATTTGATTTTGTATTTAACCTAGAAATCCTCTTCCCCATTTCAGGAGTACAGCCGTGATTTCATGTTCCTCTGTACCGTCAATTCATACTCATTCATAGGTATTGACTATCGCTTTTTTAGTTGATCTGTATCCAGTTCAAAAGATGCATCATCTTTAAGGGAGAGAACATTATTAGCGATTAAAGCTCCTTTTTCGATTAAATTCACCGTGTCGGCATCTACTCTAAATTCAAATTCTTCAAGACATTCTATGACAGAATCCTTCCCCTGCAGAATTGAAAAAATTCCTAGGAGAATTTTCTTTTCCTCTTCCTGTGCAAGATTCAATATTTTTTCTCCATCAGGTGTAGGCTTGAAAAATTTCCATCTTCTTATCTGGCTTGATTCGAGATTATAATCTGAACCTTCTAAAGTGATAATAGCGAAAGCATCTGGTCCCAAGACACTCTGAAGGAGATTTTGAAAATCCTCATCAATAGAATCAAAATCGTCTTCTGTGCCTTCTATAGTGTAATTGTAGTCTTGTTTATCATCATAAAACTTTACCTGGATTGAAGATGCAATTGCACCGCTGTATTCTATTATATCCCAGGCGATATTGTCTAGATGTTTCTCCAGGGCTGGGTAACTAAAGTTAAATCTGGATGCCTCCAGCATTGTTGATGTTAATTGAGAATATTCTATTGCAACTTCACCTAAAACCTCCTGTTTGCACAAATAATGAATTAAATCGTAGCTGTTGTCAAATTTTATTATAGCCATTTTACTCGTTTTTTGGGTGAAGAAATATTATATTAGAGACGGAAGTTCTATTTTTCTATAATTATAGGTTTTAGCTTCATTGCTCGTCCTACGCCAACAAAGCCCATCTTTATAATTAGACGTATCTTCGTCTAATTCGAAAACACCCCTAAATCTATAGAGAATGAATCCCAAAGGATCTCTTACGCGGGCAAATACTATTCTTCGCTTTAAAGGATCATTTAAATGATACTCAATATGTTTAATTCTTTTTTCTTTGCTTTCGATATTTTTTTCCTGGATTACACCTTTTTCCTCATCATAAAAATTTTCCCATACTCCGTTTTGATATAGTTTTGGAAACCAAATCAATGTATTTTGCTCAAATGGGTGTTTAGCACCTGCACGCTGAAACCCTTTATAGTCAAGACCTAATGCTTTACATCCATCTACAATTCGTCTAAAAGCAACTTTATCTTTTGTTGTTATTTTTCCTTTTTTTATCCAGGTATCAGGATTAAACTCCTTTGAGGGATCCCAAGGGACGAATTCATTTTTAGTGCGTTTATTATCAATAATTGTTTCGATTTCTTCCACAGTTTTATCGCATTGGTTATTGATGTCTTCAATCGTGGCATTACAGACATCAATTCGCCGAGGTCGAATTCCCACCACATTCTGAAAGTCTGCATCACGAATTTGATCAGCTTTCTCCTGTTTCAGATGATGGCTCTCGTCTATTTCTACAAAATAATTAAGCTGTGGAAAATAAAGGTCGGCCATATAATAGCCATTTTCTTTTTGTACGTATTGTTGTGTAACGAATTTGACATCTAAATTGTCCAGAAGATGTACTATTCTCGATACGACGTAGTTTTCATAATCTTTCTTATTCGTTCGGGCGATTTGCTTTCTTATATATTCCTTCTTGCTCAAGTAATATTTTGAATTTGTCATAAAATTTAAACTTCTTGAAACTTATTCTTTATTTTTATAACCCATATCAAAACACATACTTGCAAACCCAAAAGGTGGTCCACCGTATGTTAACCATAGGTAATTTGGCTCATCCTTTAGTACCTCTTCGGTTAATTTCAGGTAAAGTTCCCCGTGTTTGTCTTCGTCTTTAAATTCTTCAGAGAATTTTTCCTCTAAATCCTCTTGTAAGTGTCCAAAATACCGATAGGAATGTAAAAACAAAAATACCATTGCAGGGGATGGCTGGAACTGTTCTGGATCTAATACCCGTTGCCCGGTTATAGGGCAGTAAAGGTTTTCTAATTCAGTTTTTAAATCAACTTCGGTCATAGCTGCGTTTCTAATTAATTATAGAGATGGTTCTGTGAACGAGTATTTAACTGTGTGCTCTTAAAAAAGAAAATTGAAAATTTATGGCAGGTAATTCCCCTGGAAATGAATTTCTCATATTTAGTTGGTTAAGTTGCTGAAATTTCTTTCGTGTAGGGGCAAAAGAAGAACCTCTATTTTGAGGACCTTCCAAAAATATAAGTTTTCTCTCACAAAGCATAATTTTATGTTAATAAATTATCATAATTTCTTCAACATTGGTGTAGTAATGAAAGAGGTTCAGTATTACTCAGCTTTAATAAGCTGATGCATATCCTCACCTAAAGTCACCTTACTTATATTTGTCAACCAAGCTTAAAAATTATAGGAAGGCAGTTTCTCACAATGTTGGTATAGGGCTGAGTTATTTCGTTCTTCATCCTCAAGATTATTCACTTCTTTTTCCTTTCTGAAATTTTCAAGTTCCTGAATAGATTTTTTCTAACATTCACTCCCCAGGGATTATGATAATCTGGTGCTGCTTTCATCGCATTAAGTAATTGCTCGGGCATAGATTCCCTGTTCTCGTAAAGCCAATAACACAGGTCACGTAAATGTACCTTGAGAAAAATAAATCTTTTATAGAAAATACTTTGGGTAAACATTGCCCGGTTATAACTCTTTTTACTTCTGTAACAATGCTCCAGGTATTCTTCCCTCGCCCTAAAATTCAGCTCTTGGTATAACTGGGTTATAGTTTTATGCTCAGCATCTATTTCAAGCAAATTGAATGGCTGGGTAAGCTTTTTGTATTGCTCTGGGTTCTCCATTATTTATAAATTATATTAAAGTCTGAACTTTGCCCTTGGAGAGCCTATTAAATAATCTGAAAAGAAGCTTAAAAGATGATTTCCATTTATAGATGCATCAGAGTAATCTGACAAATAAAGGATATTTCCCTCTTTAATTTTACAGTCACTCACAATTCTTTTTCCATGAGCTTTTTCCTGGTTGTATAGCATGATCATTTGTTCTATGATCTTCATAGGAAGTTCTTCTATACCATGTAGTTTCTGACTGACCAAAATCGCGCATTTATTCGTAGCAAGCTTTTCTTCAATAGTGATAGAAGAAATATCTATCTCCCGGTTTTGAAATTCGTTTTGTAATGCTTGAATAATACCTTTCCATACAACACTATTATTATCTCTTCCTACCCGGGTATTATAAAATGCCTGAAGGTGGTTATTACTGAAATTTTTAAACTTCACGTGATATTTTTCTCTCCAAACCTCAAAGGCATCTTCTTGGTGATAAACTCCACCTGCATAAGCTTTTCCGGCATTAGGAAAATAGATCTTTTGCTCCATAACTGCTATGCCTATAGGAGGGATTAAGGCAGAATCTTTATTGCGATATTCTTTTAAATTAGACAGGCAATAATGCTTCTTCTCCAGTTCTTCCAGAATGTATTCCCTATCTTTTCTGAATTGTTCTCCCGGTTTTCCACAACGGATATTAAAAGCTGCGATTAATAGTTCTGAGGAATGAATTCCATTCCATATAGAACCTAAATCAACGCTGAGATAAGGATTTCGGAATCGCTCATAGCTACTTTGGCAGCGTCTTGGCCACTCAGGAAGGCCTTTCGGGAACATCCATTCCATTACCTCTTCAAGATGCTTTTTAAGTTCTCGCAGTTTACTGAATTTAGGATCCTGGAAAAAATCTTCAGCTTCATATCCTTCACGGAGCAAACATTCGGTATGAAAAATATTCTCAGTGATGCGATAAAGATCTGAATACATTACCTCAATTTTTTTGTCAGTACGTACCCCTAATTTTTTGAGTTCAATTAGATGGTTTTGGTATGAGAGCTGATCCATATTTATAGTTTAGATGTGGACAATAAAATACCCACCCCGGGAGCAGTGGGTATTAGTTGACAAATCAAATTAATCAAAACAATCATTCCCGGTGAGAAAGTTAAATCATCATAAGCTTTTGCTTTTTTGCTGAAACAAATATAGATGGAGAACGCGACAAGGTGTGTCGTCTTTTAAATAATGGCCGATTTGCGTAAATTCAATTGCTGGAATATCCCATATCAAAACATAGGGTAGCTGATCCCATAGTGCCATAGGTGATCAGAAGTTTGTCTTGCGCCCAGCGGAGGTGTCTTTTCATTGTTTTATATAAGAATTCTCCGTTAATTGTTTCCCCGTTCTCATTAAAGTGTAAAGGAAATTTTTCTTTCAATTTCTCAATACAGTATTCAAAGTCCTGGATCTCTTCTACGTAAATAAAGAGCAGGCTGGGAGGAGTGTGGTATCCTTCTGGATGCAGCACAATTTCACCAGTAACTGGACAATAAAATTTTTCAAATTCACGATCTAAAATGATTTCTGTCATGCTAATTTTAATTTATCTATTCTTAACCAGGGGTTTCTTTGAGGAGAATTATTTAGGCCCATTTACTTGATAATTGTGCCGAAATCTCGGGGTAAATGCTCCGAGGTTTACCTTGAAATTAAAATATTGTTTTTTATTTATGCCTTTTGAGCTTGCTCCTAGGTAGTTTACTTAGAAAGATCTAGTAGAGCGACCAATACCCATTTATCAGGGATGCCTTCAAAATAATAAACCGGTTCGCCGTATTTATCCTTTCGTTTTAATACTCTACCATCTAAATACCAGATTTTCGGTCCGTACTTATCACGGTACCGGATGTAATATCCATCAAACTCGTATAAACGATCTCCATATTTATTCTCCAGCTTTACCGTGTTGCCATCTAAATAATAAAGGCTTTTCCCGTATTTATTTTTTAGTTTAATTTCTTCGCTGTTCCAGTAGAATAGCTCCTCTCCATATTCATCCTTTTGCTTTAGCGTATTGCCCTCAACAAAATAAAGCTGCTCTCCATATTTATTCTCTTCTTTTACCGCCTGAGCCAAAACGCTAGCATTGATTAGACAGCTGATGAGAAAAATATGTGCAATTTGTTTGATAGTCATTTTAAAACTTATTGGATAATAATTATTAATTATTCATTTTTTCCATTGATAAAAAAACGTAGGTATTCCTCTCATTTCACTCGTCGGATACAAGTAAAATCTGGGCTTATCCCGCGACTTTTCTTTGGAAAGGCTAATCTTCATCTAAAATTTTCGACCAGAACCTAAATTTTAGGAGGGTTTAAAATACTTTATAAATGGTAGTTACTACAACTCCTTTAAATTCAGGTGACTTAATTGATAGTAATTGTTTTTCCTCCTCAACCTTAAAATTAAATGGCGGCGCTAAAAGATTTACACCACTTTGTTTTTTTAGTCTGATTCCCTGTCCGGATATAATATCTTGATTGGGTTCAAAGTTCCCTTCCGGTACATGCTCGGTTAAAATCACATACTTATAATCATATAATTTTTTTACCAAACTTTTTATTTCAGCATTCGATAAATGTTGCAAAACCTGTCTTAGAATCACAAAGTCTGCGGCAGGCAATTCATCTTCTGCGATATCCAAAGAATGAAATTTTAAATTATTCGCCTTGAATGTTTTCTTATTATGCGCTATAAGCTCTGGAACTATGTCTATGGCAATATACTTTTTGGAGTACTTCACCAATTCTTTTCCAATATTAAAATCACCGCAACCCAGATCACAAACCACCGGCTGCGTTTCAAAAGATTTTAAAAAAGAGGTCACAGTTTCCAAATATGGATTTATCAATTCGGAATTATGCGAGCCATCTCCAGAGAAAAATTCAGATTGATGACCGCCCCATAGGTTGTTTTCATATATCTGAGCCATAGCATCTTTAGTTGGCCAGGGCTTTTTTAGTTGATTCTTCTTATTCATGATCTTGGATTCAGTTGACTTATCTAATATTTAAGCAGCTATTCATAATTGCCTATACAACGCTTTAATTCCTTTTTGATTTCGGATTTTAGGCTTTCCGGTTCTACTACTTTTATTTGGTCACCATAAGAGAGTATTTCCATTCTAAAATCGTAGGTAGGACGAATAAAATAACTAAACCTGATCTCATCATCATTGCTCACAATTAACTGCTGACTATGGTGTAGTGGAAGTGATTCTACATACCTGCCTTCCCTGGGTGTAAACGATAGGATAACTTTAACTGGCTCTTCATCTGTGCCGTTTATTATTCCGAAGCTATCTTTGAATTTTTCATACGCCTGGTATTCAATTGGCTTAAACTTGTCTTTGGTAATTTCCAGGTTTTTAATTCGATCGAGCGAAAAGTTTTTAATAATATCGTCTTTGGTGTCTTCTGCAATAAGGTACCAACGGTTCCGGGCTTCTTTAAGCGCAATGGGTTTCACCTTGCGATTACTTATGGAGGTATCCCAAAATTTATAATATTCAAACTCTACTTCTAAAAAATTCTGACTGGCGTGTAATAACCCCGCTAAATGATGGGTGCCCAGGGGTTTCCTTTCCTCAAAAATAAGTTGGTTTCCAAAACTCTTTGAAAGTCTTATGGCATTTAAAAGGTCAAAATTTTCTCGTAATCTTTGAGAATGCGTTTCCTCAACATCCTCGTTGATGTAATATTTATTAGTACTTCTATTACATTTTATTACAATGTTATGTATAGATTCTATATCCTCTAAATCTCGTTGAAAAGTACGTTGAGAAGTTAGTAGCTTTTCTTCTATATAATCCCGATCGATAGCCATTTCATCCTGAACATCCTCATAACTCATAGGGCGCAACCTAAGCAGAGAGATAATTTTATAATGGCGTTTTATAGTTTGGCGTACAGACATAGTTTTTTTGTTATTTAATTGGAGTTCAAAAATTGTTCTCGATACCATCCCGATGCCATCGGGATTACTCGAACTGACGAACCAGGTTTAAGCACAAATATCTTTAAAGAATTTTTTAACCTGATCAGTAAAAACATTTATAGGGATACGATGACCTAATTGCGGCAACACTTTTATATCTAATTCTGAATTTTTGAGGTTTTTGCCTAAAAAGATTAGGGTATCGGCTGCATTCACGACATCGTCACTCCCTCCCAGTAATATCTGCTTTGGAGAAAGTCCTCGAGTAAATTTATGACTGAATTCTATTTCGCTGTATTTAACCAAAGCCGGATTAAACAATAAAGCCGGCCTTCCTATAATTTCTGAAATAGCATAAGCATTTAGCGCGCCCATACTACTTCCCATAACCACATTGAATTCTGTATTTGGGAATTCCTTTAGGATAAGATCGGGTTGAAAATGTTTATCTGAATAATTTATATCAGGTGCGAAAACCTGGCCGTACTTTTCCAATACTTCTCTTTTTTCGTCACTTAATTTACTATTAAGTCCGTGTAGGTAAAGTATATTCATATTACTTGGTCTTTTCTTTTTTGGTTAAATCAGCTCGATAAGATTTACCATCTTTTCCCCAATTCCAGATATCCGAAATTTCTTTTTTCTGCGGAAGCTCTTCATCTGAAACTGCAATTTTTTCTTTTACGATTCTTCTTAATTTGCGATTGGCTTTTTGTTTTTCAGTTTTTTCCGAAGAAGCCTGGCAATTGGGAAGTATGGGAGTTTTGCGTTTAGATCTACTCATTATCTCGATTGTATTTAACAAATTAAGGCATTATTAGCGACAAAGTATGTCGCTGTAAAATGATTTAATTTTTCCTATAGTAGCGCGCCTATTTTTAATCGAAAATTATATTTAGCGCTCATTTTTTATGTACTGCTCCTATTTTTTACTTATCTTGCGCTTAAATTTAATTTGAAATGCTTAATCCCGCCCATTTTTATTCTGATGCACCCGTTTTTCACGGTCTGGAAAAACCAGAAAGAGGTGTCGTCGTAGGATACGCCGCCATTATTGATAAGCTAGGTCTTAATATTCCTATCCACAAGCCTGTGGCTTTGATTTGTGATCAAAACAAATCTTTTGAAACGGAGGACTGGCGGGTTTTCCAACCTAGTTACTTGCCCGAAGATCATGTAAAACTTTCCAGAATCGAGGCCCTTTATAAGCATTTGGTATTCAGTTTAAAATATGAAGGGGTAAATTTATTAGTGTTTAGTGCACTCACCAGGTACTTTTCTGAAGAAGAACTATATAAGCTGACGGATATTGAACCTACCGGGCAATATAGCCGGAGAATATGGTTCTTGTTGGAATGGATTATGGAAAAAGAGATTCCTCAAAAGAAGGTCCTCACTAAAAAAAGTTACGTTTTCGCTATAGATAGTAATCTTCAGTTTGCTATAAATGGAACAAAATCAAAACGTCACTTGGTGATTAATAACCTCCCAGGCACGCCATATTTTTGTCCATTGATTCGTAGAACCGCTAAACTTGAATTCTCTCAGGCCGATTTAGAGAAGAAAAAAACTGAATATTTAAAGGGTGTACGTAAGGATATCATACAAAGAGCTTCGTCGTTTCTTCTTTTAAAGGATTCTAAAGCTTCTTTCACTATAGAAGGAGAAAACCCTCCAAGCAAACGTGCAGCTAGATGGGGGAAAGCGATAGGACAGGCAGGAACAAAAGATCTTTCAGAAGAGGAATTCGTGAGATTGCAGCAAGTGGTGATTGAAAACAGTCGATTCATAGAGATGGGTTTCAGGGAAAAAGGAGGCTTTATTGGAGAACATGATAGGACAACTGGGGCACCAATACCAGATCATATTTCCGCAAAGCCTGATGATCTGCCTAAGCTAATAAAAGGCTTGCTTGATACAAATCAATTATTACTTGAAAATGATTTTTCAGCAGTCATGGCCGCAGCAAAAATTGCTTTTGGTTTTGTGTTTATTCATCCCTTTGTAGATGGGAACGGGCGGATTCATAGATATATAATCCATCATCTCCTGGCGAAGAAAAAATTTTCTCAACAAGGGGTAATATTCCCTGTCTCAGCTTCTATTCTTGATCATATTGATGACTATAGAAGGATTCTAGAAGATTATTCGCACCCACTTCTTGATCATATTGATTGGGAACAAACATCAGACAACAATGTCCAGGTAATAAACGATACTCTGGATTACTACCGCTTTTTTGACATTACTAAGCAAACGGAATTTTTATATGATTGCGTAAACGATACCATAGACAATATAATTCCTGAGGAAATCCAATACCTTACAGCTTATGATGCTTTTAAAAGATGGTTGGATGACGAATATGAAATGCCAGATAAAATGGTAGCCCTCCTGGTAAGATTTCTTGAACAGAATGAGGGAGATTTATCTAAAAGTGCCCGCGAGAAAGAATTTGCAAAACTAAAAGCAGAGGAGATAAGTGAAATAGAGGAAACCTACAGAGAGTTATTTATGAAAAATTAGTACTTTCTAACTTGCTATGTGCATTCTCAAATCTATATTTATAAATTCGCATCCTCAAGCTCCTCTTCGGTAATCCCGTTAATATTTGCCAGGGAGTTCATAAGGTTTTCCATTTCATCGAAAAAAGTCAGTAGCTTTTTCAGGTTATTGTCTTTAGTTCCTCGAAATTGTTCAAGATCAAATTTATAGGTGTCGCCGGGCTTGAAAACTGTATTTACTTCAGCGTATTCCCCGGTCATTCCCACATTAATTATCCTGGTGAGCAGTTCCTCGTGCATTTCAAGTAACTGTCTATAGGTAAGAATTATTTTTTCTCTATATTCTGACATCATTATTCTTTTAGTTACAGGAAGATTGTTTATTAAAATTTTTAAAACTCCATTCTACTTCTCCAAGATCAATCTTATTAATATAATTCATCTCCAGATAAGTATAGATATTTGGTACGCCTACGTGAAGTGTAATTTCAAATCCGCCCATGGTTTCTTCCTGAAGCATTGTTCTTCCGCCATATTTGATCTCTTCCTGTATATGTTGGTATTGCTCTTCGGTAAGTGTTATTTCTAATGTTCGCATCATCTTTATTTTATACTGCAAAAATAAGGGCGGTAGGCGTCATAATATGTCGTGTAGGGGGATTTCTCTATTTTAAAAATGGAATATTTTTTAGCAATGGGGAGTACAGCTAATATTTTTCAATTCTCTCTTCGGATAGATTCTCAATATTTCCAACATACATAATTTGGTATTCTTAAATAAAACTAGATTGAATTCAGAGCCAATTAGGGTGTTTGAGACTTTTCCCGGGAGAGAAAGTCAATTGAAAATACTACGGATTTCCAAGAAACCACGTTAAAATATCAAATACAATGCGAATAAATTATTCGTAATATTTAATAGATATTACTTATGTTTTTTTAAACAATTGTTAATTAAATTGATTAAACACTTGTTAAACCTTAAAGAAGTATTAATATTTCTTCTTATTTCTATTAGTTTGCGGAACTATTAATCATTAACTGTTTTAATACAGTTCTAAAGAAATAATATTTTATGAGAAAAATTTTAACAAGATCAAAATTTACAGGTTTATTTACCGTCGCTATAGGTGCGGCTTTACTTGTTTCCTGTTCTGAGGACTCTGTAGATTCCGTTCAATCAGATATGGATACAACTGCAAAGCAAGAATTTGAGTTGCTTACCCCAGATAATGGTTTGATTAAAATTGATGCTAAATCAAATACGTCTAAAAGTAATATTAATAAAAAAAGAGCTACAGATGCAGCAGGTGTAGATAGAGGTCGTTTTAATATTTCGATAAACTATCTGGTGCCTGTAACCGACAGACAGCGTGAAGTATTCGAATCTGCAGCAGCTAGATGGGAACGAATCATTATTAAAGATGAATCTTCTATACCAGAAGAAGCAGTTGTTGGTGCAATACCATCAGCCTTTTTAGGTTTCCCAGCTTTAAATGCTGATGGTCCTATTGATGATGTAGTGATTGAGGTAGTTCTTATACCTATTGATGGTCCTGGAAAAGTTCTCGGCTCTGCTGGCCCAAGATTTGTTCGTACCAGTAACCGTTTGACTATTAGTGGAATTATGCAATTTGATACTGCTGATCTTCAGTCTCTGGATGACAGAGGTTTATTTGAGAACGTTATTGTTCATGAAATGGGACACGTTTTAGGAGTAGGTACATTATGGAATTCCGGAGATAAAATGCTTAGTCAGGGACCTGCGAGTAATCCATATTTTACAGGAAAAAAGGCGAATGTATTTTGGAATGCTGAAGGTGGTGAATTTGAACTTCCAATTGAAAATATAGGAGGCCCCGGTACAGCTGGTGGACATTGGAGAGAATCGCTATTGCGCAATGAACTAATGACCGGGTTTATCAATTTAGGAGAAAATCCATTAAGTCGAATAACAGCCGGATCTATGAAAGATCTTGGTTATGGAGCGGCAAGTGTTGGTGAACAATACGATCTAGCGAAAGGTACTCCAGGAGTAGATATAAGCGAGCTTGATGAAATGAATGCCGATGGAAGCCAGGGAATCAATATTGCTGACCGTGAGGTTCTACTTGAACCAATTGGAGAAGTTGTAGATAAATAAGCATTTGTTGGAGCTTTTAAGAAATTAAAAGTTTAAATAGTTTAGAAAAAACCTGATTCATTTAGAAAATGAATCAGGTTTTTTTATGTATTAATGTATCCATTAAAAGCCATAAATTTTTTTTGGAAAACAAGATTAGCCGGGATATGAATGCTTTACGTGGAATTTTGAAACAGAAGAAAGATCAGGGTTTCAATCAAACTCCAAATATGGCAGTATTGATATCGTTTCCCTATTTGAAATAGTTTAATCAAAAGCTGGATAATTGCTACAAGAAGCTTTCAGAAATAAAGGATAGGAAAGGGAGAATCACCAAATTCCTGGACAAAATCACCTGGAATTTTGAACAAAAAATGAACCGTGTAAATGAGCTATAATTTTCGGTAGGTGAACGTAACTCCGAAAAAGCCCATTTCTATTCCTTTTAAGAATATTTTCTCTTTAAAATTGCCCAAACTCATCAATTTTAGCCTCGTTTATATCTATTTAGAGAAGGTGTTAAATTTTGTCGTAGTCCGGTGGACATAGTGAAATTAATTTCCTAAAGCTGCTCAAATTTGTCTTAGAAGTCAAATCAACAAAATCCCGCCGTGTAAAAAAGTGTAACCATCGGTGGGATTTTAAACTAAAACCATTTTAAAAATGCCAAAAGAAATAATTACTACCGATGATCTAATGAATTTTAAGCTAGAGTTATTTGAGGAGCTTAAAAAATTACTTAAAGAGCATTCAACCGGAATCCATAAAAGGTATTTGAAATCTTCTGAAGTGAGAAAACTGCTGGATATAAGTTGGGGAACTTTACAGAATATACGAATAAATGGTAATCTTCCTTACACAAAAATAGGAGGTACCGTCTTTTATGATTGGGAAGATGTACAACGATTAATGGAGAAGTATAAGATAGATAATAGTGATTAATATGAATTACATAAAACACCTTACCGAGGTTTTTTATCGATTTAATGAAGATAGCCGTTTAAATCCCTCACACGTGAGTATTTACTATGCTTTATTTCAGTATTGGAATGTTTTTAGGTTTTGTAAGCAATTCTATATACAAAGGCAGGAAATTATGGAAGCTTCAAAGGTTGGTTCACTTTCAACCTACCATAAATGCATTAGAGAATTAAGTGACTGGAATTACATTTTGTATTTGCCTTCTAAAAATCCCTTAAAAGGCAGCCAGGTTAAGATGTCCATTTTTTGGACTAGTGATAAACAAGCAGAAGATGAGCATTCAATTTGTAGTGTAAATGACCCGGATAAGTTTGAGACTTTTTTAGAACAGGTTGCAGAAGAGTCCGGTAAGAGTACCGAAATAGCACCGGTATATGAAACAAACAATATTAAACATATTAAACAGAATAAAACTTATTGGCCAAAAAGTGAATTTGAAGTTTTAAAATATTTTAAAGAAAAAGGCTGGCCAGATAATGAAGCTTCTAAGTTTTATCACCACTACGAAGCTGTAGGTTGGAAAATTAATCGTGATACCCCTGTAGTAAACTGGCAGGCTTTAGCATATCGATGGATGAAAAAGGCCAAGGAGATTCAGCAAGATTTAAAAATGAAAAATCCTGATTATTTAAAAATTAAAAAAGAAAAAAACTATGGAAAACCCTTGTGAAATAATAGAAGGCGGAGTAGTTTACAAGATTGGAAAATTTAGAGGAAAAGAAGTATTTTATGATTTTCCATTAATGCTTGAATATCTCCAGGTGAAAGGAAAGATGCTTTTTGGAAAAGAGTTTCAGCTGTACAAAAAAGATGAAAAATTACTTTTCAAACTCTGCAATTATATAATTGCGGATAAGGAAAAATGCCAGAAATTCGATCTTGACCCTGCAAAAGGAATTTTACTAACCGGGCCTGTGGGTTGTGGAAAAACTAGCTTTCTTAAGCTTTTGCGTTATCTGGTGCCCCACCAAAAAGAATATCAGGTTATTCCTTGCAGAAATATTGCTTTTGCTTTTCACCATTTGGGGTTTAAAACAATTGAAGATTATGGGAATAATAGTTATTTATGCTTTGATGACCTTGGTGTTGAGCCGGCAGGAAGGTTTTATGGTCAGGATTGCAATGTGATGGGAGAAATTCTGCTTTCCCGATATGAATTATTTCTTAATCATAAAATAAAAACTCACGCTACAACAAATTTAGATTCCGATGAACTTGAAGAGCGATATGGCTCCAGGGTGAAAAGCAGAATGCGCCAGCTTTTTAATTTGGTCACTTTTGATGAAAAAACTGCCGATAAAAGAAAATAGCCGAAATTTTAATTTCAATAAGGATTGGATAACAAAAAAACCTCATTCTAACCACTGCAAATTACCAATCTTACGTTTTAACTTCTATAATTTCACCTGACTTTATGGTTATTAAAAAACCGAATTTTCATTTTCATAAAATTTTATCTCATTTGAGATCTAAATACCTCACATAGGAGTAAAACTTCGGTTTCTTCGTTTCCAATTTAGTGATATTGGTATCTACTTCTTTTACAACATCTTCCAAAAAAAATTATCTTCTTTCTAATTAAAGAAAAGCTCCTCATTATTTTCTTCTATACCCGGAATAACATTTTCTTTTTCCAGGTAATCAAGATACTCTGCGGTGCTTTGAGAATACTCTTCTTAATTTCTTTGGGTTGGCTGTAATATACATAGTGAATTATTTATAAAAGTCGGGATGAGTGTCATCTTGCTCATAATCTCTTAGTCGATTGGAGTAATTGTTTTTTGGATCAGCAGCCTCCAATAGTGCCTGCAAAATAGCTAAAGTTGGGTTAACTTTATTCTTCTCCATATCCCTTGTTATTGCGATCACTGCATTAATTCTTTTCTTGATAATATTTTCAATTCGCCTGCCGGTAGGCCCAAAATTTTCTTTCGGAGAAATCTCATTGTAGAAGAAAAAATCCAGCATTCCGGCCAAAGCTTCAGAGTGTGTTTTGTAATGTATTCTGGAAAATTGCTGAAAGCGTTCAGCCGTTTTCTTTTCAATAGTAATGTTTTTAACTGCTTTCATAATTCAGTACTTTTTAATATTTACTGGTTTTTTTAACCATTTTATTGGGGGTTCAAGCCCAAAACCAGTAAATCAATATTTTTATAGCATTAATCATATTATTTAAATAATTGATAGTCAATAAATTAAAATGTAAAAGGTAGTTTTTAACGGGCTCTGCCCGTTACCCTCTTGCTCTACCTTTTCGTCCCGCAGGGACAAAAAAGTTGACTATTAAAATGAATTTAATAGCCTTTTAAATGTTTAAAAACTGAATCCTATTTTTTATGATTTGAAAAGAAAATCTTTGAAGTTTACTATAGAGAAATGATCAATTGATTGAGAATTTCGTAAAATGAAAAACAGATCATGAACATCATAATCCGTTTTTAAAATCTTATTATTTTTTTTATAAAATCCCATCATCGGGAAAACTGAAATGGTCGGGCAGAATTTAAAGCTATATATCTGATTTTAATTGATTTACTTATTGTATCCT
The DNA here is from genome assembly GCF_900168265.1 of Salegentibacter salarius. Taxonomy (GTDB): domain Bacteria; phylum Bacteroidota; class Bacteroidia; order Flavobacteriales; family Flavobacteriaceae; genus Salegentibacter; species Salegentibacter salarius. The sequence continues at coordinate 6,955 of NZ_FVZF01000020.1, read as the reverse complement.
GAGCATTTTCCTTTTTTGATTTTTTAATTCCGCTTCCTTTTTGTGGATTTTTGCATGATTTCATTTTTCCGTTATTCGATTTACTTCCCGTAGAGCCGTCACTGTTACCTTTTTCTGATGCTGATACATTTTCAAGATTTAGAATTAGGGAGGACTTATAAAAAGGGAGCACAGCAACCGGCTTTATGCAGTGTGGACTAACTTCTAAATCTTGGTATTTTGCATTACAGAAAAAGGTAGGGGCAGTTAGGGACGGGAGTACTTCAGATAGAAAAAAGGAAGAGTAGGAAAGGAGCAGGAAGCGGAATTAAATTAGTTATGAAATCCATTTCCATCATTTAAGTGGAAAATCAGAACCGGGAATAGATCGTTTTCATATTTTCTGTGGAAGAAGCAAAATGGAAGGTGGGTTTTTATACTTGAGTTTCGTTGTTGAACGAAAGTCTTTACCTAAAAGATATGAAAGGGGAATGTGGGGAGTTATGTGTATAGTAATCCTTAAAATATGAATTTTATTTCCGCACTAAACAAAACCTAGATATTTAGAAATTTTTAATTTTTCTAATTATTACGATAGTGAATATAAAGGTAAAGAGTAGGAATAATATAGTAAGCTGATTGTCTAGCCAAATCGAATAATAAAAATTTTTGTGCAGGTATAAAGATGAGCCCAGTGCAAGGAGGATGCATAAAGCCAGAATTTTATATATTTTTAATTGCATAATAACTCTTAAGGAAATCATATTATGCTAGGTCCAAATTATATACCTGTATTTTAAGATACTTACTAAGGAAGAGTGCACATTACTGATATTTAGTTTTTTATATGCTTATATAATAATTTCAACTCATTTTGAAGTGGGGTAAATTGTACCGGGTGGAGAGAAATTAACCAAACATTAGAAATGCAGAGTGTTATTCTAATTACCTATTCTTATAGGTAAGATTCAACTGCTTTAAATAGGGTCGTCTTCTTTTGATTAAATTAAAGATTTTAATCGTTTTTACTTCTGTTTTAACATTAGAAATGAACTTAAATTAATGGTGGTAATTCATCTTAAAATAGTGTCAGGCGAAGCCTGGAGTTCTTTAGTTAGGGAATTGGAAGCATAGGCAGGGCGCAGGAAGCGGAATTAAATTAATTATGCAATCCAATTTAGCGGACTTCATCAAAAAATTTCGAACTGTAATGGAGCGTTCCGATTTTTCAGAATTATGATGAAATGGAGCTTTTTTACAAGACAAAGATTATAATTAATTAAATATTTCAGCAGGAAAACCTCACCGAATTTATCCGGATTAATGGAGTATCTTTAAAGAATACTTCGCAACATGATGGCTATAAATATAAAGCGCATTCTCCTTATTTTATTTACGGGTTTTTTGGTGTGCTTAGCTGGGTGGAGTAGCTTTCTGGTTTATAAATATTCTTCTGAAGCTGCAGAAATCAAGAAAGATTACAGTGAGCTTAATAGCATCACCCACGGACTCCTTTCAGTAAATATCTGGAGAGATCATTTAACGAATATGGTTTTAAACCGTATTGATGAATTTGAATTTACTCCGGCCCAAGAAGATACGCTTGTAATTCAGGTAGAAAATATTCTTATGGCCGGGATTGATAAAGGCGATAGTTTAATGAACCTTAAGCAAAAGAGTTTAAAGGGAAAACTAAGAAAATTTGCCGTAAGAACTTTGGTGCCCGAAGAAAAGATAAGGGCGCTGGTACCAATGTTTGCCCAAACTATTGTAGATGAAATTCAGCAACCGGAAAATAAAGAAGCGCTTAAATACGTCATTAAAAGTAAACTGCAGGAATACAGTGATATGACCCACGCAGATTCTGAAACTGCTGTTGTAAGACTAAATTCACTTTTGGATAAATATGAGGTTAAGAGCCTTGAAGCTTTTAACCGAAAAACTTCAGAAAAATTAATGACCCTGGAGGATCAAACCTATAATCATACCTATATCTTGCTGGGTATTATTGTGGTTTTTCTTTTTATTTGGTGGTTGTTAAGAAATCAATTTTTCTTACATACGCCCATGTTTATTATTTCGGTGATTTTATCCCTGGTAGTTCTTTTTGCAGGGCTAACTGCTCCTATGATAGAAATAGATGCGCGTTTTCAGCAAGTAAATTTTTTACTGATTGGGGAACAAATCACTTTTAACGATCAGGTAATTTTCTTTCAAAGTAAAAGTATTCTGCAGGTAATAGATATTTTGTTTCAAACAGGAAAGGTAGATTCTTTTTTCGTGGGAATTCTAATTCTCGCATTTAGTATTATTTTTCCCGTGGCTAAACTTGTTTCCACTCAGATTTATCTGGCCGGGAGCGAAAAAATTAGAAGAAGCAAAATCCTGAAATTCTTCGCTTTTAAATCGGGAAAATGGAGTATGGCAGATGTATATGTTATCGCAATATTTATGGCTTATATAGGGTTTCAGGGTATTCTGGACCATCAACTTACTAATGCGAATGTTGAAACTGAATCTCTTGTGAGCATATCTACCAATAAAACATCGTTGCAGCCCGGATTCATTATTTTTATAGCCTTCGTATTGTTTAGTCTTGTACTATCTACAATTCTTAAAAAGATCACGGTTTTAGATAAGTCAAGTTTAAAATAAAAAATCGGTTAAATGTTTTAGGTTTTTAAAGCAGGGTCTCTATCGGTTGTCTTTTCCTTCGATCTTTTAGTTAATGGAAGCTTGTTTACTATGATTTTTAAAACTCCATTCCACTTCGCCTAGATCCAACTCGAATAAAATACTACAGCTAAAATCGGTAAAAAAAAAGCTTAGGTTTAGCTTAAAATCTTTAATTTAGAACTCTAAATTGATCCTGGTTAAGCTGACAAATTAGCTCTTCCCTACACGCTACTTCTCTTAACCGTAACCCTTGGTACCAATACTTTAAAAAATGACGAACAAAATTCTACTTCTATTTCTTATTACTATTTTATTTTCATGTACTTCCCAAAAAGAATCTAATTATGCCGGCAAATTATCAGGTTGCTTGAATGAGAATGATATTAAGGTTCTAAATGAAGCAACCTTAATATTCAGGGAAGAGTTAGCAAAGCATTACAATCAAAAAAATGACAATAAAAATTTCAAATCTTATATCGAAGATTTAAGTGCTATGCCTCCAAATCATGATTTCTCTCCAGACTTTTATGTGAATGAAAAAGCTGTTGAAATAATCAAAAAACTGAAGGAAAATAGGACATTTCAGAAAATATGGACAAAGTATGAAGTGAATAATTCTGAACAAGAAATAACTCTAGTTTCCTTTTCTGATGAGATAGAAGAAGAATCTGAACAAGAAGAATTGATTACATATGTTTTAAATCCAGACGGAGATTATTTAAAATGCTTAAATAGTAATTATACAAACGAGACTATCAAAGAAGTTTTAAATGCTCAAACAAAATATGGTGATATTTCTCCTTCTATTATTGCAGGAGCAATGAATTCAAAATTAAAAAAAGAAGATTTCGAAAATGATATGACTAAGCTGGTAGTTGCTTTTGCTCTATATTATAATATGGTAAATCTTCTAATAGATCATCCGATTAAATAAATACTGGATCCAACAACACATCGCAAATGCCGGATTTAATAGGAAAGTGCTAAATTATTTTCCATAAGAAGCAAAATCGTTAGGCCGAAATCTATAATTAAAAACATCGCATATTCGCAATTGGCGCCAAGTAATATGAAAAACACACTACTTTTATTTATACTAATACTCAGTTTTCAAAATTCTCATTCTCAATATAATGAGCTTTCAAAAAATGATGAGAAGTCCATCAAAAAGATGATAAGAGAATTTGAAAGAAATTCCATTAATAAAGATTCAATAGACTGGAAGAATTTTGAAAAGAAAGTTTGGCAAAGTGCTGTATTTTCTAAGGATTCAGCCGTAATTACTGCATTAACTTTAAATGGAGAAAAACATTCAAGTTATTACGATCAAACTGCAGAGACCTACTTATCTGCAAAGGGAAAGAAAGCTTATAGCTATAAAAAAATAGAACCATTCGAAAATGAAGAAACCTTAGGTTACATAAATATACTCCCCTTTATTGATTCCAGAAAAAGTCTTGACGAAACTCTAAAAAAAGGCGCAGAATATATTACTGAAAATCTGGAGAATATAAAAAAACAAGATTCTAAAAAATTAAAAGGCTGGGTCATTGATTTAAGAAAGAATAATGGAGGGAATATGTGGCCAATGCTCATTTCACTAACCCCATTTTTAGAAAACGAAATTCTAGGTTATTTCTTAATAGAAGAAAAATGGCACGAATGGAGCAAGCAAGAAAATCAAATAATTAACGGCTCATCGAATCAAACTAAAAAATTTATAGATGCCCCACTTGAATATAAACTCAAAAACGAGAACTTAAAAATTGCTGTTTTAATAAACGGAAATACCGCAAGTTCAGGTGAAGCTGCAGCTATTGCATTAATGAGTAATCCAAACGTTAAGTTTTTTGGCAACAATACAGCTGGCTATACAACATCAAATAGCACTATTACTCTAAAAAACAATGATGTTTTAATACTAACTTCTGGCGTGATGGCTGACTATACAAAAAAGGAATATTGGAATGGAGTAAAACCGAATTTCAAGATTTCTGAAACAGATGACTTAAAGAATGAAATTTTAGAATGGTTCAGCAAAAATACCGCTGTTAACAATGGTTAGCTGATGTTTATTCCAAAAATTAAACTTAAGTGAAATTGATGAAAAATAAGATCAAGTACAGTTTAATATTTTCTTTAGTGCTTTATCTCCTGGCTAATTTATTTATTATAATACAGGAAAAATATTATGAAGATAACTTAAAAAATTACGATCTAAACGAAAATGGCTTTTTTGAAGAAAATGAAAGAACAAAAAAGCAACAGATTATACAGGAAATAGTTGCCGGTGATACAGCACGAACTCTAGCTCCAATCACAACAATTCCAATAATTATCATTTTTGGCTTTTTATTTTGGTCTACACTAAAAATTGTAGGAAGAAAGAAATTAACTTAGCTGCAGTGGGCAGCATCGGTTAAAGAAAATAGTTTTGATCTAGCTAAAATTCTCTATTTTAGAAGTTTAAATCAATCTTGGTTAGGCCGACAAGTTAGCTCTTCCCTACACGCTACTTACCTTAGACGTGACCATTAGCGGTAATTAAAAAATAATGGAATATACTAGAATCGTCATTTCAAAATTTGGAGAACCCGAGGTGCTTGAAAAAGTAGTTGAAAAAGAACTGCCTATACCAAAGAAAGGTGAAGTAAGGGTAAAAGTATTGGCGACAAGTGCTTCATTTACCGATACACTTGTCAGAAGGGGAATTTATCCGAACATAAAGGCAAAGCTACCTTTTTCACCGGGCTATGACCTGATTGGAGTTGTTGATGAAATTGGAGAAAATGTCCACAATCTGAAAATAGGTCAAAAAGTTGCAGACTTGACCGTCATTGGATCTTACACGGAATACATTTGTCTCGTTGCAAATTCGGTTGTTCCTGTTCCAGAAAATTTGGATAATGGGGAAACCGTAAGCCTAATTCTGTCATATCTTACCGCTTATCAAATGCTGCACCGTTCTGCAAAAATTAAAAACGGGCAGACCATTTTGATACACGCTTGTTCCGGTGCAGTTGGAACTGCAATACTCCAATTGGGCAAACTAATGAACTTAAAAATGTATGGCACAGCCTCGAAAGGGAAGCACGAATTTATACAAAGAATGGGGGCAATTCCAATTGACTACAAAAATCAAGACTTTGTAAAAGTAATTAAAGAGAAAGAACCCAATGGAATTGATGCAGTTTTTGACCCAATGGGTGGCGATTATTTTCCTCGTTCACTGAGTTTGCTGAAGAAAAAGGGAACTTTAGTAGCTTTTGGTTTTCAAAACTCTGCAAGTGGAAATGGTGGAAATATGATTTTAGACTTTCTGAAAGTAAAATGGTGGAATCTACTTCCGAACAAACCTCACGCAAATTTTTACTTGATAACCTCCATGAGAAAACAGCACCCGGAATGGTTTAAAGAAGATTTACAAGTCTTGTTTAAATTGCTCCTGGAGAAAAAAATAAAGCCTGAAATTGGAAAAACAATGAAATTGGAAGACGCAGTTGAAGCACATAGGTTAGTTGAAAATGCCAAAGTCGAGGGGAAAATAATTCTGAATGTAAGTGACGGAAAATAATTGAATAAATCAAAGATCATTGCTAAACCGAAAAGTCAGGGCAAGAAATCCCCAACTGTTCATAACACGTTTGGTGAAATTTATAGGAAAAATCAAATTTTAATGAAAAATATTACCTACTTGCTTATTATTTTATTTTCTATAACCGGTTGTTGCAGGGATCAAATCGTAGCTTCTTATAAATTATCAGAAAATGATAAAAATCTAATCCCATTTGAACAAGATTCTACCCTAAGCTATATAAGTCAGCAGGATATTTCCTTTTCTGCCAAAGCACAGCAAAGAAAATTAGAGATAATTGAGGAAAGAATCGGCGCTGACAGTTGTGATTTATGGGCAATTGATGTATTTAAAAGCTCAATTTTTATAAATACATTTGAGTTAGAATTTGAATTTATTTGAAGAACCCCCATTTGTTAGGACAGCTTAGCTGCTAAATTAAGTTCTATTTTTTATTTTTTAAGCAGCATTTCTTTCTTGTTTTAAATATCGGTTGATAGGTATTTCATTTTCTATTCCCTGGTGCCTTCTCCTATGGTTGTAAAAATCAAAGTAGTCCCGGAGTTGCCTGTATAAACCTACCCCGGATTCCGGAGGATTGAGATAGATGTTTTCGTATTTCACACTTCTCCATAAGCGTTCTATAAAAACATTATCGATAGCTCTTCCTTTACCATCCATACTTAACTTAATATCCCGAGAGCGTATGCTACCCGTAAAGATCTC